>PFJA01000187.1:5361-14087 GCA_002782905.1 Lysobacterales bacterium CG_4_10_14_3_um_filter_64_11
AAGTTGCAAAAACGCATCGATACGCTGGGCATCAGTGGCTTTGCCAACGAAGCCAATCCGGTGGTGTTCTGGGATCTGTTCGGCAAGCTCGGGCATCCGGTGCGCACCACAGTGTCGGAGATGGGCCCCACCCTGCTGGCGCGGGTGCTGGAACTGAACGATGTGCAGGAAGGGGTGCTGGAAATCGCGTTCCGGCTGGCCGATGATCAGGGCCTGCTGTTGCTCGATCTGGACGACCTGCGCGCGTTGCTCAATCACGTCCTGGAAAACGCCAAGGCGATTTCCGGGCAATACGGTCTGGTCAGCAGTCAGTCGGTTGCGGCGATCCTGCGCGCATTGCTGCGCCTGGAGTCCGACGGCGGCAAGCATTTTTTTGGCGAGCCTGCCTTGGCGCTGGACGACATCATGCGCCAGGACATGAGCGGGCACGGCATCATCAACCTGCTCGCCGCTGACCAATTGATTCTCAAGCCGCGGCTGTATTCCAGTTTCCTGCTATGGCTGTTGTCGGAGCTGTTCGAGAACCTGCCCGAAGTGGGCGATCTGGAGCAGCCCAAGCTGGTGTTCATTTTCGACGAAGCACATTTGCTGTTCGATGATTGCCCACCAGCCTTGCGCCAACGCGTGGAGCAAGTGGTGCGGCTGATCCGCTCCAAGGGCGTGGGCGTGTATTTCTGCTCGCAGAACCCCGATGATGTGCCCGACGACGTGTTGAGCCAACTCGGCAACCGCATCCAGCACGCGCTGCGCGCATTCACGCCGCGCGACCAGAAGGCGGTGCGCAGTGCCGCCGAAACCTTTGTCGCCAATCCCAACCTCGATGTCGCAAAAGTGATTTCCGAGCTGGCGGTTGGCGAGGCACTGGTTTCGACCTTGCAGGACAAGGGCGTGCCGATGCCGGTGCAACGCACGCTGATGGCGCCGCCACGCTGCCGCATGGGCACGATCAGCGATGACGAACGTGCCACGGTGCGTGCGCGCAGCCCGGTCGGCAGCCGCTACGACAGCGCACTCAATCGCGAGTCGGCGTATGAGGTGCTGGCGCAGCGGGCCAAGGCGATGCCGGAAACTGCCCCGGCAAGCGCCACGACAACACCTGTGGTCGATACCGGCGCGCACGAGCAAGCAGCCGGCGGCGGTGTCGGCGGCTGGTTCAAGGACATGTTGTTTGGTACCTCGCGCCGGCAAGGCGCGATCGAGGCAGTCGCCAAGTCCACCATGCGCAGCGTCGGTAACCAGGTCGGCCGACAGATTTTGCGTGGCGTGCTGGGCGGTATCTCCGGCAATACGCGCCGACGCTGAAGCGCTACCGGCAATTGTTCGATCGCCAACGCCACCGCGACGCGCTGGTTGACTGCAGGGATATCCGGCGATAAGTTGTTGACCAAGCTTTGGATTCCTTGCGCCCGTTGGCCATAGTATGATGTATTGTCATACCCCGGAGATAAGGCATGAGCAGCGTAAAGGTGGCTATCACCCTCGACCAGGACACGCTGATTCGCGTCGATAGTTTGGTCTCCAAGAACATTTTCCCCAATCGCAGTCGTGCGATTCAGGCCGCTGTGAGCGAGAAACTGGCGCGCATGGAGCGTGGTCGCCTCGCGTCCGAGTGCGCCAAACTCGATCCGAAGTTTGAGAAGGCGCTCGCGGAGGAAGGCTTGGGCCAGGAGCTTGAGTCGTGGCCCGAATACTGAGAGGCGAAATTCGTTGGGCCGATCTTGACCCCATCCGTGGTCGCGAACAGGCTGGCTTGCGTCCGGTACTGATCCTCAGCCACGACGTGTTCAACGAGCGCTCCGGTACAGTCATCGCGGTTGCTTTGACCAGCCAACCTCAGCGCGCGGGATTTCCCCTCACACACGAACTAAAATCTCCGAGGCTTGCCAAGCATTCGTGGGTCAAGATCAGCCAGATTCGAACCCTGTCCGTTGAGCGTATCGGCAGGAAGCTTGGTCGCTCCAGCCCGGAGGAGCTTGCGCTGGTCGTCGAGGGTCTGAATGAGATCATCGGAATCTAACGATAAGCGTTTATCTGGCGCGCCAGCGTAGCAACATCCAAGGCGCGGTGCATGGCGCGACAGATAGACCTCGTTGGACTGAACCGGCGCGGAAATGATGCGGCCGATCCATTCGATGATCGAGTTCAAACAGATCATCGGGCGCGGCACGCGACTTTTCGACGGCAAGGATTACTTCACGATTTACGACTTCGTGAAGGCACATCTGAATTTTCAGGACCCGGAGTGGGATGGCCCACCCGAACCGGATGAGCCGTTCCCGAGGTGCGGGCAAAATCGCTGCGCGTGTGTCGTCACGCCGCCCAAACCCTGCGCCGTGTGCGGCAAAAGTCCGTGCGAATGTCCGAACGAGCCGTGCCCGGTCTGCGGCAAGGTCCGATGCGTGTGTGGAAAAAGAAGAAAGTGAAAGTGAAACTCGCCGATGGCAAGGAGCGCACCATCCAGCGCATGATGATGACGACGTTCTGGCATCCGGACGGCACGCCGATGAGTGCGCAGCAGTTCATGGAAATGTTGTTCGGCAAGCTGCCCGACTTTTTCCAGAGCGAGGAAGAACTGCGCGCCCTGTGGAGCGCTCCTGACACCCGCGCCAAGCTGCTGCAAGGCCTGGCCGACAAGGATTTCGGCCATGACAAGCTGGTCGCGATGCAGCAACTCATCGACGCCGAAAAATGCGACCTGTTCGATGTGCTCGCCCACGTAGCCTGCGCGCTCCCGCCAGTGACCCGTGTGGTTCGCGCCGACCATGTGCGGGTGCATATCAATTCCCGATTCAACGCCAAGCAACAGGCGTTTCTCGATTTCGTGCTCCAGCACTACGTCAGCGAAGGCGTGAAAGAGCGGGAGCGACGCAAACTGTACCCGTTGCTCCGCTTGCAATGTCGCGACTCCATCGCCGACGCCGTCGCCGATCTAGGCGGCAAACCGGAAGAGATCATCAATGTCTTCGCCGGGTTCCAGCGCTACCTTTACCAGCACACGGTTGCAGCATCACAGTGACGGCAGAAAAGCGCGCTAACGAATAAGGTTGGATCGTGCGCAGCCACGCTCCAAACCGTTTGTGGGCGAGTCCAGCCGTGGCGGGCAGCAGTCGATGTCGGAGCCCGCGGCCAGACTCAGCGCCCCGGCAACCCGAACATCCCCTGCGGCGGTTTCGCCAGTGTGGCAATCTGTTCGCTGAGCTGTTGCCACAGCGCTTGCTCCAGTTCATGCAGATCGCTGAGCACCTGCGACCCGCTGCCGTGGTACCAGCGCAGCCGCGATGCGAAGGTGCTGGCCGCATCCGCGCCCACGCAGCGGATGAAACGCCCGCTCCAGGCGGTGCTGGCATCCGGCACCAGCGCGTGGTCGACGGCATGGTGCAGGCCGCCGACCTGCTGTTGCTGACGATCGGCACGGTGCTGGCGGGATGGCTGCACATCTCGATTGCCGCCGTCGCCGGCGCCACGTTGTTGGTGCTGACGCTGATGGTGTTCGCGCTGGCGATGCTGTTGCTGCCGGCGGTATGGCCGCTGTGATTTCAAGGGGAAAGATACGCATGATCTTCATGCAACTGTTCGGGTCGATTACCCGCACTTATACCTGTCTCACCGGCTGCACGGACACGGGCAGGCGTGTTTCCTGACTCCATTCACACTCTACATCAACACCGCGGGTACTTATGACAAACGATCAATGGCTGATTCTGGCTATTCTGGCGGCGACTGTAGCCATGTTTCTCTGGGGGCGCTGGCGTCACGACATGGTGGCAGCCGGTGCGCTGCTCGCCTGCGTACTCACCGGACTTATCACCCCTACCGAGGCCTTCATCGGTTTCGGCCATCCGGCAGTGATCACGGTGGCCTGCGTGCTCATACTGAGCCGAGGCCTGCAAAACGCGGGAGCGGTCGATGCCTTGACGCGCACCATGCTGCCCGCCAAAGCGGGGCGCCTCGTGAGCCTTGCCGCGCTGATGGGTCTGGGCGCCTTGTTGTCTGGTTTCATGAACAACGTCGGTGCCATGGTGCTGTTGATGCCGGTGGCCATCCACGTCTCACAGCGCCTCGAACTCGCCCCGGGGCAGGTGCTGATGCCACTGGCTTTCGGCACGATTCTCGGCGGCATGACCACGCTCATCGGCACGCCGCCCAACCTGATCGTATCCAGCTTTCGCACCGACACCGGTATGGGTAGTTTTTCGATGTTCGATTTCACGCCCGTCGGTCTGGCCGTCGCGGTGGCCGGAGTATTGTTCGTCGCGCTGGTCGGCTGGCGTCTCGTGCCATCTCGGGAGCGGTCGGGTGTCGAAGGATTCGAATCCGGCGCCTACATCACCGAAGTCCGGGTGCAGGAAGGAAGCAAGGCCGATGGCATGAGCCTGCGTGAAATTGAAACCAAACTCGATAATGTCGACGCGCAGATCATCGGCATCGTGCAGAAAGAGGTCAAGCTCATCGCAGCCAACCCGGGGCGCCGAGTGCACACCGGTGACATTCTAATGATCGAGGCAGAAGCCGAGTCCCTGACCGATGTGCTGTCCATTCTGGGTCTCAAACTCGAGGAGTCAGTCAAGCCGGACGAAACTGAAGAAACGGAACCCGCCGATACTCCAAAAACGAAAGACACAAAGAGTGGCACGGGCAAACGGGCATCCGAGGATGCGGAAGACGCCGAGGCGGCAGCGGCCGAAACTGACACGCCGACAAAATCCGGCGATGTGGTCCTGATGGAGCTTGTCGTGCGGCCCGGCTCGCCGCTGTCTGGCCGCTCGGCAAGCGACATCCTGTTGCGAACGCGTTACGGGATCAATATGCTCGCGCTGTCCCGCGAAGGCCACCGCTCGATGAAGCGCCTGCGGTCCATCGCCATCCAGTCCGGCGACCTGATGTTGATGCAGGGCCCGCCGGAGTCGATTGCCGAATTCGCGGCCGACAACGCCTGCGTGCCGCTTGCCCAGCGGGAGTTCCGCATTCCCGACAAACGCAAGATATGGGAAGCAAGCCTGATCATGCTCTTCGCCATTGGCGGCGCCGCATTCGGGCTGTTGCCGGCAGCCATATCGTTTGCGGTTGGCGTGCTCGCTTCGATGGCGCTGCGCACCGTGCCACCACGACAGGTTTATGAGGCGATCGATTGGCCTGTCATCGTGTTGCTGGGCGCGCTCATTCCGGTCGCGGGTGCCATGGAAGCCACCGGCACGGCCGATCTCATTGCCCGTTTCCTGATCGAGAACGTGGCACAAGGCCACACCATTGTCGGGCTGGTATTGATTCTCGTGGTCACGATGTTCCTGTCGGATCTGATGAACAACGCCGCCACAGCCGCCGTGATGTGTCCCATCGCCATCGGCACCGCCTCGGCATTGGGCGTGAACCCCGATTCGTTTCTCATGGCGGTAGCGATTGGTGCCTCCTGCGCGTTCCTGACGCCGATCGGGCATCAGAACAACACCCTGATCCTCGGCCCGGGCGGCTTCCGCTTTGGTGATTACTGGAAGTTGGGTCTGCCGCTGGAAATCGTCGTGGTTGCCATTTCGGTGCCGATGCTGCTGCTTGTCTGGCCGCTGTGACCGTGCACCCAGCGGGTGATTCCATGGCGTCAGGCGTATTTTGCAAGCAGTCCGATTTCTCACACGCAGCAGCACATGGCGGAGCCGTTCCGTTCGCATGCTGCTGGCGGCTCTGAACACAGCCCAGACGGTCCACTCCCGGGTTACGCCTTCATCCGCTCAAGGGCGAGCGTACGCGGTTGACGGCGGAGCGCGTGGCCAGACTCAGCGCCCCGGCAGCCCGAACATCCCCTGCGGCGGTTTCGCCAGTGTGGCAATCTGTTCGCTGAGCTGCTGCCCCAGCGCTTGCTCCAGTTCGTGCAGATCGCTGAGTACCTGCGACCCGCTGCCGTGGTACCAACGCAGCCGCGATGCGAAGACGCTGGCTGCATCGGCGCCCACGCAGCGGGTGAAACGCTCGCTCCAGGCAGTGCTGGCATCCAGCGCCAGGGCGTAGGCGAAGCGCGATTGATAGCCGTCGGCATCGAGCGCGCTGTCACTTTCAAGCGGCACATCGCTTGCAAGATACGCCGCGAATGCGCTCACCTGGCTGCGCCGCTGCTGCATGTCGCGCGCGGGAAACAACGCATCGAGCATTTCTTCGTAGCCCTCGCAGGCGTGCGCCATGCGCCGCGCATTGTTTTCGGTCAGTTCGAACACGTGCGCACCGCGGGCAAACAGCCGGTCGGCCAGTGCGCGCTGGGTCGGCGTCAAGCCATCGTCGCTGGCCTCCGGCTGGCGTTGCAGCCGCCAGCGAAAGCCAACGACGCGCGCCTCGCGGCCGATTTGCAGATAGCCACGAATCGCCATATCGACCAGATCGGCGGCGATGCAGCGCGCATCATATGCGCCGCGAAACACATAGCGTGCGCTACCCGGCGACAGGTCAGCCGGCGGTTGACTCGGGTCGATTTCGACCGTCGCTTGAGCCGGTGCGTTGTTTGATGCCCGCTTAAGCCAGCGCCACCAACCAACGAATCCACTCAGCGCCAGTATCACTGGCAACCATAACCACAATCCCATCGCTACATCTCCGTCGCATGGTTCGCATGCCTGATTCACGCCAATGCCAGCGTCCGCAGCTACCGGTTGGGGGCGCTGCGTTGTCGCTAGCGGTTCGCCCCAACACGCTGAGCGCTGCTTGCGGTTGGCCACGCGTGCAAGTGTAATTCGAACCTCACGCGACAGGGCGAGACAACCCTGCCGGCAGTCGCCACTGGGGTACGCGAGTATATTCAACATCCGCTCAAGGATATTGCCGATGTCGCGCTGGCGCCCTGCCGCCGTTCCCAGCACCGCGTTGATTACCCGCGCAGGACTGGCGTGTTTGCGCGCCGAACTTGATGCGTTGTGGCGGCTGCGCCGTCCCGAGGTCGTCGCGGCGCTGGCGGCTGCCGCGGCAGAGGGCGATCGCTCGGAAAATGCCGAGTACCACTATCGCAAAAAGCAGTTGGCCGAGATCGACCGGCGGGTGCGCTATCTGAGCAAACGCCTCGACACCCTGCGTGTCGTCGACGGCGTACCTGCCGACCCCGATGCGATCTTCTTCGGCGCCAGTATCGAGCTTGAGCATTGCGCCAGCGGTGAGGTCTGCACCTATCGCATCGTCGGCCCGGATGAGGCCGATGCCCGCCACGGCGACATCAGCATCGATTCGCCGCTGGCACGCGCCCTGCTCAAGCGCCGGGTTGATGACGAGGTGCGGGTGGAGCTACCCAACGGGCCGGCACACTTTGTGGTGCTGGCGATTCGCTACCCGGTGGATGTGCCCTGAACTGCCGTGCGGGACGATTCACGCCACTGCGTCGTTCACCAGCGCGTACAGGTCGTGTTCGTCGCTACCCATGATCCGCACATCGGCAAAATCACCGGGTTTGAGGCCCGCCTCGGCACCGTCCTGAATCTGTACCAGGCCATCGATTTCCGGGGCGTCGGCCATTGAACGGGCGATCGCCAGATCGCCGTCGATTGCATCCACCAGCACGCGCTGCACGCTGCCGACCTTGCGCGCCAGCTTTTCCTCGCTGATTTGTTCCTGCAGTGCCATGAACCGGGCCAACCGATCGCGCTTGACTGCCTCCGGCACGGGATCGGGCAGCGCGTTGGCCGCCGCGCCGTCGACTGGCGAATAGGCGAACGCGCCAACACGGTCGAGTTCTGCCGCGTCGATGAAGTCCAGCAATTGCTCGAACTCGGCATCGGTCTCGCCAGGAAAGCCAACGATAAACGTGCTGCGGATGGTGATCTCGGGGCACATCGCGCGCCAGCGCGTGATCCGCTCCAGGGTTTTATCGACCGCGCCGGGGCGCTTCATCAGCTTGAGGATGCGTGGGCTGGCGTGCTGGAATGGGATGTCCAGATACGGCAGCACCTTGCCTTCGGCCATCAGCGGCACGATGGCATCGACGTGCGGATACGGATAGACGTAATGCAGCCGCGTCCAGATGCCGAGTTCGGCCAGCCCTTCGCACAGCGCGCTCATGCGCGTCTGGTACGGCTTGCCACGCCACTCGCGCTCGGCATATTTCAGATCGACACCATACGCGCTGGTGTCCTGCGAAATCACCAGTAATTCCCTGACCCCGTTGTTCGCCAGTTTTTCCGCTTCGCGCAACACCGCGTCGATGGGCCGCGACACCAGGTCGCCGCGCAGGCTGGGGATGATGCAGAAGCTGCAACGGTGATTGCAGCCTTCGGAAATCTTGAGATAGGCGTAGTGCTTGGGCGTGAGCTTGACGCCGACATCATCATCGCGGCGCGGCAGCAGGTCGATGAACGGGTTGTGGCGCTGTGGCAACGCCGCATGCACGGCGCCCATGACGCTGGCGTAATCCTGCGGCCCGCTGATCGCCAGCACATCCGGGTGCACCGCACGGATCTGCTCGGGACGCTTGCCAAGGCAGCCAGTGACAATCACCTTGCCGTTCTCGGCCAGCGCCTCGCCGATGGCATCGAGCGATTCGGTGACCGCAGAATCGATGAAGCCACAGGTGTTGACCACTACCACATCGGCGGCATCGTAGCTGGGCACGATGTCATAGCCCTCGGCGCGCAACTGGGTCAGGATGCGCTCGGAATCGACCAACGCCTTGGGACAGCCGAGGCTGACGAAACCGACCTTGGGATTGCTGACAGCCATGGCATCAACCGATGTTGCGAACAGGGGCGGCGATTATACGTGCT
>PFJA01000256.1 GCA_002782905.1 Lysobacterales bacterium CG_4_10_14_3_um_filter_64_11
AGGCGTTCGATCTCTGGCACACGATGATCGGCTTGCCGGCCGAGCGCATCATCCGCATCGGCGACAACAAGGGTGCGCCGTACGCGTCGGACAACTTCTGGCAGATGGCCGATACCGGCCCGTGCGGGCCATGCAGCGAGATTTTCTACGATCACGGTGCGCACATCGCCGGCGGCCCGCCCGGATCGCCCGATGAGGATGGCGATCGCTTCATCGAAATCTGGAACAACGTGTTCATGCAGTTCGACCGCCAGCCTGACGGCACCCTGCTGCCGCTGCCGGCACCCTGCGTGGACACCGGCATGGGCCTGGAGCGCCTGTGCGCGGTGCTGCAACACGTGCACAGCAATTACGAGATCGACCTGTTCGCGCATCTGATCAAGGCTGCTGCCCAGCTCACCGCCACCGCCGATCTGGAGCACAAGTCGCTGCGCGTGATCAGCGACCACATTCGCGCGTGCTCGTTCCTGATCGTCGATGGTGTGCTGCCGTCCAACGAAGGGCGTGGTTACGTGCTGCGCCGGATCATCCGTCGCGCGATCCGCCATGTCTGGAAACTCGGCGCGCTGCGCAGCGATGGCCTGTTCTGGCGCATGGTCGAACCGCTGTGCGTGGTGATGGGCGAGGCGTACCCCGAGCTGCTTGCCAAGCGCGCGCTGGTGGAACAGGCGCTACGCGCGGAAGAGGCGGCGTTTGCGCAAACGCTGGAAGCGGGCATGAACCGCCTCGATGCGCATCTCAAACAGCATGGCAGCATCGATGGCGAGGCGCTGTTCCAGTTGCACGATACCTATGGCTGTCCGCCGGACCTGATACTGGACATCCTGCGCGAGCGCGGTCAGGTGGTCGAGCCCGCGCAGATACAGGCTTACGAGGCGCTGATGACGCAGCAACGCGAACGCGCCCGCGCCGCCAGCAAGTTTGCCGGCAGCGCCGGCCTGCCCGGCGAATTGCTCGGCACGCTGCCGCCGACGCAGTTCTGCGGTTACGACCGCCTCGCCGTGGAGGCGGGCACGGTGCTGGCGCTGGTGGTTGATGGCAAGGCGGTGCCGCGTGTCGGCGCCGGCGAGCATGCCATCGTGGTGCTGGACACGACACCGTTCTACGCGGAGTCGGGCGGTCAGGTCGGTGATACTGGCGTGTTGACCGGCAGCGCGGGGCAGCGCTTCGTGGTCAGCGATACCCACAAGTTCGCCAATCAGTTTCATGGCCATGTCGGTGCGCTGGAAGCGGGCGCGCTGGCGGTTGGCGATAGCGTGGTTGCCACGATCGATGGCGAGCGGCGACAGGCGATCATGCTCAACCACTCGGCAACGCACTTGTTGCACGCGGCGCTGCGGCAGATGCTTGGTGAACATGTCAGTCAGAAGGGCTCGTTGGTGGCACCCGACCGCCTGCGTTTCGACTTCTCGCACTTTCAGCCGGTCAGCGCTGAACAGTTGGCGCAGATCGAAGTGTTGGTCAATGCACAAATCCGTGGCAATGCCGAAACCGAAGTGCAGCAGATGGACATGCAGCAGGCGCTCGATTTCGGCGCCATGGCGCTGTTTGGCGAAAAATACGGCGAACGGGTGCGGGTGTTGCGTATGGGTGCATTCTCGACCGAGTTGTGCGGCGGTACCCACGTACGTCATAGCGGCGATATCGGCCTGTTCAAGATCCTGTCCGAAGGCGGTGTCGCGGCGGGCGTGCGCCGCATCGAAGCGGTGACCGGCGCGGCGGCATTGGCGCACGTCGCCAACGAAGAGCAGCGCCTGGCGCAGATCGCGGGATTGCTCGGTGGCGGCCAGGCCGACGTGCTCGACAAGCTGCAGCAACTGCTTGCGCGCCAGCGCCAGCTCGAACGCGAGATCGAACAGATCAAGGCCAAATCCACGGCAGGTGCTGCGGCCGAACTGGCCGCAAATGCCCGCGAAATCGCGGGTATTCGCGTGGTGGCCGCGCGTCTTGAGGGTGTCGATGGCAAGGCGCTGCGTGAAGCGGTCGATCAACTCAAGGATCGTCTCAGCGATGCGGTGATCGTGCTCGCTGGCGCGAGTGACGGCCGTGCCGCGTTGGTTGCTGGCGTTTCCGGTGCGGCGCTGGGCAGGGTCAAGGCGGGTGAACTGGTTGCGCATATTGCGGGTCAGATCGGCGGCAAGGGCGGTGGCCGCCCGGACATGGCGCAGGGTGGTGGCGAGGATGGCGCCGCGTTGCAAAGCGCGCTCGTTGGCGTGGATGCGTGGCTGGCGCAACGTCTGTGCTGAGAATCATTGCATCGTGCTGCCGGCCTTGGGTACCATGCGTGGGCGGTGTGAGCTGAGTACATTGCACGCGGGGGCGTGCGATGGCTATGCCTCGGCGCACGGAAGCCTCGGTCAAGGAGAGGAAATATGTTGATTCTGACCCGCCGCGTTGGTGAAACCATGATGATCGGTGATGCCATCACGGTGACGGTATTGGGTGTCAAAGGCAATCAGGTGCGCATCGGCATTACCGCACCGAAAGATGTCGCCGTTCATCGTGAAGAAATCTACCAACGCATTCACAAAGACGACGAACCATCCACGGGTTCGAGTGGTTCAGGTTTACCGCCGCACGCTTAAGCGCTATGCTATGCGGCCCGTCAGGCTGTTGCGGATGACGGGGTAACAGATCCGGAGAGATGCCCGAGTGGCTGAAGGGGCTCCCCTGCTAAGGGAGTATAGGGCTTAAAACTCTATCGAGGGTTCGAATCCCTCTCTCTCCGCCACACAAAGCAAAAAGCCACCTCGGGTGGCTTTTTGCTTTTCATGGCTTCGTTCGTGCGATTGCCGGCCCGCGCCAGCGGCGCGGGCGCTCATCGGCACCGCGAAGCTGCGCTTCGCAAACGGTGCCACCTCGCCCCTCTCTCTCCGCCACACAAAGCAAAAAGCCACCTCGGGTGGCTTTTTGCTTTTCATGGCTTTGTTCGCTGATTTTCGATGTGGTGGCCCGGGTTGCGGCCACAGGGCGTAACCCGGGGTTGTTCGCGCGGCCAGGTGGCAGCGCCGGCACCATCGACGCCGCGATCGGCGGGTGCCGGGGCTTGCGCCGGATCAAACCGGCACCGATATACAGGTACCATGATCGAATTGTCTGGTGATTGAGGCTGATATGCAGTTCAAGGATTACTACACGGTGCTGGGGGTCGAGCCGGGCGCGGGCGAGGCCGAAATCAAGACCGCGTATCGACGACTGGCGCGCAAATATCATCCCGATGTGAGCAAGGAAGCGGGTGCCGAGGAACGCTTCAAGTCGATCAATGAGGCGTACGAGGTGCTGCGCGACAGCGAAAAGCGCGGTCAATACGATCAACTGCGCGCACGTGGCTTCCGTCCGGGTGAGGACTTTCGTCCACCGCCGGGGTATCACGGTAGCGGTGCTCCGGAATACGGATTTGAACCGAGCGAAGGCGCCGGTTTCAGCGATTTCTTCGAGTCGCTGTTTGGCAGCCGGCAGCGTGCTTCACGCCCCGGGCCAAGCGATGCTGGCGGCGATTTGCAGGCGCGGCTGGCCATTGCGTTGGAATTGGCTTTTTCCGGCGGCAGCCAGCGTATCGATGTCAATGGCCGCACCCTGGAGGTGAAAATACCCGCCGGTGTGCGGCCGGGGCAGGTGATCCGGCTTGCCGGGCAGGGCCATCGCGGGCGGGTGCGCAATGGCGATCTGCGGCTGGCGATTGAGTACCGGGTGCATCCGGAGTTCGAGGTCGATGGCCGCAATATTCTGCATGTCGTGAGCGTTTCGCCGTGGGAGGCCGCATTGGGCACCACCCTGACGGTTTCCACGCTGGGTGGCCCGGTCGAGCTCAAGGTCCCGGCGGGCAGTGACGCCGGGCGCAAGCTGCGGCTGCGTGGGCGCGGCCTGCCGGGGACGCCGCCCGGCGATCAGATCATCGAGCTGGAAATTCGCACGCCGGAAGCCCGCAACGACGTTGAACGTGCTGCGTACCAGCAGTTTTCCCGCGCATTTGCAGATTTTGACCCGCGCGCGGATTGAGATTGCGCCGGGTAACCGTGGGGAACCCGGCGAAACCGTCGCGAGCGGCCCGAGTGCAAGGCGCACGGAGCGCAGGAACCGCAGTGTACATGCGGGTACATGAGGATTCCGAGCACCGCGCAACGCCGCAATCGGGTCGCGCAGTAGGTTTCAACAGGTTCCCCGTCAGCCCGGCAGCAAATCCGCAATCACCTTGACCAGAGCCGCTTCGTTGAACGGCTTGGTCAGGTAGGCCTTGGCGCCTTGTCGCAGGCCCCATACCTTGTCGGTTTCCTGGTCTTTGGTGGTTACCAGGACGATCGGGATGTGCGCTGTGGCCGGGTCCTTGGCGATCAGGCGGGTAGCCTGAAAACCATTGAGGTTCGGCATCACCACGTCCATCAAGATCAGGTCGGGCAATTCTTTTTTGGCGACTTCAACGCCAGCGGCACCGTCCTCTGCACCCAGTGCTTCGTGCCCGAGCTTCTCGATGATTCGCTTCATGCCCATCGCTTGCGACGGTGAATCATCAACAACCAATATACGTGCCATCTGGCAGCTCTCCTGAGTTCTGGGAATGATTGTAGCGGCGCCCGCGCCGATGTCCAGCCGTACGTGCTTAAGGTGAAACAACGCGAAGCGTTTCATTGTCGCCCTCCCCCGCTTGCGGGGGAGGGCGGGGTGGGGGAACGGCCATGGCGAATGGCCGTTGCATCATTCGCGGTGGCGATTCGCCATGACCGTTAGTGGCAGACCAGCGTGCGCCCGAATGAGCCGCCGGCAAGCATGTTGGCGAACACACTCGACAGGTCTTCAAGCCCCACTTCGCGGGTGCAGATGGTGTCCAGATGGGCCGGCTTCCAGTCGCTGGCGAGGTGCGCCCAGACCGCGTCCCGGTGCGGCCGGCCGGTGCCGGCGGAGGCGATGCCGAGCAAGGACACGCCGCGGATGATGAACGGCATCACGGTGGTTGCCAATGCCGCGCCACCGGCGAGGCCACAACTGGCGATGTTGCCGTAGGGCGATATCACGCGGGTCAGGCCGGCCAGCATCTCATCGCCGACATTGTCGATGGCGCCGGCCCACAATGGACTTTCCAGCGGTCGTTGGCCCCAGTGCAGATCGTGGCGCGAAACCACCTGTTTTGCACCGAGGCCGGTGAGGAAATCGAGTTGCTCGAACTTGCCGGTGATGGCGTGCGCGTCGTAACCGGCGCGGGTGAGAATATCGAGGGCGAGCATGCCCACCCCGCCGCTGGCACCGGTAACCACGATCGGGCCCATGGCTGGCGTCTGGCCGTTTTCCTGCATGCGCAGCAAGGCCAGCGCGGCGGTGAAGCCGGCGGTGCCGAGAATCATCGACTCACGCAGGCCCAGGCCAGCGGGCAACGGGATGACCCAGTTGGCATCGAGCCGGGCATACTCGGCGTAGCCACCATCGCGGATTTCCGACAGCCCGCAGCCAGTGCACAACACCGGGTCGCCCTCGCGAAAGCGCGGGTCGCTCGATGCCACTACATGGCCGGCAACATCGATGCCGCCCACCAGCGGGTACTGGCGCAGGATCGGCGCGGTGCCGCTGCCGGCCAGGGCATCCTTGTAGTTCACGCTGGAATATTCGGCGCGTATCACGACTTCGCCAGCGGCGAGATCATCCAGACCGATCGGCTCGATCAGCGCGCGATGGCCGTTGCTGTCGTTGTGAATGCGAAAGGCGCGGAAGGTGTTGGGGATGGTCATGGGGCTCACCTGTGGAAAGCCGGGGGTGGCATCAACGATTAGTCGGGCAGATCGCCGCAGGATGGGTAGAGCACAGCGAAACCCATCAACCACGCCATTGCAACTCGCTTGATGGGTTTCGCTGCGCTCTACCCATCCCACGCTGACCGTTGCGGATGGATTGCGTTCAATTGGCCTTGTGAATGGCGCGTTTGTCCACCGCCAGCGCGGCCTCGTGCACGGCCTCGCTGAGGGTGGGGTGGGCGTGCACGATGCGCGCGAGATCCTCGGCGGCGCCGTGGAACTCCATCGTCACCACCGCCTCGGCGATCAGTTCGGACACGTTTGGGCCGCACATGTGCACGCCGAGCACGCGGTCGGTTTCGGCATCGGCGATCACCTTGACCATGCCGGCGGTTTCGTTCATCGCCACCGCGCGGCCGATGGCTGCGAACGGGAACGTGCCGACGCGATAGTCGACGCCTTCGTCCTTGAGTTGCGCTTCGGTCTTGCCGACCCAGGCGATTTCCGGCTCGGTGTAAATCACCCACGGCACGGTGTCGAGGTCGACATGGCCGGGCAGGCCGGCGATCAGCTCGGCCACGGCGATGCCTTCCTCACTGGCCTTGTGCGCCAGCATCGGGCCGCGTACGCAGTCGCCAACCGCCCACACCCCTTCGACGCCAGTATGGTTGTGCTCATCGACAGCAATCTGGCCGCGCTCGGTCAGTGGCACGCCGCAGTCGTCGGCCAACAAGCCTTTGCTGGCCGCGCGACGGCCCACCGCCACCAGCAGTTTGTCGAACTGCGCCGTGTGCTCATCCTTGCCATCACTGTAGGTGACATGGACTACGTTTTTCTTCACCTCAACCGCGCTGACCTTGGCGCCGAGCTGGATGTCGAGGCCCTGCTTCTTGAACTCGCGCGCCGCGATTTTGGCAATGTCCGCGTCGGCGGCGGCCAGAAAATCCGGTAGCGCTTCCAGAATGGTGACCTCGCTGCCAAGGCGGCGCCAGACGCTGCCGAGCTCAAGCCCGATCACGCCGGCACCGATCACGCCAAGGCGCTTGGGCACCTTGTCGAAATCCAGCGCGCCGGCGTTATCGACCACGTGCTTGCCGTCGAACTTGGCGAATGGCAGTTCGATCGGCAGCGAGCCCGCCGCCAGAATCACGTTGCTGGCGCTGTACGACGTCTCGTTGCCGTCGTGATCCTTGACCGTGACCACGCGGCCCGCGTGCAAGGTACCAAAGCCCGGCAGATGGCTGACCTTGTTGGCCTTGAACAGGGAAGCAATGCCGCCGGTGAACTGCTTGACGATCTTGTCCTTGCGGCCAACCATCACCTCGACATCGATTTTGGCATTGCTGGCGCTGATGCCGTGATCCTTGAAGCTGTGTTGCAGATTATGGAACTGGCGCGATGAATCGAGCATCGCCTTGGACGGGATGCAGCCGATATTCAGGCAGGTGCCGCCCAGCGCCGGTTTGCCATCCTTGCCGATGAAGGCATCGACGCAGGCAGTGGACATGCCCAGTTGCGCCGCGCGAATGGCCGCCACGTAGCCACCGGGGCCGCCGCCGATGACGATCACATCGAAATGCTGCATCTCACTCATTGCCGATTCCTTGTTCGTGCATTCAGACATCAACGCGCCTGCTGCTTACAGGCCCAGCAGCATCCGGTGCGGGTTTTCCAGTTGATTCTTGATGTCGACCAGGAACAGCACCGCATCCTTGCCGTCGATGATGCGGTGATCGTAGCTGATCGCGATGTACATCATTGGCGCAGCGACGACCTGGCCGTTTTCGACCACGGCGCGTTCCTTGATTGCGTGCATGCCGAGGATGGCGGACTGTGGCGGATTCACGATCGGCGTCGAGAACAACGAACCGAAGGTGCCGCCGTTGGTGATGGTGAAGGTGCCGCCCTGCAGGTCGTCCATGGTCAGGCCGCCTTCGCGGGCCTTCTTCGCGTAGTCGGCGATGGCGCGTTCGATATCGGCAAAGCCCATACGCTCGGCATTGCGCAGCACCGGCGTCACCAGCCCCTTGTCGGTGGAAACCGCCACCGAGATGTCGGCATAGCCGTGATAGATCACGTCGTCGCCATCGACCGAGGCGTTGACCACCGGGTAACGTTGCAACGCATTGGCGGCAGCCTTGACGAAGAAACTCATGAAGCCGAGCTTGATGCCATGGGCAGCGGCAAACGCCTCACCCTGCGTTTTGCGCATGGCCATCACGGCGGCCAGGTTGACCTCGTTGAACGAGGTCAGCATGGCGATCGAGTTCTTCGACAGCATCAGACGTTCGGCGATGCGCTTGCGGATGCGCGTCATCGGCACCCGCTCTTCGGGGCGCGCACCACCGCCCTTGACCACGCGCACCAGGTCTTCCTTGGTGACTTGGCCGCGGCGGCCGGTACCTTCGACCGCTTGGGCATCGATCCCGTGTTGCTCGGCGACACGGCGACCGGCCGGCGAGAGTTCAGCGTTGGCGGTCGATTTGGCTGCTGTGGCAGGTTTGTCGGCGGCCTTGGGCTCGGGCTTGGCCGCAGGCTTGGCTTCGGCAGCGGCGGCAGGCTTGGCTTCGGCAGCAGGTGCCGCGCCCTCTTCAATCACCGCAATGATCTCATCGCTGGTCACGGTATCGCCGCTCTGGCGCTTGATTTCCTTGAGTACTCCGTCCACCGGCGAGGGTACTTCCAAGACCACTTTGTCGGTTTCCAGATCGACCAGGTTCTCATCGCGCGTGACGCGATCGCCGGCCTTCTTGTGCCAACTGGCGATGGTGGCGTCGGCGACCGACTCGGGAAGAACGGGTACTTTTACTTCGATGCTCATGAACGATGTCCTTGCTCGGAAGGCGTGACTAGAGGCGGGGAAAGTCAGTCGGCGCTTTCGCCGTGATTGGGCGAGCCGGTGAGCGCATCTTCAACCAGCGCCGCCTGCTCGGCAACGTGGGTCTTGAAATGCCCCACCGCTGGTGCCGGCGAACGCGCTCGGCCGGCGTAGTGCAGCGCTTGCTCAGGTTGCAGGCAGGCGCGCAGATGGTGCTGAATCTGGTACCACGCGCCCTGGTTCATCGGCTCTTCCTGACACCAGACCAGATTGCTGGCTGCCGGGTAACGCTTGATCTGCTCGATGAGCAATGGCCGCGGGAACGGGTACAACTGCTCGACGCGGATGATGGCGACATCGCTGATGCCGCGTTTTTGTGCTTCTTCAATCAGATCAAAATACACCTTGCCCGAACACGCCACCACGCGCTTTACCTTTTTCGCGTTGCCGGCGGTGCTGTCGGCGATCACGGTTTGAAAACCGCCCTCGGCCAGTTCGGTCAGCGACGACACCGCCAGCTTGTGACGCAGCAACGACTTCGGGCTCATCACCACCAGCGGCTTGCGCGTGCTGCGTTTCATCTGCCGGCGCAGCAAATGGTAAATCTGGGCTGGCGTGGTCGGTACGCACACCTGCATGTTATCGAGCGCGGAAAGCTGCAAAAAGCGTTCCAGCCGCGCCGAGCTGTGCTCCGGGCCCTGGCCTTCGTAGCCGTGCGGCAACAGCAGCACCAGCCCGCACAGACGGCCCCATTTGGCTTCGCCGGAGCTGATGAACTGATCGATCACCACTTGCGCGCCGTTGGCGAAATCGCCGAACTGGCCTTCCCAGATCACCAGCGAGGCCGGGTCGGCGGTGCTGTAGCCGTACTCGAACGCCATCACCGCTTCTTCGGACAACAGCGAATCGATGATGGTAACGCGCGTGGGATCATCGACCAGGGTGCGCAGCGGCATCACCGTTTCGCCGGTTTCCTGATCGTGCAGCACGGCGTGGCGGTGGAAGAACGTGCCGCGCCCGGAATCCTGGCCGACCAGGCGCAGTTTCACGCCTTCGTCGATCAGGCTGGCATAGGCCAGATTTTCGGCAAAGCCCCAATCGCCTTCGAGCTTGCCAGCCGCCATCTGCTGACGATCGGCGTAGATCCTGGCCACGCGCGAGTGCAGTTTCAGCGTATCGGGCACACGGTTGATCTGCGTGGCCAAGGCGGTGAGCTTGGCGCGCGCAACGCGAGTGTCCACCGGTGTTGCCAAGGTGCCGTGCAGGTATGGGTGCCAGTCCACCGCCAGCGCGTCGGCGGCTGGCGGCGCCAAATCGACATCGATATCGCCGCGGTCGAGGCCGTCGCGTACCGCATCCATCATCGAGGGCGCCTCACCCGCGCCGAGCACGCCGGCGGTGAGCAGGCGTTCGGCATACAACTCGCGCGTTGTTGGCCGGCTGCGGATGTTGCGGTACATCAGCGGCTGGGTGGCGGCGGGTTCATCGGCCTCGTTGTGGCCATGGCGGCGGTAGCAGACCAGATCGATGACCACATCCTTGTGGAACTGCTGGCGGAAATCGAAGGCGAGCTGGGTACAGAACGTGACGGCTTCGGGGTCGTCGCCGTTGACGTGCAAGATCGGTGCGCCGACCATCTTGGCGACATCGGTGCAGTACAGGGTGGAACGGGCGTCGTCGGCTCGGCTGGTGGTGAATCCAACCTGGTTGTTGATGACGATATGCACCGTGCCGCCGACCTCAAAGCCGCGCGCCTGCGACATTTGCAGCAATTCCATGCCCACGCCCTGACCGGCGAATGCGGCATCGCCGTGAACCAGAACCGGCAGCACCTGGTCGCGTTGGGTGTCGTGGCGGCGGGCTTGCCGCGCGCGCACCGAGCCGGCAACCACCGGGTTGATGATCTCCAGATGTGATGGATTGAAGCCCAGAGCCAGGTGGATCTGGCCATCGCCGGTTTTCACGTCGGAGCTGAAACCCATGTGGTATTTCACGTCGCCGGTGTGGCTAGGGTCCTCGTGCTCGAACTTGCCCTCGAACTCGGCAAACAACATGTGCGGCGGTTTGCCCATGATGTTGATCAGCACGTTGAGTCGGCCGCGGTGGGCCATGCCGATCACCACCTCTTTCATCTTCGCCGTGCCAGCCCGCTGCACCAGGGTATCCACCAGCGGGATCAGGCTGTCGCCGCCTTCCAGCGAAAAACGCTTCTGGCCGACATACTTGGTGTGCAGGTAGCGCTCCAGCCCTTCGGTGGCACTGAGCTTGGCGAGGATGCGGCGTTGCTGATCGGCATTGAAAGCGAACTTCCCCGCTGCGCGCTCCAGACGCTCGTAAACCCAGCGCCGTTGCGGTGCGTCGGTGATGTGCATGAACTCGGCGCCGATGGTGCTGCTGTAGGTGGCTTTGAGGTGTGCCAGCAACGCCTTCAGCGGCATCCGTGCCGGGCCACCGAACACGCCGGTCTCGAACTCGCTGTTGAGGTCGGCGTCGGACAGCCCGTGAAACGGCAGGTCGAGATCGGGGGCGTCGCGTTTGGCCGCCATGCCCAGCGGATCGAGATCGGCGCGCAGGTGGCCGCGCGAACGATAGGCAGTGATCAGCTTGAGCGCACCTCCCTGTTTGCTGGATGCGGCATCGGCCACACCAATGCCGCGCGCTGCATCGGCGGCAGCACGCTGGATGCCGGCCAGCACCGATGAGTGCGGCACGTCGCCGGCTTCGCGGCCTTTGAGTGTGTCGAAATAGGTTTTCCAGGGGGTACCGACGCTGGCCGGATCAGCGAGGTAATCCTCGTACAGATCCTCGATGAAGCTGGCATTGCCACCGGAGATGAACGAGGTTTTCGCAAACTGTTTGATGAGGCTTTCCACGGCGATGGCCCGGGCCTTTGGGTTGGGGGTTCAAGCGGTTGATTTTATGTGAAATAAAATAAACGCCGCGCGTTTACGCGGCAGCGCAGCATTATAGCGGTTGTGCGCCCTGTGTTCACCGGGGGTTGATCCGATTGAGCAGCCCACTGTGACCGGCGACGCCGGCAAGGGTTCAATCCCGGACTCGGGACTCGGGACGACGAGCTGGCGCAGCGCATGTAGGTCGGATCAAGCGCCGCCAGGCGCGGATCCGACCTACATGCGCGGGATGCAAGCGTGCGGCGTTACCGCGCGGCTCCGGCGCAAGCGCCTTGAGCCGACCTACGACGCCAAAGAACGCTGCCGAAATCAGATCGCAAGCACGCGAAACTCGTTGCACAGCCGGCTGCGTTCCCATATCGGGTCGAACGTGTTGCCCAACTGGCGCGCGCGAGCTGGGGCGCAGACGCTGGCTTCGCCCTCGTAGCGTGAGCCCAGCGGCCGATGGTAGAAGCCGCCCTGGTCGCTGAACAGGTATGCGCCCGCATATTGCCGATCCACCGCCTCGTTCGGTGAGCGGAAGGCAAAGCGGCTGGGCAGGCGCTGCGCCAGCGTCAGCAGCGGATGGCCGGCCAGCACCACGTGCTCCGGATCGTGCACCAGCAAACGCACCTCGGCATGCGGATGGGCAATCGCGAAGCGGCGCAGTGCGGCCAGTACCTCGCTGTGCGCGAGCAATTCGGGGTCGAGATCGCGGCTGTAGATGCCCAGCCCGCTGCGTGCGCCGGCGATGAGCGCGCAGGTGGCTTCGATCGCCTGTGCCAGCGTCTCCACCGTGCGCGCCGGTGTGCTTGCCGGCCTGAGCGTTCGGGTGTGGGCGGTGGTCGCCAGCGGTTGCAGTGCCTTGCGCATGGCCTGGTGGCGGATGCCGGCTTCGATGAACGGCTCGCCACAAGCGACAAAACCGGCGCGTTGATAAAAGCCGATGGCATCGACCTGGGCGTGCAGACTGACCTCGGGCCAGCCGCGGCTGCGCGCGACGTCGATCAGGTGCTGCAACAACGCATTGCCGACGCCGCGCCCGCGCCATTCGCTGAGCACCGCCATACGGCCGATCTTGCGCTCCGGGGTGAGGCGGCCGGTAGCGATCGGCCGGTGCGCATTGTCGCGCGCCAGCACGTGGCTGCTGAGCGGATCCAGCGCGTCCCATTCTTCTTCGATGGGCACCTGCTGCTCGTGCACGAACACGGTTTCGCGCACCGCGCGCAAGGCGCTCAGGTCGCTGTGGTAATCGGCTGGGGTGATAAAGAAGTCGCTTTCGATCATGGCCGGGGGCGTGGTTTGCGTTGCAGTTGATACCAGCCGCGCGCCAGCAGTTGGCTCAACGCGGCATGGGCCTGTTTGTCGAGTGCGATAAATCCCGCCGCATCGATGCGCCGCGCAGCGGCCAGCGCGCTGGCGCTGCGGATGCCCATCGCCCAGCTTTCGCCAGCAATGAACAACCGACCACGGCGGCCCTCGCGGGCCCAGGCGCTGCGGGCAAACGGATGCCGAACCAGCGTGCGGCCTTCGCCGAGTAATTGCGCCAGCGATTCCGGGGTTTTCGGCTTGCCGCCGGCATCGGCCAGCGCGGCGCTGCGGTAGCGGGTGATGAACGTGCCAAACCAGTTGCTCAAGGTGCGCTCATCGAGCGATGCCAACGGCCCCAGGGCGCTGCGCAAACGCGCCATTGCCGCCGCGTCGATTTCAAAGCGATCCTTGGCCGGCAACAAATCCGGGTCGCGGTAGCGCTCGCTCTGTGCCATCGCCTCGGCCAGGTGCTCGGCCAGATCGCTGATCAGCTCGCCCGCGGCAGGCGCGCGCATGCCGACCGAAATGGTCAGGCAGGCATCCACCGCCTCGCCGTGGTGTGGCATCCCGGGCGGCAGATACAGCATGTCGCCGGGTTGCAGCAGCCACTCGGCGTTGGGCGTGAAGTGCTTGAGCAACTTGAGTTCGCAATCGCTGCGCAGGGTCGCATCGACGTCGGCACGGCTGTCGATCTGCCAGCGGCGGCAGCCCTGCGCCTGCAACAGAAACACGTCGTACTGATCGACATGCGGCCCGACCGAGCCGCCGGGTTCGGCGAAGCTGATCATGATGTCGTCGATCCGCCAGCGCGGCAAAAACGCGAACGCGTCGAGCAGCGCCGCCACATCGGTATCCCACTTGTCCACGTCCTGCACCAGCAGGCTGCAATCGCGCTCGGGCAGGCCGGAGAAATCGCTTTCGGCGAACGGCCCTGATTGCAGGTGCCAACGCGACTGCGTCGGGTCGTCGCTGGCGGCAAGGCGTTCGCGGCGCACGATGCGCGCCAGCGCGCTGGGCTCGCAGGCGATTCCGGCCAGTTCATCGGGCGAGATCGGCGACACAAAGCCGGCAAACGCATTGCGAATCAGCAACGGCCGGCGTTGCCAATAATGCGCGAGGAATTGCCTGGGCGACATGCCGAGTGGTGATCGGCCATGGGCATCGATTTCGATGGTGGGCGCGGATTTCATGCGCATAGTGTAGAACGGAGCCGGTAACGCCGGGGTGTTGCCCGGCACTGCGTGCCCCGGGTTTCGGCCTCGCCTCAACCCGGGCTACCACGGCAATAACGTGGTGTTGGTGTAGCCCGGGTTGAAGGCCGCAGGCCGTAACCCG
>PFJA01000094.1 GCA_002782905.1 Lysobacterales bacterium CG_4_10_14_3_um_filter_64_11
TGCCCGCTCAGCAACAGCGCACGCGCCGCGCCGACCACCCGCACTTCGGCCAGGCCGCCGCCGATACTGAGGGCGCAGTGCCCCGCGGCGATCAGCATGCGTGCGCCGCGTTTGCGTGGCGTGGCGCCGCGGGTATGCAGCACACTGGCCAACACGGCTGCTTCACGATGCAGCGTTGCCGCCAGTTGCGCGAACAAACGCTCGTCACTCAAGCACGCTCTCCGGCATTGCGTTGGCGCTGGATCGCCGCGTAGATCGCTTCCGGCGTGGCCGGCGCAGCCAGATCGACCCGCTGTGTATTGCCGAATGCCGCCACCGCATCGCGGATCGCCTCGCGTACGCTCAGCGCCAGCATCAACGGCGGTTCGCCCACCGCCTTGCTGTTGCCAATCACGTGGGTGCTGGGCGGCGTGCTGCGCTGGAACAGGCGCAGGCGGAAATCCTCCGGTACATCCGCCGTGGTGGGAATCTTGTAGGTACTCGGCGCATCGGTGAGCAGGCGGCCATCGTCGCTCCAGCGCAGTTCCTCGCAAGTCAGCCAGCCCATGCCCTGCACGTAACCGCCTTCGATCTGGCCGCGGTCGATGCTTTCGATCAGCGGATTGCCGACATCGTGCAGCAGATCCACACGCAGCAGCTTGTGTACGCCGGTGTAGCCGCACACTTCCACCTCACTCACTGCCGCGCCGAAGGCGAAGTAATAAAATGGCTGACCGCGCCCGCTGGCGGCATCCCAGCTCAGACCGGGGGTGCGATAGAAACCGGTCGCCGACAGACTGACGCGGGCGTTGTAGGCGGCCATCACCACCTCGGCAAAGGCGATGCGATGATCGGGCGCATTGCGTAAAAACACGTGGTCATCGGCAAACACCACGTCCGGGGTTTTGCCGTGCAGTTGCAGCGCCGCGATCGGTTGCAGCCGCTCCAGCAGGGTGTCGCAGGCGGCCTTCACCGCCTGGCCGTTGAGGTCCGAACCGCTGCTGGCGGCAGTGGCCGAGGTGTTGGGCACCTTGTCGGTGCTGGTGGTCATGATCTGGATGCGATCCTGCGACACCCCGAGCGCCGTGCTCGCCACCGCCAGCATCTTGCTGTGCAGGCCCTGGCCCATTTCGGTGCCGCCGTGATTGAGCTGCACGCTGCCGTCGGTATAGATGTGCAGCAGCGCGCCGGCCTGGTTGTATTCGGTCTTGTTGAACGAGATGCCGAACTTGACCGGGGTGATGGCGAGGCCGCGCTTGCGTTGGGCATTGACTGCATTGAATTGCGTCACTGCCTTGCGGCGTTGTGCGAAATCGCTTTCAGCAAGCAATTGCGTCCACAGCTCGGGCAAGTGATTGTCCACCACCACCTGACCGTAGGGCGTGGTGTTGCGATCCGGGCGCTGCCCGGGGCGATAGAAATTGCGCTCGCGCACCTGCTCCGGCGGCAGGCGCAGATGGCGCGCCACGCGCTCGAGCACTTCCTCGCCCACCAGCATGCCCTGCGGTCCACCAAAGCCGCGAAACGCGGTGTTCGATGCCAGATGGGTCTTTGCGATCAGGCCGGTGATACGCACATCGGGGATGAAATACGCATTGTCGATATGCACCATCGCGCGCATCAGCACCGGCGGTGACAGGTCGCAGCTCCAGCCGCCATCGGCGACCAGCTCGGCGTTCAGCGCCAACAGGTGGCCATCGTGATCGAAGCCGACCTGATAGCGCGCAAAAAACGGATGCCGCTTGCCGGTGAGCTGCATGTCGAGGCTGCGCGGCAACTTCACCCGTACCGGCCGGCCGGTGATCTGCGCCGCCAGTGCCGCGAGTGCAGCGAAGCTGTTGGCTTGGGTTTCCTTGCCGCCGAAACCGCCACCCATGCGCAGGCTACGGCAGACCACACGGTGTGCGGGCAGGCCCAGCACGTGCGCCACCATGCGCTGGGTTTCGCTCGGGTGCTGGGTCGATGCGGTCACCTGCACGATGCCCTCGCCATCGAGCTGTGCCCAACTGGCGTGGGTTTCCAGATAGAAGTGATCCTGGCCGCCGATAGCCAGCTCGCCGGTGAGGCGCAGCGGTGCCTGTGCCATGGCCGTATCGACAGCGCCGCTCGTCACCGTTGCCGGCGGTAGATGGAAGGCCTGTTCGGCAATCGCCTGTGCGATGCTCAGGCACGCCGGCAGCGGCTGGTAGCGCACCTGCACCGCGGCGGCAGCGGCCTGCGCCTGCGTTTCGCTATCGGCCACTACCCACGCCACCGCCTGGCCGTAAAACTGCACCACATCGAGCGGAATCAGCGGCTCGTCGTGCAGGATCGGGCCGGTGTTGTTTTCGCCCGGGATGTCGGCCGGCGTGAGCACCGCATGTACGCCGGGCATGGCGCGTGCGGCAGCGCCATCGATGCCGAGAATGCGCGCATGCGCATGCGGTGCCTGCACCGGATACAGGCTGAGCAGGCCGACGCCGGGGTATTGCTCATCGGTGTACACGGCGCGGCCGGTGACATGGCCACGCGCGCTTTCATGGCCGAGCGGCTGGCGCACGTGGCTCATGCGCAGTGCTCCGCAACGAAACGGACGAACAGGTTGGCGCACAGCGCGCGGCGGTAGTCGGCGCTGGCGCGGTGATCGCTCAACGGAGTGAACGCGGCGCGCAGCCGTTCCCGGGTTTCGCTTACCGTGGCCTCATCGAGTATCTTGCCGCGCACGAACGCCTCCACCGCCAGCGCGCGGCACGGCGTGGCAGCAACCCCGCCGAACGCCATGCGCACCTGTGCAACGCGGCCATCGGCATCGCGTTGCAACGCAAAGCAGGCCGCGACGATGCTGATGTCGTCGCTCTGGCGCTTGGCCACCTTGTACGACGCGCTGATCTGCTGCGCCGTACGCGGCAGGCTGACCGCCACGATCAGCTCGTCATCGGCGCGCGCAGTTTTGCGGTAGCCGAGGAAAAAGTCATCGGCAGCAACGCTGCGTTCGCCCTGTACGCCGCGCAGGTGGATGCGCGAATCCAGCGCCAGCAGAATCGGCAACAGATCGCCAATCGGCGATGCGCTGCCAAGATTGCCGCCGAAGCTGGCGCGGTTGCGCACCTGGCGCGCGGCGAACCACGGCAGCATGTCGTCCAGCGCGCCGAACATGCCGTGCACTTCCTGTTCGATCCGGGTCAGCGGCACGCTGGCGCCGATGCGCAGCGAATCCTGAGTCACCGTGATCAGGTGCAATTGCGTGATGCGATCGAGCGCGATGAATGCCGGCGCCACCGCTTGGCCGCGGCTCAGGTTCACACCCAGATCGGTGGCACCGTTGATCCACATCGCATCCGGGTACTGTGCCTTGAGCGCCAGCGCCGCACTGACCGATGTCGGGCTGAAGTAACGCCCGAGCGCCACCGTCGGCAGCGGCGGGCGCGGCGCGGCAATGGTGGCCGCGAAGCGGTCGGCCGGCGGCGGCGAATCGGCCAGTCGCCGCGCCGCTGCGCGAATCGGCAGATAGCCGGTGCAACGGCATAGATTGCCTTCGATCGCGGTATCGCCCGCTTCGCCGTTGTGACCGGCAACGAACAGGCTCATCACGAAACCCGGCGTGCAGTAGCCGCACTGCGAGCCATGGCACTCGACCATCGCCTGCTGCGCCGGGTGCAGGCGCTCGCCATCGGCCAGCGCCTCAACCGTAACCACCTCGCGCCCCGGCAGCGATCCCATCGGCAGCAGGCAACTGTTGACCGCCTGATAGTGCGCACTGCCATCGCCGCGCACATCCACCAGCGCCACTGTGCAGGCGCCGCAATCGCCATCGCCACAGCCTTCCTTGCTGCCGTGCAGACGTTGTTGCTTGAGCCAGCGCAGCAGCGATTGCCGCGGATCGACACCCGCCAGCGATTGCGCACGGCCGTTGAGGGTGAAAGTGGGTTGCTCGTCCATGGCGATAGCTTAGTGCAGAGCAACGCAAACGGCGAACCTTCCGTGGAAGCGCGCCTGCGCGCGAAGTTTCTTGCGGTATTGATTCGCTGGCAAGCTCAGCTCCCACCGAACATCTGGATTCGCTCCGGCTCACTGCGGCCGGCATGCGTTTTTCTCGAACTCCATATCGTGCCGCAGTTGCCAGGAATCACCCTGGATGGCCAATGTGGCGATGTTGCGGGCTAGATCGTCGCACGGGTCGGCGCTGTAACCCGGGCCACCGAACAATTTGCCGATGCCGGCCACCACATCGGCAGCCGAGAGTGGGGTCTGCATACGGAATCGTTCACCCGGTTTCCCCGGCAACGCGGGGGCACGGTGCGCGAACGGATCAGCGGGCGCTGCGTTTCTCGGTGATCGCGCCTCGGCTTCGGCTTGCAAACGCGCCTGCGCGATATAGACCATCGATAGCGGTCGCCCAGCCGGCGTGATCGTTGCCGGTGCCGCGTGTCCGGCGACGGGGGATTGTGCGGCGATTATCGGGTCGCGTTGCGGCGAACCATTGCTTGGCGGTGTCGGTGCTTTGTTTTGCGCGGGCGTCGCGGACGTCGGCGCGAGTGCGGTGGCGCTTTCGATAAAAAACACCTGGATCGCTTGCTGTGATGCCGGCAACACGACGCGCATCGTGCCCTTTGCAAGCCAGACCAAACCCCCATGCAGCAGCACGACGATCAACCATGCGAGTGCTCGCTCACCGGACGTCTGCCGCATCTCGCGCGTCTGCATTCCACGTCATCCTTGGCTGGGGTGGCAAGCGTAATCAGGTGTGCGTGGGAAATTTGTTATCGGCAAGCCCGACGCGGATTCCCGGATGATATTGCCATCGCGCCATCGCAAGCGATTGCCTGATTGCGGCATCGTGCCGGGCTTGGCTTCGGGGAACCTCTTGAAACCGTTGCGAGCGGCCCGAGTGCAAGGCGCACGGAGCGCAGGAACCGCAGTGTACGTGCGTGTACATGAGGATTCCGAGCACCGCGCAACGCCGCAATCAGGTTGCGCAGTAGATTTCGAGAGGTTCCCTACGGTATCCGGCACCGTTTTCACGCGTTATCCCTTTGCCTGGGCCGCACTATCGGGCAGACTCTGCGTTTCGCATTGTGCTGGAAGCCGTCCATGAGCCAACCGTCGTTGTCGCCCGAGCAACTCGTCGCCTTTGTGCGCGGCATGCCCAAGGCCGAACTGCATATGCATATCGAGGGTTCGCTGGAGCCTGAGTTGATGTTCGCGCTGGCGCAGCGCAACGGCATCGAGCTGCCGTATGCCAGTGTCGATGCCTTGCGCGCGGCCTACAATTTCAGCAATCTGCAAAGCTTTCTGGATATCTACTACGCCGGTGCCAGCGTATTGCAGACCGAGGCTGATTTTTACGACATGGCGTGGGCGTACTTTCTGCGTGCCAAGGCCGACAACGTGGTGCATGCCGAATTGTTCTTCGATCCGCAGACGCACACCGCGCGCGGGGTCAGCATTGCCACGGTGATCAATGGTTTGTATCGCGCCTCGCAACAGGCGCAGGCTGAACTGGGTATCCGTGCGCAGTGGATTTTGTGTTTTCTGCGCCACCTGAGCGAAGCCGACGCGATCGCCACGCTGCAATCGGGCTTGCCGCACATCGACAAGTTCATCGGCGTGGGTCTGGATTCGAGCGAGCGTGGCCACCCGCCGGAGACGTTCCGCAAGGCGTTCGAACTGGCGCGGATGCTGGGGTTGCGCCGGGTGGCGCATGCTGGCGAGGAAGGGCCGCCGGAATACATCTGGGCCGCGCTGGATGTGCTGGGCGCCGAGCGGATCGATCACGGCGTGCGCGCGATCGACGACACGGTGCTGATGGAACGCCTGGCGCGTGAGCGCATCGCGCTGACGGTGTGCCCGCTATCGAATCTCAAGCTGTGTGTGTTCCCAACGCTACGCGATCACAATCTTGGCAAAATGCTCGATGCCGGTGTTGCAGTGACGATCAATTCCGATGACCCTGCCTATTTTGGCGGCTATATCAACGACAACTTCGTCGCTACCTTCGCCGCGCTGGAATTGGATGTCGGGCACGCGATCACCCTGGCGCGCAACAGTTTTGACGCCAGCTTTGCCGATGATATGCAAAAGGCCGGGTATCACGCTCTGCTCGATGCGTATTGCCAGCAGGCGGGAGTGGATTGAGGCCATGGGCAAGCTGACCACCCACGTGCTCGACACCGCGCATGGCCGGCCCGGTGCCGGCATTGCGATCCGGCTGTACCGTTGTGCGGGCGATGGCCGGCAACTGCTGGGCACGTTCGTGACCAATGCCGATGGCCGTTGTGATGCGCCATTGCTGGCCGATGCCGCGTTGTGCGTCGGAACCCATGAGCTGGAGTTTGCGGTCGGCGACTACTTCGCCGGTTTGGGTGTGGCGTTGGCTGAGCCGCGTTTCCTCGATGTGGTGTGCCTGCGCTTCGGTATTGCCGACGCCGCTGCCCACTATCACGTGCCACTGCTGGTGTCGCCGTTCAGTTACAGCACGTATCGGGGTAGTTGAATGCACGCGTTCTGGATCGAGGCGGCGGCTTTCGCACTGCGCTGGTTGCACGTGGTGGCGGCGATCGCGTGGATCGGCGAGTCGTTTTATTTCGTCATGCTCGATCGCTCGCTGCAAGCGCCGAAGACGCCGGAGCCGGGTGTGGCCGGCGAGTCGTGGTCGGTGCATGGCGGTGGTTTTTATCACAAGCGCAAGTTCATGCCGGCGCCGCCGCAGTTGCCGGAGGTGCTGCACTGGTCGAAGTGGAAGTCGTATACCACCTGGCTGTCGGGGTTCGCGCTGTTTGCCGTGTTGTACCTGCTGGCGCCGGAGATTTATCTGATCGACCCGGCGGTGCGCGCGCTCACGCCGCTGCACGCGGTGGCGCTGGCGTTTGCGTTTCCGCTGCTGGCATGGCTGGGGTACGACGGCCTGTGCCGTTTGTTGGGTTTTCGTGATGCCGCCTTGGGTGCGTTGCTGGCACTGCTGGTGCTGGTGCTGTGTTACGCCGCCACGCAGGTGTTTGCTGGCCGGGCCGCATTCTTGCTGGTCGGTGCGGCGTTGGCGACGATCATGACCGCCAATGTGTTGTTCGTCATCATTCCCGGCCAGAAGCGCATGGTGGCGGCGCTGACGCGTGGCGCGGCGATCGACCCGTTGCCGGGTCTGCGCGGCAAGCAGCGCTCGGTACACAACACCTATTTCACCTTGCCGGTGGTGGTGGCGATGCTGAGCAATCACTACGCGCCGGCGTTTGCCCATCAACACGCCTGGCTGGTGCTGGCCGGGTTCATGGCCGCTGGTGCGTTGCTCCGGCAGTTCTTTGTGCTCTGGCACAGCGGCGGCCGCGCGTGGTGGTTGCTGGCGGCCGGTGGCGCTTTGCTGGCGGCATTGTTCGGGTGGCTGGCGCCGCATTCCGCGACGACGGCGGAGAACTCGTCACCGGCACCGGACATCGCCAGTGTCCATGCGATTGTGGTGCAGCGCTGTACGGCCTGCCATTCCGAACACCCGAGCCTGATGGCCAGCGCGCCCAAGGGCACGATGTTCGATCATCCCGAGCAGATCGAGCAACGTGCCGATCTGATCTACCAGCAGGTGGCGATGCTACGGGTGATGCCGCCGGGCAACATCACCCAACTCAGCGAGTCCGAACGCGACCTGATTGCGCGCTGGTATCAGGGCCGGCAGCCCGCGCAGCGCGACTGAACGCCAAGCTTGAGCATGGTTCGGCTGGCAACACGGGGCGCGTTATACTTGGCCAATAGCGGCAATCGCGTGATTGCCTGCGTTGCTACTGCAAGGAGAACCGCAATGGCCATCAGTCTCACTCCTGCCGCACTCGAGCACGCGCGCAAGTTTGTGCAAGGCGGCAACGCCGTGGGTCTGCGTTTTGGTATCAAGCGCACCGGTTGTTCAGGCTGGGGGTACGTGGTCGATCTGGCGCAGGCGGTACAACCCGACGACACCGTGTTCGACGTCGATGGGGTGCAGGTGCTGGTCGACGCGCACAGCCTGCCGCTGGTCGACGGCACCCGCATCGATTATGTGCGCAACGGGATCAATCGAGAGTTCGTCTTCGCTAATCCCAACGCCACCGCGCAATGTGGTTGTGGCGAAAGCTTCACCACCCGTACCGAGGCGGCGTGAGTTTGCGCGTGCATGGTCCGGATCGCGCAGCGGCGGTAGACGAGGTGCAAGCGCCTTGAAGCGCGGCAAAAAAGCCCCCAACGATATCGCCACGCCGGTTGCGAATGGTCGTTTGACGATGGCCGATCTCGCACGGCTGGCTGGTGTTTCCAAGATCACGGTGTCGCGCGCGATGGGCGACAGCGCGCTGGTCAACCCCGAAACCCGCACGCGGGTGCGCGAACTGGCGCGGCAACACGGCTATTCGCTCAATGTTTCCGCACGCAATCTGCGCCTGCGTCGCAGCCAAACCGTGGCGGTGATCGTGGAAATGGCGCCGACCCCGGAGCGGCCGATGTCCGGGCCGTACCCACTGGAACTGCTCGGCGGCATCAGCCAGGAGCTGACCAGTGCCGGCTACAGCGTGTTGCTCAGCGCCCGCCATGGTGCGATCACACCGGCCACGCAGGCGGCCGATGGCGTGATTTTGCTCGGCCAGGGCGCGCATGAAGATGCGGTTCGCACGGTTGAGGGTTGGCGCATGCCGACGGTAATCTGGGGTGCCGACATGGGTGCCGGGCACGTGGTGGTGGGCAGCGACAATCGCCACGCCGGTGCCAGCGTCGCCGCGCACTTCATCGCCACCGCTCGCCGCCGTCCGTGCTTCATCGGCGATCTGGACTATGCTGAAAACGGCGAGCGTTTTGCCGGTTTTCGCAACGCGCTGGCGGCGCAGGGCATCACCCCGAGCCACATCGGCGGCGTCGGTTTTACCGCCGACGCGGCAGCGCAGGCGGTGTCGGCGTTGTTGGCGCGTGGCGAGTTCGCCGCCGATGCGATTTTCGCGGTCAGCGATCTGCTCGCGATGGGTGCGATCCAAGCCTTGCATGGGCACGACATTGGCGTGCCCAAAGCGGTGTCGGTGGTGGGCTACGACGACACCCCGATGGGCGCCAGTTTCGTACCGGCGCTCAGTTCAGTGCATCAGGACCTCTATCACGGTGGCATGCTGCTGGCACGCAAGGTGTTGGCGCTGATCGATGGGCAAACGGTGCGGTCTGAATATCTGCCGACGCGATTGGTGATTCGCGGCACCTGAGCCGCGCGCAAAACTGCTGTTGCAATGCAATATCAACGCCTGCTCGCCGCCTCGCGCGGTATGGCGCCCAGCGGGCAGCGTGCGGGAGATGCTGCACTGCGGTGTCGGCTTCAGCGCGGTGACGTAACGCGGAACTGGTTATTTGCGGCTGGAGGTTGTGCGCTGCGGCAACGTGAACAAACGCTGGCCCCACGCGGCTGGAAGCACCATTGGTATCGATACCTTGACATCGATACCAATGGTGTCTAGCGTGCCGTCGCAGAGATCAGGCGAGGGCGGGCGGGTGAGCGACGGGCGTTTGCAATCAGGTGTGGCGCAGGCTTCTGCCGTGGCAATGGCCACGGCCGATGCCGGCTGGCAGTTGCGCCACGACGCGCGCGACGTGCGCACCGAGGTGCGCGATCACACCTTGTTTGCGCTCGCCAATGGCAATCTTGGGGTGCGTGCCGGCTGCGAGGAAGCCGGTGGCAGCGGCGGCTGCTTTCTTGCCGAGGTGTATGAGCGCACCCCGATCCACTATCACGAGCGTTTTGTCGGTTTTGCCCAGCATACCGATACCCGCATACCGGTTGCCGACGGTAGCCATGTCGGCATCCGCATTGGCGATCTGGCGCTCGATCCGTTTACCGAGAGTTGTGTCGAGCACCAGCGCGTGCTGGATTTGCGCAGCGCCTGTCTGACCCGCACCGCGCGTTGGCGGCTGGCCGATGGCGGTGAGATTACCTTGCAGGTTGAGCGGGTGGTGCCGTTCGCGCATCGCAATGTGCTGTGTATTCGCCTGCGCTTGAGTTCGCTCGGCTACAGCGGCCCGGTGACATTGCATTCCGCGCTGCGTGGCGAGCGTGCGGCGCTGGCGCAGGGTGATGATCCGCGGATCGGTTCCGCGGCAGGCGCGGGTATGCGCAGCACCGCGTTGGGTGCGGACGATGTGCAGGCGTGGCTGCTGCAGCAGACTGCCAGCGGTCGCATGCGCGTGCTGTGCGCACAGGCGCATCACCTGCCGGCAACGGCCCGCAGCGCGGCGCTCGCCGGCGACAGCGCACAGCAGATCAGCGCAACACTGCGCGCTGGCGAGAGCGTGTGCATCGACAAGTTCGTGGCCTATGCCTGGGCGGACGGCAGCACGGATGGCAATGACGAGGCATTGCAGCAACAGGTGCAGGCATCGTTGCACGCCGCACTCGCGGCGGGTTTTGACGCGATTGCCGCGCAGCAAGCGGCAGCCATGGCGACATTCTGGAACGACGCCGATCTCGGGATTGATGGCGATAGCCGATCGGCACAGGCGCTGCGCTTCAATCTGTTCCATGTGTTGCAGTCCACCGGCCGCGGCGGCCACACCAGTACCGCCGCCAAGGGCCTGACCGGCGAAGGCTACGAGGGGCACTATTTCTGGGATACCGAAGCCTATGTGCTGCCGGTGCTGGCGCTCACCGCACCCGATCTGGCCAGGGGCATGCTGGAATACCGTTACCACACATTGGATCGGGCGCGCGCGCACGCCCGCGAGATGAATCATCGTGTTGGCGCTCTGTATCCGTGGCGCACAATCAGTGGCGATGAATGCTCGGCCTATTTTCCGAGTGGTTCGGCGCAGTATCACATCAATGCCGCAATCGCTTACGCCATCCGCAGCTACATGGCGGCCACCGATGACAGCGATTTTCTTGCCGAGGCCGGCGCCGAAATGTTGTTTGAAATGGCGCGGATCTGGATCGATATCGGCCATTTCAACCCGCGTCGTGGCGGTGCGTTCTGCATCCACGAGGTGACCGGGCCGGACGAATACAGCGCGCTGGTCGACAATAATTTTTATACCAACCGCATGGCACGTGCGCACCTGCGCGATGCCGTTGCGGTGTGGCAGCGGCTGGCGGCGCAACGGCCTGCCGACCATGCGCGGCTGGCCGCCGCGTTGGCGCTGGATGACGCACAGGTGCAGCAGTGGCAACGTGCCGCCGACGCCATGTACCTGCCGTTCGATGCGACGCTGGGGATTTACGCCCAGGACGATGGCTTTCTCGACAAGCCGCACTGGGATTTTGCCGGCACCAGGGCCGACCAGTATCCGTTGCTGCTGCATTTTCATCCGCTCACGATCTACCGCCACCAAGTGTGCAAGCAGGCCGACGTGGTACTGGCGCTGGTGCTCGACGGCGACGACGTACCGATGACGGTGAAGCGCGCCAGCTTTGATTATTACCAGCAGGTGACGGTGCACGATTCCACCCTGTCGGCCTCGGCATTCAACGTGCTGGCCAGCGAAATTGGCGATGGTGCTGCGGCGTGGCGCTATTTCAACGACACCGTTCGGGTCGATCTGGATGACTTGCACGGCAACACCGGGCACGGCGCACACATGGCGGCGATGGCCGGTAGCTGGCATTGCCTGGTGTTCGGCTTTGCCGGGATGCGGGTGTACGGCGAGCAGTTGCAGTTCACCCCGCAGTTGCCAGCGCAGTGGCGCGGCTATGCGTTTTCGCTGCGCTGGCGTGGGCGGCGGCTGCGGATCGCGGTGGATGGGCAGCAGGCGCGCTATCAACTGCTTGACGGGGCACCGCTGGCGTTGCTGGCGCACGGCGAACCGATCACGCTGCTTGCCGGGCAGATGCTCGAACGCGCATTGCCGGACACCGCGCACTGGCCATTGCTGCGCAGCGCCGCGCCGTTGCAGGCGGTCATTTTCGATCTCGACGGCGTGTTGACCGATACCGCGCGGGTTCACTATGTGGCGTGGCAGCAACTCGCCGACGCGCTCGGCATCGAGTTCAACGAAACCATCAATCGCCGGCTCAAGGGTGTGGATCGCATGGGCTCGCTGGAAATCCTGCTGGAACGTGCGCCGCGCACGTACAGCCTGGAAGAAAAGCGGGCGCTGTGCGAGCGCAAGAACGCCAGCTATCGCGCGCAGATCGAACGCTTCAGCGCCGATGACCTGTCGCCGGGTGCGACCGAGGTGCTGGCCGCTGTGCGCGCCGCCGGGTTGAAGGTTGCGCTGGCATCGGCGAGCCGCAATGCGCCGCTGTTGCTGCAGCGTCTGGGCATTGCCGATGCGTTCGACCATGTCGCCGATGCCGGCGCGGTGGCACGTGGCAAACCCGATCCGGAGATTTTCCTGGCTGCGGCGCGCGGCCTTTGTGTTGCACCCGCGGCATGTCTCGGGATCGAGGATGCGGCTGCCGGGGTGGCGGCAATCAAGGCGGCTGGCATGTACGCGCTGGGCATCGGCGATCCCGATGAACTGGCGCAGGCGGACGCGGTGCTGGCGCGGATTGCGGATTTTCGTGTTCGAACGGTACTTGGTTCGGGCGCAGGGGAGGGGGTGGCGGCTTCGCCACGTCAGGTGCGTGGCCGGTCAGGCACGTTGGAAAACAGCGGAGGGATACCATCATGAAGTACGACACGTTCAAGCGGCTGACACTGACCGCGGCAATTGCTGCCGCTCTGGTGCCCGGCATGGCGCTGGCACAGGCCGCTGCCGGCAATGATAGCGATGCCAACAAGCGCGAAGACAACGCCAAGACACTGGACATGGTGATTGTCAGCGGCAGCACCCAGTTCAAGGGCTTGAGCAAGGGTGATGCCAGCTTCTCGATCACCACCATGACGCCCGAACAGATCGATGATGCCGCGCCCAAGAGCACGGCCGATCTGCTCAAAGTCGTGCCCGGCCTGTGGGTCGAGGCGACCGGCGGCGAAACCGGTGCCAATATCGATGTGCGCGGCTTTCCGGGCGGCTCGGATGCACCGTTCGTAACCTTGCAGTTGGACGGCTCGCCGATTTTCCCGCCGCCGACGCTGTCGTTCCTGGAAAACTCCAGCCTGTTCCGGCTCGATGAGACGATCGATCGGGTGGAAGTGCTGCGCGGTGGCCCCAGCCCGGTGTTCTCCAACGGCCAGACCGGTGCCACCGTCAACTTCATCAGCAAGCGCGGCAGCGAGATTCCCGAAGGTTCGCTGCGTGCAACGGTTTCCGACAATGGCCTGTACCGCGTCGATGGTTTCTACAGCGGCCCGCTCAGCGACGACTGGTTCTTCAGCGCCGGTGGCTTCTATCGCGAAGACGACGGCGTGCGCGACACCCAGTTTCCGGCCAACGAGGGCGGGCAGTTCAGCGCCACCATCAGCCACACCTTCGCTGCCGGCGAGTTCAGTTTTTCCGCCCGTCACCTCGATGACAAGAACGCATTCTTCACTGCGGTGCCGCTGGTTGCCAAGGCCGATGGCGGCATTACCCGATTTGCCGGCTTCGATCCGACCGAAGACACGCTGATCGGGCGCGACTTTCGCAATGTGACCCTGCAGGTAACCCCCGGCAACAACCCGGGCACGATCAACGCCGATCTGGCCAATGGCCGCGGTGCCGATCTCGACATGTTCGGTTCGACGCTGGATCTGAACTTCGACGGCTGGACCCTGAGCAACCGCGCCAGCTACCTCAGTGGCGATGCGCCGACCAATGGCTTGTTCACCGGTGGCAATCCGCAAACCCTGAGCAGTTTCATCGACGGCCAGATCAGTTCGGTCAACGGCAATGCCGACATCGTGAATGCGGCTGGCGGGCTGGCAACGAGCGGTGCCGCGCAGTTCGTCAATGGCGGTGGTGCGGTGTCCGGCGATCAGCAAGTGATGGTGGCCGGCTTCTGGGTGGTCAGGAAGGATATCGATTCGTTCACCGATGAAGTGCGGCTGTCGCGCGAACTGTTCAAGGGCAATACGCTCACCGTCGGCGCCTATTACGCCAACTATTCGTCGAAGGACCGCTGGTACCTGGGCAACAACATGCTGCTCACCGCCGAGCCCAATGCGCGTCGCATCGATGTGGCACTGGAC
>PFJA01000031.1 GCA_002782905.1 Lysobacterales bacterium CG_4_10_14_3_um_filter_64_11
ATGGATGAAGGCCTGCGTTTTGCGATCCGCGAAGGTGGCCGTACCGTCGGCGCCGGCGTAGTTGCCAAGGTCATCAAGTGACGTCTGGCTCGGCTCGCAGGATGCGTTGATGCGCATCCTGCGAGACGGGCGTCGGCGATGCTGCGTTCGCGCGTAGTGTGAGCGCCTTTGCCAATGCGTCATCCCCGCGAGGGCGGGGCTGGTTGGCGATCGTGAGCCAGTGGCGGACCGGATGACGGCCCGCCATCGTCGTTTGCAGATTCAAGTACACGCCAGTAGCTCAATTGGCAGAGCAGCGGTCTCCAAAACCGCAGGTTGGGGGTTCGAGTCCCTCCTGGCGTGCCAGCTTCAATGGTGTTCTCCGCGTGCTGTTTTCGGTAATGCGGATTGCTATCGGTAAATATGGATGAACGCGAAGGGGATGAACGTCAAGCTCGAACCTCAGGAAACGTCGGCACGAATCGGTGACATGGCCAAGTATGTGCTTGGCGTGGTGCTGATCGCCGCTGCCTTCACGGTCAATTACTGGTTCACCAACTGGCCGGGCCCGATCCGCGGCGTGATCGTGGTGTTGGGTTTGCTGGCCGCCACCGCGGTGACGGCGTTCACCAGCAAAGGCCGGCAGGTTCGCGAGTTTCTGGTTGAATCGCGCTTTGAATTGCGCAAGGTGGTCTGGCCGACACGTCAGGAGACGTGGCGGACAACCGCGGTCATCCTTTTGGTGGTGGTGGTCATCAGCCTTCTGCTGGCACTGGTCGACTGGATCATCTCGTCGGCGGTGCAAGGGTTGTTGGGCTAGGGAGGGCACAAGGTCATGGCCAAGCGTTGGTATGTGGTACACGCGTTCTCCGGGTTTGAAAACCAGGTCAAGCGTGCTTTGGTCGAGCGCATTGCGCGCGCCGCAATGGAAGATCGTTTTGGCGAGATTCTGGTGCCGACTGAAGAAGTGGTCGAAATGAAAGCCGGGCAGAAGCGCAAGTCCGAGCGCAAGTTTTTCCCAGGTTATGTGCTGGTGCAGATCGAGACCCGCGAGGAAGACAATATCCCGCGGATCGACAACGAAAGCTGGCATCTGATCAAGGAGACCCCCAAGGTGCTGGGCTTCATCGGCGGTGTTGCCGATCGTCCGCTGCCGATCAAGGACAGCGAGGCGGCGTCGATTCTGCAGCGCGTTGCCGATGGCGTCGAGAAGCCGCGGCCGAAGGTGTTGTTCGAGCCGGGTGAATTGGTGCGTGTCACCGAAGGCCCGTTCAACGACTTCAATGGCACGGTCGAAGAAGTCAATTATGAGAAGAGCCGCCTGCGTGTGGCGGTGCTGATTTTTGGGCGTTCAACGCCGGTCGAACTGGAGTTCAGCCAGGTGGAGAAGGCGTAACGGACGGGGCCGCGGGGCCCGGGCCCGGTACCTGGAAAGGCAGAAGCTGGAAAGCTCTTGCGTTTCCGAGTTCCGAGTCCCGAGCGCCGAGTCCCGAGGACATCAACCGATGGGGAGCCCGAGGGCCGCAAGGCCGCGACGGCGCTAACACCCGGAGAAACCTAAATGGCAAAGAAAGTCGTTGGTTACATCAAATTGCAGGTCAAGGCCGGTCAGGCCAATCCCAGCCCGCCGGTAGGGCCGGCGCTGGGTCAGCGTGGCCTGAACATCATGGAGTTCTGCAAGGCGTTCAATGCCGCCACCCAGAAGCTGGAGCCGGGTCTGCCGATTCCGGTGGTTATCACCGCCTATTCAGATCGTACCTTCACCTTCATCACCAAAACCCCGCCTGCCTCGATCCTGCTGAAGAAGGCGGTCGGCATCACCTCGGGCAGCAAGCGGCCGAACACCGAAAAGGTGGGCAAGGTGACGCGAAAGCAGCTCGAAGACATTGCCAAGGCCAAAGAGCCGGATCTCACTGCGGCCAGTTTGGACGCGGCGGTTCGAACGATTGCGGGTTCTGCCCGCAGCATGGGTCTTGTGGTGGAGGGCTGAGGACATGGCAAAGATCAGTAAGCGATTCAAGGCGATGCAGAGCCAGGTAGCACCGGGCAAGGCGTATCCGATCGATGAGGTGTTGCGCATCCTCAAGGACAACAGCAAGGTCAAGTTCGTCGAGTCGATCGACGTGGCGGTGCGCTTGGGTGTCGATGCACGCAAGTCCGACCAGCAGGTGCGCGGTTCCACCGTGTTGCCCGAGGGCACCGGCAAGACCGTGCGGGTGGCCGTGTTCTGCCCACCCGGTGCCAAGGCCGATGAGGCGCTGGCCGCCGGCGCCGACACCGTCGGCATGGATGACTTGGCCGAAAAGATGTTGGCCGGCGAGATCAATTACGGCGTGGTTATTGCCACCCCCGATGCGATGCGCGTGGTCGGCAAACTGGGCCAGGTGCTCGGCCCGCGTGGCTTGATGCCGAACCCCAAGGTTGGCACCGTGAGTGCCAATCCGGCCGAGGCCGTTCGCAACGCCAAGGCTGGTCAGGTGCGTTATCGCACCGACAAGGCCGGCATCATTCACTGCACGATCGGCAAGCTCAGCTTCGAGCCCGAGTCGCTCAAGAACAATTTGCATGCACTGCTGGCGGATCTGATGCGCGCCAAGCCGGCTGCGGCGAAAGGTCAGTATCTGCAGAAGGTGTCGCTCAGTTCGACGATGGGTATGGGTATCACGGTCGATCAATCGACGTTGACCCTGATCCGATAACGTGTTTCGCGGCACCGGCAGGGCCCGGTGCGGCAATGGTTTTGAAGGCGTTTGTCCGGCATCTGCCGGGCAGGGCCGTCAAAGACCGCAGGTGCGCTCAGCGCACGTCAACGTCGGGCATGGAGGCGCGACTGGCAGGGATTCGCCGTTGACGTAAGCGGGAGCGTGTAATCGGGTCACCTTAGGGTGACGTGGCCTGCGTAGATGGTGCCGCCCTTCCAGCAATTCTGGGATACGGCCACCAACCCGGCGACTTTGGTCGCCAGCGATGTCGATGGATCGACATCGATCATGGCCCAGTGCCGGTTCAGCCGGCGCTGGTTTTCAATCGGAGGAATGCAATGGCTCTCAATCTCACGCAGAAGAAGGAAGTCGTTGCCGAACTGGCGGGCGTGGCTGGTACAGCCGTTTCCCTGGTCGCCGCAGAGTACGCGGGTCTTACCGTCAGTCAATTGACTGACATGCGCAAGAAGGCGCGTGTCTCCGGGGTCTACCTCAAGGTAGCGAAGAACACCCTGGTGTCGCGGGCAATAGAGGGAACCGATTACCAGTGCGTGGATGCTGCGCTGGTCGGCCCGCTGTTGTATGCCTTTTCGCACGAAGACCCTGGTGCAGCCGGTCGGCTGATCAAGGAATTCGCCAAGGCCAACGAGAAGCTCAAGCCGAAGCTGGTCGCCATCGGCGGCAAGATGTATCCGGGCTCCCATGTGGAAGTTCTGGCATCGTTGCCGACCCGCGATCAAGCGCTCAGCCTGCTGCTCAGCGTCATGGTTCAGCCTGCAACCCAATTGGTCCGTGTTCTGGCCGAGCCTGCTTCGCAGCTTGCTCGCGTCATCAATGCGACCGGGCAAAGCAAGGCGGCCTGAGGCCAACCCCGTTCGGAAACGTCGTAATCAAACCAACACGTTGTACTTTCAGGAGTTATCGAAATGTCCCTTACCAATGAGCAGATCATCGAAGCGATCGCCAGCAAGTCCCTCCTCGAGGTGATGGAACTGGTGAAGGCGATGGAAGAGAAGTTTGGCGTCAGCGCTGCCGCCCCGGTTGCCGCTGCTGGCCCGGCCGCCGCAGCCGCTGCACCGGTTGAAGAGCAGACCGAGTTCACCGTGGTGCTGAAGGCCGCGGGCGAGAAGAAGGTCGAGGTGATCAAGGTGGTTCGTGCGATCACCGGCCTGGGCCTGAAGGAAGCCAAGGACATGGTCGAAGGCGCGCCGCAGAATGTGAAGGAAGGCGCGTCGAAGGCCGATGCCGACAAGTTCAAGAAGGATCTCGAGGCCGCTGGCGCCTCTGTCGAGTTGAAGTAAGCGAACCATTGCCGCGCTTGTTGCACAGCGGATCGGCCGGGCTGGGGGCGAAAGCCCCCGGCCCGAGCCTGTTTGCGGAGCGAGTCAATACCTGAGGCGGACAGCCGCGAGCGGCATTCGGCTCAGGTATTGTTTCGTGCGTTTTCCTGTTCAACCCCGGCCAGTTTGTCTGGCCACCATCAGCCAAGGCGGTAGCACACCATGACCTACTCCCTCACCGAAAAGAAGCGTATCCGCAAGGATTTCGGCAAGCGCCGCACCATCCTTGAGGTGCCCTACCTGTTGGCGATCCAGGTCGACTCCTATCGTGAGTTCCTGCAATCCGATCGCGCGTTGGCCAAGCGCGAGGACAAGGGGCTGCATGCAGCGCTCAAATCGGTGTTCCCGATCAGCAGCTACAGCGGCAACGCGGCGCTGGAATATGTCAGTTACAAACTCGGCGAGCCGGCGTTCGACGAGCGCGAGTGCCGCAGTCGCGGCATGAGCTACGGCGCGCCGCTGCGAGTGACCGTGCGCCTGGTCATCTACGATCGCGAGTCGTCGACCAAGGCAATCAAATACGTCAAGGAGCAGGAAGTCTACATGGGCGAAGTACCGCTCATGACCGGCAACGGCACCTTCATCGTCAACGGCACCGAGCGCGTGATCGTGTCGCAGCTGCACCGTTCGCCAGGCGTGTTCTTCGACCATGATCGCGGCAAGACGCACAGCTCCGGCAAGCTGCTGTATTCCGCGCGCATCATCCCGTACCGCGGCTCTTGGCTCGATTTCGAGTTCGATCCCAAGGACGGCCTGTTTACCCGAATTGATCGCCGCCGCAAGCTGCCGGTCAGCATTCTGCTGCGTGCGCTGGGTTACTCCAACGAGGAAATGCTCAGCATTTTCCACGACATCAACACGTTTCACATCGGCAGCAAGGAAGGCGTCGAGCTTGAGCTGGTGGCAGAGCGCCTGCGCGGCGAAACCCTGGATTTCGATCTGGTAGTTGGCGACAAGGTCATTCTGGAGGCCGGCAAGCGCATCACGGCGCGCCATGTGCGGCAACTTGAAGAAGCCAATATCACCGCGTTGGCGGTACCCGATGACTACCTGATTGGTCGCATTCTTGCGCACGACGTGGTGGACACCAGCACCGGCGAGTTGCTTGCCACTGCCAACGACGAGATCACCATCGAGCACCTGCAAGCCATGCGCAAAGCCGGCGTCGAGGCGGTGGGTACGCTGTGGGTAAACGATCTGGATCGTGGTCCGTATCTTTCCAACACCTTGCGGATCGACACCACCAAAACGCAGCTCGAAGCACTGGTGGAAATCTACCGGATGATGCGTCCGGGCGAGCCGCCGACCAAAGACGCTGCACAGAACATGTTCTTCAACTTGTTCTTCACCTTCGATCGTTACGATCTGTCGGGTGTGGGCCGGATGAAGTTCAACCGTCGCGTCGGCCGCAAGGAAGTCACCGGCACCGGCGTGCTGTACGACCACAAGTTCTTCAGTGCGCGCACCGATGAAAACGCCAAGCATCTGGTTGCCGAATACGGCGAAACCTCCGACATCCTCGAAGTGCTCAAGGTGCTGTGCGAAATCCGCAACGGCCGTGGTACGGTCGATGATATCGATCACCTCGGCAACCGGCGTGTGCGTTCGGTCGGCGAAATGGCCGAAAACGTGTTCCGTGTCGGCTTGGTGCGCGTTGAGCGTGCGGTCAAGGAGCGCCTGTCGCTGGCCGAGTCCGAGGGGCTTACCCCGCAGGAGCTGATCAACGCCAAGCCCGTTGCCGCTGCGATGAAAGAGTTCTTCGGCTCCTCGCAGCTTTCGCAGTTCATGGATCAGAACAACCCGCTGTCGGAAGTCACCCACAAGCGGCGTGTGTCGGCGCTTGGCCCGGGCGGCCTTACCCGCGAACGTGCCGGTTTCGAAGTGCGCGACGTGCATCCGACGCATTACGGCCGCGTGTGTACGATCGAAACGCCGGAAGGCCCGAACATCGGCCTGATCAATTCGCTGGCGGTATATGCCCGCACCAACAAATACGGCTTCCTGGAAACCCCTTACCGCAAGGTGGTGAAGGACAAGGTGAGCGACACGGTCGACTTCCTGTCGGCGATCGAGGAACAGGATTTCGTGATCGCGCAGGCCAACGCCGAGCTCGACGCCAAGGGTGCGTTCACCGCCGACTTCGTGACCTGTCGCTATCAGGGTGAAACCTTGCTCAAGCCGCCGGCCGAAATCGACTACATGGACGTTTCGCCGATGCAGTCGGTGTCGGTGGCGGCGGCGCTGGTGCCGTTCCTGGAGCACGATGATGCCAACCGCGCCCTGATGGGCGCGAACATGCAGCGTCAGGCGGTGCCGACGCTGCGCTCGCAGAAGCCGCTGGTGGGCACCGGTATCGAGCGCGCGGTGGCGCGCGATTCCGGGGTCACCGTCAACGCCCTGCGTGGTGGTGTGATCGATCAGATCGATGCTGGTCGTATCGTGGTACGCGCCAACGAGGACGAGATTCACGACAACGATCCGGGTGTCGACATCTACACTCTGGTCAAATACACCCGGTCCAACCAGAACACCTGCATCAACCAGCGGCCGCTGGTCAACGTCGGTGATCGTGTCGAGCGCGGTGATGTGCTGGCCGATGGCCCGTCCACCGACATCGGTGAACTGGCGCTGGGGCAGAACATGTTGATCGCGTTCATGCCCTGGAATGGCTACAACTTCGAGGATTCGATTCTGGTCTCGGAGCGGGTGGTGAAGGAAGACCGTTACACCACCATCCATATCGAAGAGCTGGCCTGCGTTGCGCGCGACACCAAGCTGGGGCCGGAGGAAATCACCGCCGACATCCCGAACGTTTCCGAGCACGCACTCTCGCGCCTGGACGAATCCGGCGTGGTTTACATTGGTGCCGAAGTACGCGCTGGCGACATCCTGGTTGGCAAGGTCACGCCGAAAGGCGAGAGCCAGCTCACTCCGGAAGAAAAGCTGTTGCGTGCGATCTTCGGCGAGAAAGCGTCCGACGTGAAGGACAGCTCGCAGCGGGTGCCGCCGGGCATGGACGGCACCGTCATCGATGTGCAGGTGTTCACCCGCGATGGCATCGAGAAAGACAAGCGCGCGCGTCAGATCGAAGAGATGGAGGTTCGTCGCGTCAAGAAGGATTTCGACGATCAGTTCCGTATTCTCGAAGGCGCAATTTATGCCCGCCTGCGGACCGCGTTGCTTGGCAAGGTGGCCAACGGTGGCCCTGCCGGCCTGAAGAAAGGCGCGCTTATCACCGATGAGTACCTCGACGGTCTCAAGAAAGACGACTGGTTTGCGATCCGCATGAAGGACGAAGCCGCGGTCGAGTTTATCGAGCGCGCGCAAAAGCAGGTCGAGGAACACAAGGCCGAGTTCGACAAGCGTTTCCTCGCCAAGCGCGCCAAGATTACCGCCGGTGACGATCTGGCGCCCGGCGTGCTGAAGATGGTCAAGGTGTATCTGGCGGTCAAGCGTCGCATCCAGCCTGGCGACAAGATGGCCGGTCGGCATGGCAACAAGGGCGTCATTTCGATGATCGTGCCGGTGCAGGACATGCCGTTCATGGCCAATGGCAACTCGATCGACATCCTCCTCAATCCGCTCGGTGTGCCGAGTCGAATGAACATCGGCCAGGTTCTGGAGACCCACCTGGGCTGGGCGGCAAAAGGGCTGGGCCAGAAGATCCAGCGCATGCTCGATGAGCAGGCGAAGATCGCCGATCTGCGCAAGTTTCTCGGCGAGATCTACAACCACGACAGCAAGGTATCGGGCAATCGCGTCGATCTGTCGCAGTTCGACGATGCCGAGCTGCTGCGGCTGGCGGGCAACCTTTGCGACGGCGTACCGATGGCGACGCCGGTGTTCGACGGTGCCAATGAGGGCGAGATCAAGTCGATGCTGAAACTTGCCGACCTGCCCGAGAGCGGCCAGACCACGCTGTACGATGGTCGCACCGGTGAGGCATTCGATCGTGAGGTGACGGTGGGTTACATGCACATGCTCAAGCTCAACCATCTGGTTGACGACAAGATGCATGCGCGCTCGACCGGTCCGTACTCGCTGGTGACCCAGCAGCCGCTGGGCGGCAAGGCACAGTTCGGTGGTCAGCGCTTCGGTGAGATGGAAGTCTGGGCGCTGCAAGCGTATGGCGCGGCTTACACCTTGCAGGAAATGCTCACGGTCAAGTCCGATGACGTGCAGGGCCGCAACCAGATGTACAAGAACATCGTGGATGGCGAGCACGAAATGGCGGCGGGCATGCCCGAGTCGTTCAATGTGCTGGTCAAGGAAATCCGCTCGCTGGCGATCAACATGGAGCTGGAAGAGAACCGCTGATTCCCTTGATCTGAATACCCCCGGGTGGGGGGTGCCGATGGCACCCCTCGCGCATGGAAACCGATACGGATGCCGGTTTTCGACTTAGGAGACTCCCCATGAAAGACCTGCTCAATCTTTTCAACCAGCAGCGTCAGGCGCTGGACTTCGATGCGATCAAGATCGCTCTTGCCTCGCCCGACATGATTCGCTCGTGGTCGTTTGGCGAGGTAAAGAAGCCCGAGACGATCAACTACCGCACCTTCAAGCCGGAGCGTGATGGCCTGTTCTGCGCGGCGATCTTTGGCCCGACCAAGGATTACGAGTGCCTGTGCGGCAAGTACAAGCGCATGAAGCACCGTGGTGTGGTCTGCGAGAAATGCGGCACCGAAGTGACGCTGGCCAAGGTGCGCCGCGAGCGCATGGGCCACATCGACCTGGCCAGCCCAGTCGCGCATATCTGGTATCTGAAGTCGCTGCCATCGCGCATCGGCCTGATGCTCGATATGACCCTGCGCGATATCGAGCGCATCCTGTACTTCGAGGCCTACGTGGTGATCGAGCCGGGCCTGACCCCGCTCGAACGCGGCAGTCTGCTCAATGAAGAACAGTACCTGCAGGCAACCACCGAGCATGGCGACGATTTCGACGCCAAGATGGGTGCCGAGGCGGTCTACGAACTGCTGCGCACGATCGATCTGCCGGGCGAATTGATCCGCTTGCGCGAAGAGCTTGCGCAAACCAACTCCGAGACCAAGCTCAAGCGCTTGACCAAGCGCATCAAGCTGATCGAGGCGTTCCAGGATTCCGGGGTTCGCCCGGAATGGATGGTGCTGACGGTGTTGCCGGTGCTGCCGCCGGACCTGCGCCCGCTGGTGCCGCTCGATGGCGGTCGGTTTGCGACGTCCGATCTCAACGATCTGTATCGCCGCGTGATCAACCGCAACAACCGGCTGCGCCGTCTGCTCGAGCTCAGTGCCCCCGACATCATCGTGCGCAACGAAAAGCGCATGCTGCAAGAATCGGTGGATGCGCTGATGGACAACGGCCGCCGTGGCCGCGCCATCACCGGCACCAACAAGCGTCCGCTGAAATCACTGGCCGACATGATCAAGGGCAAGCAGGGCCGGTTCCGGCAGAACCTGCTCGGCAAGCGCGTCGATTACTCCGGCCGTTCGGTGATCGTGGTTGGCCCGACCCTGCGTCTGCACGAGTGTGGCCTGCCCAAGAAAATGGCGCTGGAGCTGTTCAAGCCGTTCATCTTCTCCAAGTTGCAGCGCCGCGGCATGGCCACCACCATCAAGGCCGCCAAGAAGCTGGTCGAGCGTGAGAGCGCCGAGGTGTGGGATATCCTCGAGCAGGTGATCCGTGAGCATCCGGTGATGCTCAACCGCGCGCCCACCCTGCATCGTCTGGGCATTCAGGCGTTCGAGCCGGTGCTGATCGAAGGCAAGGCCATCCAGTTGCATCCACTGGTGTGTACCGCCTTCAACGCCGACTTCGATGGTGACCAGATGGCGGTGCACGTGCCGCTGTCGCTGGAAGCCCAGCTCGAAGCGCGTGCGCTCATGATGTCCACCAACAACATCCTGTCACCAGCCAACGGTGAGCCGATCATCGTGCCAACGCAGGACGTGGTGCTGGGTTTGTACTACATGACCCGCATGCTGGAAAACCGCAAGGGCGAAGGCATGGTTTTCGCCAATGTCTCGGAGGTAAAGCGCGCCTACGACAACCGCGTGGTCGAACTGCACGCCAAGGTCAAGGTGCGCCTGAAAGAGACCGTGATCGACGAGGCCGGGGTGCGCAGTGAGAAGACCACGATCCACGACACCTCGATTGGCCGCGCCCTGCTGTTCGAGATTCTGCCTGAGGGTCTGAGTTTCGAACTGGTCAACACCGAGCTCAGCAAGAAGGCGATCAGCCGTCTGATCAATGCCTGCTATCGCCAGTTGGGTGTCAAGCAGACCGTGGTGTTTGCCGATCGCCTGATGTACACCGGCTTCACCTATGCCACCCGTGCCGGTGTTTCGATCGGCATCGACGACATGGTGATTCCGAGCGAGAAAGCCGGCATCCTGGCCGAGGCCGAAACCGAGGTCACCGAAATCCAGCGTCAATATCAGTCCGGTCTGGTGACGGCCGGTGAGCGCTACAACAAGGTTGTCGATATCTGGTCGCGCACCAACGAGCGCGTCGCCAAGGCGATGATGGATGCCATCGGCACCGACAAAACGGTGAACGCCAAGGGCGAAACGGTTGCGCAAAAGTCGATGAACTCGATTTACATCATGGCCGATTCCGGTGCCCGTGGTTCGCAGGCGCAGATTCGCCAGCTCGCCGGCATGCGCGGCTTGATGGCCAAGCCCGATGGCTCGATCATCGAAACCCCGATCACCGCCAACTTCCGTGAGGGTCTGAACGTTCTGCAGTACTTCATCTCGACCCACGGCGCGCGCAAGGGCCTCGCCGATACTGCGCTCAAAACCGCCAACTCCGGCTATCTCACCCGCCGTCTGGTCGACGTGGCGCAGGATGTGGTGATTACCGAGGTCGATTGCGGCACCCACAACGGCATCACCATGGTGCCGATCGTTGAAGGTGGCGATGTGGTCGAGCCGCTGCGCGATCGGGTGCTCGGCCGGGTGGTGGCCGAAGATGTGTTTTTGCCGGGCGACGACGAAGATGCGTTCGTCACCCGCAACACCCTGCTCGATGAGACATGGGTACAGCGGATGGATGATGCCGGCGTGCAGGCGATCAAGGTGCGCTCGACGATCACCTGTGAATCGCCGTTCGGTGTGTGCAGCCTGTGCTACGGCCGCGACCTGGCGCGTGGTCACATCGTCAATATTGGCGAGGCGGTCGGCGTGATCGCCGCGCAGTCGATCGGCGAACCCGGTACCCAGCTCACCATGCGCACCTTCCACATTGGCGGTGCCGCATCGCGTGCGGCGGCGGTTGACAGCGTGTCGGTGAAGACCACCGGTTCGATCAAGTTCAACAACATCAAAACCGTTGCCCATACCGCGGGCCATCTGGTGGCGGTGTCGCGCTCCGGTGAAATCTCCGTGCTCGACCAGTCCGGACGTGAGCGTGAGCGTTACAAACTGCCATACGGTGCAGTGATTGCGCTCAAGGATGGCAGTTCGGTCAAGGCCGGGCAGGCGATTGCCAACTGGGACCCGCATAACCACCCGATCGTGTCGGAAGTCGGCGGCTTTGTACGCTTGATCGACTTCGTCGATGGCGTGACGATCATCGAGAAGACCGATGAACTGACCGGTCTGGCCAGCATCGAGGTCACCGACCCGAAGCGTCGTGGCAGTGCGGCAAAAGACCTGCGGCCGATCGTGCGCATTGTCGATGCCAAGGGCAACGACCTCACCATCCCGGGCACCGATCTGCCGGCGCAGTATCTGCTGCCACCGCGCTCGATCGTCAATCTGCGTGATGGTGCGGCGGTAAGCGTGGGCGATGTGGTCGCGCGCATTCCGCAGGAGGCCTCCAAGACGCGCGACATTACCGGTGGTCTGCCGCGCGTTGCCGACTTGTTTGAAGCACGCAAGCCCAAAGACCCGGCGATTCTGGCCGAGCGCTCCGGCGTGGTCAGCTTCGGCAAGGACACCAAGGGCAAGCAGCGCCTGATCATTCGCGATGGCGACGGTGGCGAGCACGAGGAGTTGATTCCGAAGTATCGCCAGATCATCGTGTTCGAAGGCGAGCATGTGGAAAAGGGCGAGACCGTGGTCGATGGCGAGCCCAATCCGCAGGACCTCCTGCGCTTGCTGGGCGTCGAGCCGCTTGCTGCCTATCTGGTCAAGGAGATTCAGGACGTCTACCGCTTGCAGGGCGTGAAGATCAACGACAAGCACATCGAGACGATTGCCCGGCAGATGCTGCGCAAGGTGGAAATCACCGATCCGGGCGATACCAAGTTCATGGTCGGCGAGCAGATCGAGCGCCAGCGGCTGGTTGAAGCCAACGCGCAGGCGGCACAGCGCGAGCAAATCCTGGCGCAGGCGGCGCCGGTATTGCTGGGCATCACCAAGGCGTCGTTGGCGACCGAGTCGTTCATCTCGGCAGCTTCCTTCCAGGAAACCACACGCGTGTTGACCGAGGCATCGGTGCGTGGCGCGCGCGATGGCTTGCGAGGCCTGAAGGAAAATGTTATCGTTGGCCGCTTGATTCCGGCCGGTACCGGCCTTGCCTACCATGCCCGGCGGCAACGCGCGGCCAGTGGTGCGCTGAGCGACCAGGATTTGGCGACCTTGCGTGCACCGGCGGTCGTTGTCGAAGTCGCTGGCGATTGATGTCTCGCAAACATCGTCTGCATGCCGGATCAGCCTCATTGAAACAAGCGCGCTGCTGGCAGCGCGCCGCATGAAGCAGGCGGCCCCATTGGGCTGCTTTACATACGAAATGAAGCACAGGATGTGCTTCGTGTTCGGGTCACTGGATTGACGGCGCCTGGTGTCATTGTCTTCGTTGACAGTGACGGTTTGTACGGGCTATAATTTTCGGCTCGGCAGATCGGACTCGTCCGGTCTGCCTTCGTTTTCACAGCATGTCTTCACTGCAGGCTCCTTCGACTCATGGCCACGATCAATCAATTGGTGCGCAAGCCCCGCTCGCCCAAGACCTACAAGAGCGCTTCGCCGGCTCTTGCCAGTTGCCCGCAGCGGCGCGGCGTTTGTACTCGCGTGTATACCACCACCCCGAAGAAGCCGAACTCGGCGCTGCGCAAGGTGGCAAAAGTGCGTCTTACCAACGGTTTCGAGGTGATCTCGTACATCGGTGGTGAAGGCCACAACCTGCAAGAGCACTCGGTGGTGCTGATCCGCGGCGGTCGCGTCAAGGACCTGCCAGGTGTGCGCTACCACACGGTGCGCGGCTCACTCGATGCCGCTGGCGTCAGCAAGCGTCGCCAGTCGCGCTCGAAGTACGGCGCCAAACGTCCCAAGTCCTGACGTCGTCGCGCCAGGTGCGCGATGGCTGTTGCCGCATAACCCGATCTTTCCAAATCAGGCACGTCACATGTCCCGCAAAGGTTCGTTCGTCAATCGCTCTGTTCTGCCCGATCCCAAGCACCACAGTGAAATGGTGGCGCGGTTCATCAACATGGTGATGAAGAGTGGCAAAAAGTCCGTGGCCGAGAAGATCGTCTATGGCGCCATGGATGTAATCGGTGAAAAGTCCGCTGTGCCGCTTGAGTTGGTCGAGAAGGCGCTGGGTAACGTGGCGCCGGCGGTAGAGGTCAAGTCGCGCCGTGTCGGTGGCGCAACCTACCAGGTGCCGGTGGAAGTGCGCTCGACCCGTCGTCAGGCGCTGGCCATGCGCTGGTTGATCGAGTCAGCGCGCAAGCGCTCCGAAAACACGATGCCGCGCAAGCTCGCGGCCGAGTTGCTCGATGCCGCCGAGAGTCGCGGTGGCGCGGTCAAGAAACGCGAAGAAACCCACCGTATGGCAGAGGCCAACAAGGCCTTCTCGCACTACCGCTGGTAATCGGAATAAAGGGATTCAACCGTGGCCCGTCATACCCCCATCGATCGATATCGTAACTTCGGCATCATGGCTCACATTGATGCCGGCAAAACCACGACCACCGAGCGCATTCTGTTTTATACCGGCGTCAATCACAAGATTGGCGAGGTGCATGACGGTGCCGCAACGATGGA
>PFJA01000161.1 GCA_002782905.1 Lysobacterales bacterium CG_4_10_14_3_um_filter_64_11
GGTTCGTCGGGCACGTTTGCGCAGCGCACGATGCGTCAGGGCACGTCAGTGCTTGGTTACAATTTCTACTACGAACCGGCGCGGGTATCGATCCTCGGCGATGGCACCGGCGGCAGTTTCTTTTTGCAAGGCACGGTGGGTCGCGCGGGTGCCAACATCACCTTGTACGGCCGCATTCCGCCCGGGCAAGACCCCATCGTGGGCCTGCACAGCGACACCATCATCGTCACCCTGACGTTTTAGCGCAGTCGATCAAAAGTCACGGTGCCGTCCGGCATGCGCCGGTTGTTCTGGCAACGGGCATGATGACCGCATCGTCACGGCAATGGGGAAATCTGCGATGAAACACACACTGGTATTTGCTGCGCTCGCGTTTGCCGCCGTGCCGGCATTCGCCGAAAGCAAAGCCTGCGCCATCGACAGCGACTACGACGTGGCGTTGAGCCCAGATGCGATCACCTTTTCGCGCGATGACGGTGCGCCGCGTACGCTGGTGATCCACGACGGCAGCTTGCTGGTGGACGGCCGCGAAGCGGCGTTGAGCGATGCCGACCGCGCGCGGGTTCATCAGTTCGAGCACGATGCCCGCGCGCTGCTGCCCGAGGTGCGTGCCATCACCCTGGAGGCGGTCGAAATCGCGTTTACCGCGATGACCGAAGTCGCCCGCGGCCTGGCGCCGGACAACACCAAGTTGCAGAGCAAGCTGGACACTTCGCGCGCTGAATTGCTTGCCCAGTTCGACCAACCCGAAGGCCATTTCACGATCGACGAGGATGCGGTGGCTGCCAGCGTCACCCGCCTGGTCGGCGAAGTGACGCCCCTGCTGGCCGGTGAAATCACCACCGCCGCACTCGCGGCCGCCTTCAGTGGTAACGAAAGCAAAGCCAAGGAAATCGAACAGCGCGCCGAGAACATGGAAGCCGACATCGAAGCCAAGGTAAAGGTGCGCGCCGACGCCCTGGAAGCCCGTGCCGACAGGCTGTGCCCTAAATTCGCCGCGCTCGATGCCATCGACGATGCACTGGCCTACCGCCTCGCCGATGGTCGCCCGCTGAATCTGTTGCGTGCCAATCACTAACCGCGCGCGGTAGCGCCCAGGATAGCTACCGCAGCGCCAGTCGCCGCCGGCTCCCCCCGGCGGTTTTTTTTTGCCCGTGCTGCGCAGGTGCAGGCGGCGCGCAAGCGCAAAGCGATGCTGCATACGAATGCAGCCAACCGTGGGCTGGACACCGGCACGCGAGCGCGGGAATCTGCACGTTTCATCGCCATCGTCTTCGCAGCGGCGCACGTTGACAGGGTTACACTGGCAGTTGGCGCAGGCCGCCGCTGCCGCCACAATGTGCGGCTGGCGAACCCGATACGACGCACTCAAGGAACCGCAATGGCCCAGATCAAACAAGCCCTCGTCCCGGATATTGGCGATTATCACGATGTGCCGGTGATCGAACTTCTGGTGCAGGTGGGTGATCGTGTCAGCAAGGATCAGGGGCTGGCGACGCTGGAGTCGGACAAGGCGACGATGGAAGTGCCGGCGCCGTTTGCCGGCACCGTGCGCGAGTTGAAGGTCAAGCTCGGCGATGCGGTTTCCGAGGGCAGCGTGGTTGCGCTGATCGAGGCCGATGGCGACGCGCAGGCCGCAGCCGCCGAGCCAGCCGCGGCCAAGGCCGAACCGCCGCCGAAAAGCGACGCGCCGGCCAAGACCGAGCCGGTAGCGGCGAAAGCCGAACCGGCAGCGGCGCAGCCAACCGCTCGCGAAACCCACACCCCGCCAGTGGCGTTTTCCGCCGACACCGTGCTGCCGGCGAGCGTGCCCTACGCCAGCCCGTCAGTGCGCGTGTTCGCACGCGAACTGGGCGTAGACCTGGCCCAGGTCAAAGGCGGCGAGCGCGGTGGCCGTATTGCCAAGGCCGACGTGCAAGCGTTCGTCAAGGCCGCGCTGGCCGGTGCAGCCGGCGGCTCGGCGACCGGCGGTGGCCTGAACCTGATTGCGTGGCCGAAGGTGGACTTCGCCAAGTTCGGCGAGATCGAGCGGCGGCCGCTATCGCGGATCAACAAACTTTCCGGCGCCAACCTCGCGCGCAACTGGGCGATGATTCCGCACGTCACCCAGTTCGATGAAGCCGACATCACCGAGATGGAAACCTTCCGCAAACGTCTGGGCGAGGAACAAAAAGAGGTCAAGGTGACGCCGTTGGTGTTCCTGATCAAGGCGGTGGTAGCAGCGTTGCAACAGTACCCGGCATTCAACGCCTCACTTGACGGCGACGAGTTGGTACTGAAGAAATATTTCCACATTGGTATTGCCGTCGATACGCCGGATGGACTGGTGGTGCCGGTGATCCGCAATGCCGACCAGAAAGGTCTGCTGGCGTTGTCCAAAGAGCTGGCGGAAATCTCTGTCAAGGCGCGCGAAAAGAAGCTCGGCCCGGCCGACATGAGCGGCGGCTGTTTCTCGATCAGCTCGCTCGGCGGTATCGGCGGCACCGCGTTCACGCCGATCATCAACGCCCCGGAAGTGGCCATTCTGGGTGTCTCCAAAGCGCAGACCAAACCGCTGTGGAACGGCACCGAGTTCATCCCACGGCTGTTGCTGCCGCTGTCACTGAGCTACGACCACCGGGTGATCGATGGTGCCGCGGCGGCGCGTTTCACCGCCTTCCTGGCGCGCGCGCTCACCGACTTGCGTCGCTTGCTGCTGTAACCGACTGATGGATCGGATCAACCAGATGCTGGAATACGCGCTGCATATCGGCAGCTTCCATATCAGCGTGGGTGCGTTGCTGGGGTTCATGGGCACCCTGTTGCTGGTATGGCTGGCCGGGCATTACCTGCGCCGTGCATTCGACCGTTACGCCGCGACCCGCGAGAGCAACCTGCGCCCGGCGATTTACACCGTGTCGCGGATCACCTATTACTTGCTGGTCCTCGCCGGATTGATGGTTGCATTGAGCCTGCTGGGTATTCCGGTCAGCCGTTTTGCGGTGTTCGCCGGGGCCATTGGCGTGGGTCTGGGCTTCGGCTTGCAGGCAATCTTCAGCAACTTCATCTCCGGCCTGATTTTGTTGTTCGATGGCTCGCTGAAAGTCGGCGACTTCGTCGAACTTGAATCTGGAGTCACTGGCGAGGTCAGCGACATCAACATCCGCGCTACCCGCATCACCACCAACGACAACATCGAAATCCTGGTGCCCAACGCCGAGTTCGTTACCGGCCGCGTGGTCAACTGGACCCACCACGAAGCCTCGCGGCGC
>PFJA01000105.1:0-2643 GCA_002782905.1 Lysobacterales bacterium CG_4_10_14_3_um_filter_64_11
CGGGCTACAACACCACGAGACGGCAAGTGACGGGTTACTGACTCCAGATTGATATATCTAATCTATCGTTAGCATATAAACAAACGATTTTATCTATCGTTGCCGATGCCTCAGGATGATCCCGCAGTGGGATACCCACCTTCCAAGGAGCGCGCCATGTCTACCGAAGCAAAATGTCCATTTATACACAAAGCAGGAAGCGCCACCGCGAATCACCAGTGGTGGCCGAACCAACTGCATCTTGAAATCCTGCACCAGCACTCGCCCGCGTCGAGCCCGATGCAGGCAGGCTTCAACTACGCCGAAGAATTCAAGAAGCTCGATCTTGCGGCGCTCAAGAGCGACCTCACCGCGCTGATGACCGATTCGCAGGACTGGTGGCCGGCCGACTACGGTCATTACGGCCCGATGTTCATTCGCATGGCCTGGCACGCTGCCGGCACCTATCGCACCGGCGATGGCCGTGGCGGTGCTGGCCATGGCAACCAGCGCTTCGCGCCGCTCAATAGTTGGCCCGATAACGTCAACCTCGACAAGGCGCGGCGTCTGCTGTGGCCGATCAAGCAAAAATACGGCAGGCAGATTTCCTGGGCCGACCTGCTGGTACTGACCGGCAACGTCGCGCTCGAATCGATGGGCTTCAAGACCTTCGGTTTTGCCGGTGGCCGTGAGGACATCTGGGCGCCCGAAATCGATGTTTATTGGGGCAACGAGCGCAAATGGCTGGACGACAAGGACCGTTACAGCGGCGAGCGCGATCTCGAGAATCCGCTTGCTGCCGTGCAGATGGGTCTGATTTACGTCAACCCGGAAGGCCCCGGTGGCCAACCCGATACACTCGGCTCGGCCCGCGACGTGCGCGAGACTTTCGCACGCATGGCGATGAACGACTACGAGACGGTGGCGCTGACCTGCGGTGGCCACACCTTTGGCAAGTGCCACGGCGCGGGCGATGCGGCGTTGGTCGGCGCTGCCCCGGAAGCTGCGGGCCTCGAACAGCAAGGCCTTGGCTGGAAAAGCAGCTATAAAAGTGGCAAGGGCGGCGACCAGATCGGCAGTGGTTTGGAAGGTTCGTGGACACCCACGCCAACCACCTGGGACATGAGCTACCTCGAAGTCCTGTTCGGTAACGACTGGGTGAACTGCAAGAGCCCAGCCGGTGCCTGGCAGTGGACACCGAAGCAGGCGACCGACCGCAACATGGCGCCGGCCGCGCACGATGCCGCGAAAAAGGTGCCGATCATCATGACCGATGCCGACATGGCAATGCGCATGGATCCGGCCTACGAGAAAATCGCCCGCCACTTTCTCGCCAACCCGGACGAGTTCGCCGATGCCTTCGCACGCGCCTGGTTCAAGCTGACGCACCGCGACATGGGCCCGAAAACCCGCTACCTCGGCCGCGAAGTGCCGACGCAAGACCTGATCTGGCAGGACCCGATTCCTGCCGTCGACCACCCGCTGATCGACGACACGGATGTGGCCGCGCTCAAGGCCACGGTGTTGGCATCCGGCCTTGGTGTCGCCGAGCTGGTCGCCACCGCCTGGGCCTCGGCCTCGACCTTCCGTGGTTCCGACAAACGCGGCGGTGCCAACGGCGCGCGCATACGGCTTGCGCCGCAGAAAGACTGGGCAGCCAATGAGCCGGCGCAACTGGCCAAGGTGCTGGCCCGGCTGGAAGCCATCCAGGCCGAGTTCAACGGCGCGCAATCCGGCGGCAAGAAAATCTCGCTCGCCGACCTCATCGTGCTGGCCGGGTGCGCCGGCGTCGAAAAGGCTGCCGGGCTTGCCGGGCAAAGCGTGACGGTTCCGTTCACAGCGGGCCGCATGGACGCCTCGCAAGCGCAAACGGATGTGGAGTCCTTCGCCGTGCTCGAACCGATCGCCGATGGCTTTCGCAACTACCAGAAGGGCAACTATTCGGTCAGCGCCGAAGAACTGCTGCTCGACAAGGCGCAGTTGCTGACCCTGAGCGCGCCGGAAATGACCGTGCTGATCGGCGGCCTGCGTGTGCTCGACGCCAACGTCGGCAAAGTGCAGCACGGTGTGTTTACCCGGCGCCCGGGGATACTGAGCAACGATTTCTTCGTCAACCTGCTCGACATGGCAACCGAATGGAAGCCGACCTCGGCGGACGCGGATACCTTTGTCGGTGTCGACCGCAACACCGGCGCGGAAAAATGGATCGGCACTCGCGTCGATCTGGTGTTCGGCTCGAACGCGCAACTGCGCGCACTGGCCGAGGTGTATGCCGCCAGCGACGCGCAGGAAAAATTCGTGCACGACTTCGTGGCGGCCTGGGGCAAGGTGATGAATCTTGATCGCTTCGACCTGGTGTAATCGTGCGCGAATCGATAGGTGTGGCCCGGGTCGAAGGCCGCAGGCGGTAACCCGGGAGGGATAACCCGGGCCGCCACAGCTTCGGACATTGCGTTGTGGTAGCCCGGGTCGAAGGCCGCAGGCGGTAACCCGGAAGTGCTGCTGGCGATGGCGCAACACGAAATCCGATCGCGCTCTTTGCCTGTGGCAGGCATGCACATGCTCCGTGCCGATGATGATTAACCGATTGCAACCACGCCGGTGTAGAGTGCACAGGCACGACGCCGCCGAGTCTGGCAAGCGCTAAGGAAATAACGTATGCGT
>PFJA01000105.1:2675-3193 GCA_002782905.1 Lysobacterales bacterium CG_4_10_14_3_um_filter_64_11
TTTTGCCCTTTTTGCCAGCGCCGTGCATGCACAAGGCAGCGGCTTTTTTGTGCGTGGCAGTGTCGGCAGCTCCGAACCCAGCAACGCCGATGGCGGGTTTGGCAACAACAGCGAAACGGGGTTTGGCATTGGCCTCGGCTGGCGCGTACTGCCTTGGCTGGCACTGGCAACCGGTTACAACCGGTTTGGTGAGTTTGCAATTGATCCAAACCGCTGTCCGTCTGGACGGGTTTGCCCTGCAGTGGTCTTTCCTCCGTTCGATCTTGACCTCGATAGCGTGGAACTGGGTCTCGCCGCGCGCACGGCGCTGGGCGATGGAGGGTTCTTCGGTCAATTGCGCGGCGGACTGCACCGTGGCGATGCCGCCGCGCTGGGCACGAGTACCGAGCTTTATTACGGCCTCGGTGTCGGCTACGCCTTCACGCAGCGCTACAGCCTAAGCCTGAATCTGGATCGGTACGCGTTTCGCGGTTTCGACGTCGATCGCATTGCCGTGGGCTTTGAAATCGCATTCTGAT
>PFJA01000237.1:0-2537 GCA_002782905.1 Lysobacterales bacterium CG_4_10_14_3_um_filter_64_11
GGCGACCACCGATGGATCGAAATGCTTGCCGGCCTGCTCGCGCAGGTAGTTCAGGCTGCGTTGCAACGACCAGGCTTCCTTGTACGGCCGCTTCGAAGTCAACGCGTCGAACACGTCGGCGACCGCGACGATGCGCGCCGCCAGCGGGATGTCGCGGCCGCTGACACCGAGCGGGTAGCCGTTGCCATCGAACCATTCGTGATGACCTTCGGCGATATCGATGGCGACCTTGAACAGGTCACGCGAGCTTTCCGGCAACTGGCCGGCGCAGGCACGCAGCACGCTGCCGCCGATCAGCGGGTGCATTCGCATCTCGGTGCGCTCGGCATCGGACAATTGGCCGGGCTTGAGCAGGATCGAGTCGGGTACGCCGACCTTGCCGATGTCGTGCATCGAGGCAAAGCGCAACACATCGCGGGCGAAACCGGGCGGTAGTGTCGTCGCCTCGTCGTTGGAGTCCAGGCATTGCCGGGCGATGGCGTGCGCGTAATGGCTCATCCGGATCAGGTGATTGCCGGTTTCCGGGTCGCGGCTCTCGGCCAGTTTGGATAGGCCATTCACGGCCGCCAGCAGCAACTGCTCCGATAGCGCACTCTTCTCGAAACCGTGCGCGATCACCGGTGCCAGATTGACCAGCAGGGTTTGCGCGTCATGGGAAAATGCATGGGCGGCGTGCGCCGCCAGCAGCAAGGTGAAGCCCGGCCCGGATTCACTCGGCAGGCTCAGCGCCAGTGTGGTTTGATAACCACGCGCCGCAAGCGCCTGGTTCAGGCCGGGCAGCGCAAAACTGGCTTCGTGCAGGGCAAAACGTTTGCTGCTGTGCAAATCCGATTGCTCGGCCAGTTCGATGCCCTGGCTGGCAAGCTCCGGGAATTGCTCGCGCAACTGCACACTGCGTGAGTCCGGGTCGTTGTCGTACAGGCCCAGCCAGTCGGCAGGCAAAAAGGCGCCCAGCGCATCGCGTACCTCGCGCGCCGTGGCACGCAGGTCTGCTCCGCGTTGAATGCCATCGAGCAGGCGCAGCACCGCGCCCATGCGGGTGGATACGGTGTTGATTGCGCGATTGAGCGAAGCCAGTTCGTCGTTTGATCGGTCCGGGATCTGATGGCCGAAATAGCCGCGTGCAATCTGTTCACAGCCAAATTGGGTGGCGCCGAGGCGGCGCGTCAGAATCTGGATCAGCAGCACGATTCCCAGCCCGCTCAGGATCAATGTCAACATCACGCCCCATTGGCCGATCAGGCGGGCATGACGTTGGTGCGATTTGATCACCTGTTGCAGCGACACACTGATGCCGGAAATCCGTTCGGCCAGGGTGGCGGATTGCTCGACGATGTAGCGCGCCGCCCATTCCAGCCGCGGCTCATCGGCGTCCGGCCCCAGCGCTTGCTGCAACTGGGCGCGATAGCTGCGCCAGAACTCCCGCAACGGATCAAATCGGGGGTCGCTGCCGGTGGCGGACGGCCCCAGCAGCAGCAAGGCCCATGGCGTTTGTTGCATGCGCGCGTGTTGATCGGCCAATGCAGCCAGCAAATTATCGACCTGTTCGACATCCTCCTTGAGTTGCGCGAAATACAGCGTGGTGTCGCGGAAGTAATCGGGGTAGTCGCGTGGCGCATTGCGCAAATAACGCTCGGCATCGGCATGGTAGCGCGCAACCAGGGTATCCAGACGGCGCAGATCGGCCATCAAGGATTGATCGCGCTGGCTCAGTGCCAGCGCCCAGGCGCTGAATGCCAAGGCCAGCAGCATCAGCACGAACAGACCGCCAAAACCACCGACCAGCACGATGCGCAGGCGATAGCGGCCAAGCTGCTCGATCCGCTCGCGCACAGCGCTCATGACCGACCTCCGCCATCAACCATCTGCGCTGCAAGGGAACCCTGCCCGACGCGCAAAGCAAAACTCATCACGTTACCCCCGTAACGTTTATCGCCCGCTGGTGAACTCCATACGGGTGCGTGGCAGGAGTATTGTGCATGCATTGACATGAGGCGCAATGGATTCCGGTTTGAGCCGGCAGGCGAGGATAGGTTCAATGGCGTCGGTGAGTTGACCGCCAACGCTGCATCTTGCCGTGTGGGCTGCTATCGTTCGTGTGCTTTTTGCTACACATTGAGGTGGTATCGCCATGCCCGATCATCCGTCACGCTCCGGCACTGAACCCGTGCGCCGACAAGCGCAGCCGCCTGCCGGCAAATCGGCCTGTTGCGGCGAGCACGCGCCGGCCAGCGGTGCTGCGACGGCCATCGATCCGGTGTGCGGCATGAAGGTCGATCCGGTCAGCTCGAAGCAGCAAGCCGAATTCGACGCTACGACCTATCACTTTTGTTCGGCGCGCTGCCATGATCGCTTCGTCGCCGACCCCACACGCTACCTCTCGCCACAACCGCAAGCGCCTGCGGCGCCGGCCGTGAGCGGCGCGGTGTACACCTGCCCGATGCATCCACAAATCCGGCAGGATCATCCCGGCGCGTGCCCGATCTGCGGCATGGCGCTGGAGCCGGAGTTGCCGAGCCTTCAGGAGGACGACAACC
>PFJA01000237.1:2551-3246 GCA_002782905.1 Lysobacterales bacterium CG_4_10_14_3_um_filter_64_11
TTCAGCCGGCGCTTTTGGTGGACGCTGCCGTTGTCGGCGCTGGTGCTGGCGTTGGCGATGTTCGGCCATCGCCTGCCGCAGCTATCGGCCGACGTGCGCAGTTGGGTCGAGCTGGCGTTGAGTGCGCCGGTGGTGCTGTGGGCCGGCTGGCCATTCTTCGTTCGTTGCATCGCGTCGATCCGCAACCGCGCACCCAACATGTGGACGCTGATCGGCATCGGCGTGGCGGCGGCATTCGGTTACAGCGTGGTGGCGACGCTCGCGCCGGAGCTGTTCCCGGCCTCGTTCCGCGAACACGGCCGGGTCGGCGTGTACTTCGAGGCGGCGGCGGTGATCGTGTCGCTGACCTTGCTCGGCCAGGTGCTGGAGCTGCGCGCGCGCTCGAAGACCGGAGCGGCGATCAAGGCGCTGCTCGGGCTCGTGCCCAAGACCGCGCGCCGGCTGCGCGACGATGGCAGCGAGGAAGATATCGAACTGAGCCATGTCCACGTCGGCGACCGCCTGCGCGTGCGCCCCGGCGAGAAAGTGCCGGTGGATGGCGAAGTGCTCGAAGGCCACTCGCACGTCGACGAGTCGATGCTGACCGGTGAGCCGACGCCGGTTGAAAAGCAGGCCGGTGCCACCGTGATCGGCGCCACCCTGAACGGCACCGGCGCACTGGTGATCCGTGCCGACAAGGTCGGTTCGCAGACGGT
>PFJA01000220.1 GCA_002782905.1 Lysobacterales bacterium CG_4_10_14_3_um_filter_64_11
AGTCCTGCGCCAGGTTGACGCACTTGCGATCCGCACTGATGCGCGCCGCCACCCGGCGCAGGTTCTCGATCAGCGCCAGCCGCAGCATGATCGGAATGGCCCACAATTCACCCAAGGCCAGCGGTGCGACGGTCTGATAGGCGGCAACGAAACGGCCCAGCAACTCCGCGTCTACCCGCCCGTCTCCGTGCGCAATGGCTTCCAAGGCGAGGTCGTACACACGCGGCAGCCCCTGCGATGGCTTGCTCGTCAGGCACGGCAATTCGCGGCTGTAGCGATGGGGCAGGTGCTGACGAGCGGTGTGGATCTGGTCTTCGATCAGGTAAAAATTGTCGAGCAACCACTCCCCTGCCGGTGCGATCGCCAAACGCGCCTTGGCCGCTGCGGTCAGCAGCGCATGGCTGGCGATCAGCGCTTTCTCGTTCTCCGCCAGGCGCCGCAACAGACGACCCGGCCGTCCGGCGCCACCGAGCACATGCGACGAGGCCAATACCCAGCCATGCTGCTCCATCTGATCGGCACTGAACAATTCAGCGCGCAGCGGTGCCTGGGTATTGGTTCCGGGTGAGCCGGTATGTTTTTTGCGCCAGCGGTCGCGGACTTTCGCGGCAAGCCGCCTTACCGCGCGGATTGACGAGTGCAGTGTCATCGCCGTGCGCTCGACGCATCAATCGCGGGCGCGGCGATGCGGCAAAAACGCGAATCTCGACGTAATTCCTGCAACGCAAGGCCGCCTTCTGGTTGATGAGTCGATGCCCGCATCGAACCTGCGGTGCGACATTTCATGTAGCACTGCCGATGTACCTTCGATTTCGTCGCGCCGTGACGGCGCAGCCGGGAGGCTCGGCGAGTGTTCTTTATACCTGCCGTAGCGCACCTGCTCTGTCCGTTGGCGTACATATGCGATACCCGCGAACCCGCCCTGCCGACCCACGACGCACTACACTAGGGCACTGCCCTGCCTGAAGCACCGCGTCGATGCCAGTAACCTCCGACTACCCGCGTGACCTGACCGGCTACGGCCGTACCCCGCCTTTCGCCGATTGGCCGGGCCGAGCGCGCATTGCCGTGCAATTCGTGTTGAACCTGGAAGAAGGCAGCGAGAATTGTGTGCTGCACGGCGATCCCGGCAGCGAGCAGTTCTTGTCGGAGATCATCGGCGCGGCCAGCTACCCGGACCGGCACCTGAGCATGGAGTCGATCTACGAATACGGCAGCCGCGTCGGCGGCTGGCGCATCCTCGATGAGTTCGCGCGCCGCGGCCTGCCGCTGACCGTGTTCGGCGTGGCGATGGCGATGCAGCGCAATCGCGAACTCACCTTGGCGTGCCTCGACGCCGGCCACGAGATCGCCTCGCACGGCTGGCGCTGGATTCATTACCAGAACATCGCGCCCGAGGTCGAACGCGAACACATCGCGCGGGCGGTGCAGATTCACCGCGAACTGACCGGCAGCGCGCCGCTGGGCTGGTACACCGGGCGCGACAGCCCCAACACCCGGCGCCTGGTGGTCGAACACGGCGGCTTTGCCTACGACTCGGATTACTACGGCGACGAACTGCCGTTCTGGACGCAGGTGGCGCTGGCCGATGGCAGCACCCGCCCGCACCTGGTGGTGCCGTATACGCTCGATTGCAACGACATGCGCTTCGCGATGGCACAGGGCTTCAATACCGCCGGCCACTTCTTCGACTACCTGCGCGACAGCTTCGATGTGCTGTACGCGCAAGGCGAGCACAGCCCGCGCATGTTGTCGATCGGCATGCACGGCCGCATTCTCGGCCGCCCCGGCCGTTTCATTGCCCTGCAACGCTTTCTCGATCACATCGAAAAACACGAGCGGGTGTGGGTGTGCCGGCGCATCGAGATCGCCCGCCACTGGCAGCAGCGGCATCCGGCACCATGACCCTCGACCAGCTCAACGCTCTCGATCACGCCGCGTTCGTGGCGCAGCTCGGCGGCATCTTCGAGCATTCGCCGTGGGTGGCCGAGCGCGTAGTCGCGCAGCGGCCGTTCGCCGACACGGCCGCGCTGCATGACGCGATGTGCGCGGTGGTCGATACCGCCAGCACCGCCGAGCAATTGACGCTGATCCGCGCCCATCCGCAACTGGCCGGCAAGGCGGCGATCCGCGATGAAATGACCGCAGCGTCGCGCAGCGAGCAACACGGCGCCGGGCTGGATCAGTGTTCACCCGCCGAGTTTGCGCGCATTGGCGAACTCAACGTTGGCTACCAGCAGCGGTTCGGCTTTCCCTTTATCCTTGCGGTGCGCGGCCACAGCCGCGACAGTATCATCGCCAACATGGCGCAGCGCTTGCACAACGCCCCTGAGCACGAACACGATGAAGCGTTGCGGCAGATCGCGCGCATCGCGCACTTGCGTCTGTCCGACCTGATCGAGGAATAAACCGCCATGGCCGTGCCTGCAATCGACCCCGCTGCTCCCGCGTTCAGCCATTGCCATGTCAACCTCGCCGATGCCCGCCTCGGCGCCACGGCACTGGCCTGCAGCGACGATTTTTTCGCGGCGATGACACGCATGCTCAACCCCGAGCCGGCGGTGTTCGTGCCCGGCAAGTACGACAGCAACGGCAAGTGGATGGACGGCTGGGAGAGCCGGCGCAAGCGCGGCGCCGGCCACGACTGGTGCATCGTGCGCCTCGCCCGTCCGGGCCGCATCCACGGCATCGATCTGGACACCAGCCACTTCACCGGCAACTACCCACCCGCAGCGTCAGTGGAGGGCTGCTGCGTTGCCGATGGCGATGCCGATGCGCGCAGCGAGTGGTTCACGCTGCTGCCGGCCAGCAAGCTGGGCGGCAACCAACACCATTACTACGCCATTGCCGATCCACGCCCGTGTACCCATGTCCGCGTCAACCTGCTGCCGGACGGCGGTCTGGCGCGGCTGCGCGTGTACGGGACGCCGCAGTTCGACAAGGACGCGTGCGACAGCGACGGCCTGATCGACCTGCTCAGCGCGCTGCACGGCGGCACCGTGGTGGCGGCAAACAACCAGCACTTTGGCCTGGCCAGCAACCTGCTGCTGCCCGGGCGTGGCATCGACATGGGCGATGGCTGGGAAACCCGGCGCCGGCGCGAACCCGGCAACGACTGGTGCATCCTCGCCCTGGCGCATCCGGGCATCATCGAATCGATCGAAGTGGACACCTGCCATTTCAAGGGCAACTAC
>PFJA01000053.1 GCA_002782905.1 Lysobacterales bacterium CG_4_10_14_3_um_filter_64_11
GGTCGCTGTCGGACACTTCGTCGGCGACGATCCAGCGCTCGCGCAAGTGGCCTTCGTGGAGGAACCCCAGCCGTTGCAGGCTGCGCACGGACGGTGCATTGCGCGGATCGACATCGGCTTCGACACGATTGAGGCCGAGCACACCGAAACCATAGTGCAGCAAGGCGCTGAGCGCTTCGTGCATCAGCCCGGCGCCCCAGTGCGCGTGCGCCAGCGCGTAGCCCATTTCGGCACGCCGGCACTGCGGTGCCAGATGAAACAGGCTGCATGTGCCGATCACATCGCCAGTGGCGCGCAATTCCAACGCCAGGCGCACGTACTCGCCAACCGGCAATGCCTTGAGATCGGCGTCGATCAACGCCCGCGCCTGATCAAGCGATGTCCACGGCTGGGTGCTCCAGTAGCGCACCACGCGGGCATCGCCGTGGATCGCAAACAGTGCCTGCGCATCGCCCAAGCGCAGCGGCCGCAGGCACAGGCGCGGGGTGCTCAGTGTCAATTGATCGAAGGCGGGCATGGCTCGCTTGCCGGGTTTGGCCATAAACCACCCATTGTAGACCGCTGCCGCCGGCGCGCCTTGATCGTGGTGGATGCCGCCGTTCGCTGGCAGCGTATGCTGTGCTCAACGCACTCATGACACGTCGGGGCGAGTATGCACATCGATGAGGTCTGCACCCGTGACGTGGTTGATATCGCTCCCGACATCTCGATCCGCGAGGCGGCGCATCGCATGCGTCGTCTGCATGTCGGTTGTCTGGTGGTGGTTGAGCGCGCGAGCGGCGAGCGCATCCCGGTGGGCATTCTCACCGACCGCGATATTGTGGTGTCGGTGGTGTCGCCCGGCATCGATGCCGACGTGCTGACGGTTGGCGATGTGATGTCGCAGCCGGTCGTCACCTGTACGGAAAACGATGACCTGTTCGATGCCCTCAAGCGAATGCGCGAAACCGGTATCCGGCGCTTGCCGGTGCTCGGTACGGCGGGTGAACTGTGCGGGTTGCTCAGCGCGGACGATGTGGTATCCGCGTTGAGTTGGCATTTGCGCGAGCTCAGCCGTGCGCTGACCAGTGAGCAGGTGCGGGAGATGGCGCAGCGCGTTTGATGCCTTGGAGTGGTGCGATGAATGCAAAGCCTGCTGCCGATCCGCTGATGCCCATACCTGTCGGCACGCGGATGCGATGGCTGCCGTCACCGCAATAGGGCACCGAACACGGCGATGCGCCAAATGGCCATTTCAATCCCGCCAATTTGAAGTGGCTCAGCACGCATCCACCGCACCTGGCAGGGCCGATAAAGGCTGTCAGTGACTTTTGGCATTGTTGGGCAGCCCATCCATTGGCGAGTATGCGCCGTCAACCCGCAGGATGCCCATGGACGCCAACACCGCCGCAATCACGTTGACCGGTGTCGGCAAGCGCTATGGCGAGCGCGTCGCACTGGCGGAATTGAGCTTGCAGGTGCGGCGCGGCGAGGTGTTTGGCCTGCTCGGCCCCAACGGTGCCGGCAAGACCACCACCATGCATATCGTTGCCGGCCTGCTTGCCGCCGACAGCGGTTCGCTGCGCGTGCTGGGCGGCGATCCGCGCGACCCGGCAGTGCGGCAGCGCTGCGGCATCGCGCCGCAGAAGTTGTCGCTGTACGAGGATTTGAGCGGGCGCGAGAATCTCGATTTCTTTGCACAGACGTTCGGCCTTCGCGGCGCGCATCGCCGCGAGCGGGTGGCCGCGGCGTTGTGCTTCGTGGCGCTGGAAGATCGCCAGCATGATCGGGTTTCCAGCTATTCCGGCGGCATGCAGCGGCGTTTGAACATTGCCGCCGCGATCGTGCACGAACCGGCATTGGTGTTGCTCGACGAGCCCACCGTTGGGGTGGACCCGCAATCGCGCAATGCGATTTTCGACAATGTGCTGGCGCTCAAACAGGCCGGCCATACCGTGCTCTACACCACGCACTACATGGAAGAAGCCGAGCGCCTGTGTGAGCGCATCGCGATCGTCGATCAAGGCCGTGTGCTGGCGATGGGAACGCTGGATGGCTTGCTGCGCGAGCATGGCGGCGAGGCCCAGCTGAGCGTCGAACGCGGTGGCCACAGCGAAACCCTGCACGGCGATGACCCGTTGCAACTGCTCACCGCCGAGCTGGCCAAGGGGCCGCTCGACGCGTTCCAGATGCGTCGGCCAACGCTGGAACAGGTGTTTCTTTCGCTCACCGGTCGGCAACTACGGGACGATGCCTGATGCATGCCATCCTGGCGATTGCGATAAAGGATTTGCGCCTGTTGCTGCGCAATCGGGGCACGCTGTTTTTTATCTTCGTGTGGCCGGTGCTGATGGCGGTCGGCTTCGGGCTGATGTTCGGCGGCGAGGGTGAGCGCGCCAAAATGCGCGTGCTGGTCAGCGATCACGATCAGACTGAAGCGTCGCAGGCGCTGGCTTCCGGATTGCTGGTGCTTGATTCGGTGGATGTCGAGCGCGCCGAGCGCAGCGAAGCCGCCGAGCAGGTCAAACGCGGCCGCGCCATCGCCCTGATCGACATTCCCGCCGGTTACGGTGCGGCCAGCGAGCGCCTGTTCTACGGCGAGCCGGCCGCCGTGGACGTGCTGATCGACCCCAGTCGAAAAGCCGAGATCGGCATGCTGGAAGGCTTGTTGATGCAGGTGGCGTCGCAGGATATGGGCCGCAAGATGACGCGGGTGAACAAGGATTCGCCGTGGCTACAGAGCGCGCGCCGCGATACGGCAGGCATGGCCGATGACCAACGCCAGCGCTTCGATGCCTTGTTTGATGCGCTCGAAAGCTTGCCAACGGATACACCAGCCACGACGGCTGGCGGCCAGGATTTGCCCGCGTGGCAGCCGCTGAAAGTGCGTACCCAATCCGTGCAGAGCAACCGCCGCGGGCCGCGCAACCCGTTTGCGATCACCTTCCCGCAAGGCATGTTGTGGGGGCTGGTCGGCTGCCTGATGGGTTTCGCC
>PFJA01000071.1 GCA_002782905.1 Lysobacterales bacterium CG_4_10_14_3_um_filter_64_11
AAGGCGCCAAAATCGTGTTCGCCCAGCAATGCCTGGGCGGCGCGATGCATGGCGATTGCATCCAGCGCACGGCGTTCCCAGGCAAGGTAATCGCGACCGATCGCCGGCCGCACCGGTCGATTGCTGATGCGATAGCGATAGCGTCGCGCAACCGCCGAGAACCGCGCGTGAAACGCGTACGCCACCGGCACCGCCCACCGCACGCTGACGGCGTGGCTCATGTGCGCATTGGCGCCCATCAACCACGCCCGCAGTGGCCGCTCGCACGGTGCATCAAAGTGCACCACCTGGCAACCGGCGTGCACGCCGGCATCGGTGCGCCCGGCACAGGTTACCGCCAGTGGTGCATCGGCGACAAACGACAACGCCTGCTCCAGCGCCAGTTGCACGGTGTTGCCGTGAGCAAGCCGCTGCCAACCCAGAAACCCACTACCGTCGTATTCGACACCCAACGCAATACGACCGATCATCGCTGCGCACGCCGCCACAGCATGCCAAGGGCTGCGACCCCGGTGCCCGCGTGGCACCGATGATGGCAACCCGCGACCACGTCAGCGCAGATCGGCGAGCAAGCGCTCGGCGCGCAACCGCTGCGCCGCGTTACCCTCGGTCAACACCTCATCGAGCAAGGCGTGGGCCGCTTCATTGTCACCAATATCAATGTATGCCTGCGCCAGGTCGAGCTTGGTTTCCGAGGCATCGTCAGTGCCGTCAGCGAGGCCATCGTCAGCGTCGTAGAGCGTGCCACTGCCGGCCGTGTCGGGCGCAGCGGCCGCTTGCAGCGATGCCTCATGCGCGGCGGGCGACACCAGATCCTGGGCATTTGCTGCGCTGGCAGCCGCATCGCCATCATCCCAGGCCGATGTCGCGGACGACTCGGGCAGCGGAAGTGTGGCGTCCAGATCGGCAAGCGCTCGCTCGAAATCTTCGTCCGAAGCGGCACTGGACTGCGCCTGCGCCGCGGCGGGCGCGCTCGGCGCATCGCCCAGGGCGTCACCATCCGCGCCATCGTCAGCAGCTTGCGCCGGCGCAATCGCGAACAATGCATTGCCAGGCATCAGGCTATCGCCCATGGCGCATGCCTCGCGCCACTGCGGGCCATTGGGATCGAGCACATGCGGCAACATGTCGGTGGCAGCATCTGCAAATGCTTCAGCCATGTCGTTGGCATGCAGGAAGCGCAGCAACGCCAGATGCGCTTCCAGTTGCTCCGGGCGCATCACTGCATTGGCACGCAACTCGCGCAGATGATCCTCATCGAACCCGGCCGGCGATTCACTGGCCTCAGCCGTTTCTGCTTGCGGGCTGGCGCGCAGGGCATCGATGCTGGCCGCCAGCGAACCGGCATCACTGCCACGCTTGCGCGCCGCGCCGACGCCGGAAGTGACCTTGGGCTTGCGCCGCAACAGCAACAAGCTGAGCAGGCCCACCACCAGAACGGCGATACCCGCCAGCGTCATGGTCTGCATGTACCAAGGTGTCGCCGGCGCCGCCGCAGGCGGCGGTGTGGGCGCTGGCGGTTTTTCGCCAGCCACCGTCGCCGGCCGGGTAACCGCTGCGCTCGGCGCAGCTGTCGTCTGGCTCGGCGCGGCAGCGGTATCGGGAGCATCCGTGTCGGCAGCTACTGCCCCCGTATCGGCCGACGCAGCAGATGCGGCACGCTCGGCATCGGCCTTGCGCGCCTGTTCAAGCTCACGCAGGCGCTGTTGCAGGTCAGCCAATTCGCTGTCCTTGAGCGCAACCAGCTTGGTGTTGCTGTCGCGCAGCTTCTCCAGATCGGTAACCCGCGAGCGCAGCTCCTTGATCTCGCCATCGCGCGCCGCCAGATTTTCATGGGCCTCACTCAACTGCGCACGCAGTTCTGCGCCCTCGCCCGCGGCGCTGGCACCGGACTGGCTGGCGCGGGCCTGTGCGCCGGACGGCGGCACGATGCTGAGACGACCGTCGGCGGCCGGCGTGGCGCGCGCTGGCGCAGCGGCCGTTGCCGAGCGGCTGTCGATCGGCTGCAATTGCGGCTCACGCGCATTCTGCCAGGCTTCGGTCTGCTCACGCACGATCGCGGCGGCATCGGCAGCGCTCAGCACTGCCAGTTCATCACTGCCAGGGATACGCAGGATGGCACCACGCTTGAGTTGATGGATATTGCCATCGATGAAGGCCGATGCATTGGCGCGCAACAAGGCCACCATCATCTGATTCAGGCCAACGCCGGCCGGGCGCAGGCGGTTGGCGATCTGCGACAGCGTCTGTCCACTGACGACCGGCCCGAACTGGCCGTTGCTGACCTGTGGCGAGCCGCTGGCCGGCAGCGATACCGCGGTCACCGTCGGCACCGCCGGCGGCACGGGCGCGTTCGGCAAGGGAGCGGGGACTGGCCGCGCCACGGTCGCAGGGGCCGCAACGACACGCGCCGGACTGACCGGCGCGCGCGGCGACGGCGCCAGATAGGGCGGGTCCAGCAACACGCTGAACTCGCGAACCAGCTTGCCGCTGCCCCAATCGGCTTCCAGCAGAAAACTCACGAACGGATCGTCAACCGGTTTGCTGGTGGACACGCGAATCACGTTTTCGCCGCGTTCATTGCGACCGACACTGAACTCGAGATTGGCGGCCAGGAACAAGGGCCGGTCCAGCCCAACCCGCGCAAACGCCTCGGGCGATGCCAGTGCCACCGACAACGAGTCCAATTCCCCCGGATTCGAGCTGGCGATCGGGATTTCCGCCAACAACGGTTGGCTCAAGCGCGACTTGACCTCGATCTGGCCCAGACCCAATGCCAGCAAGGGCCCGCTGGCCAGAGCCAGAGATACCGCCAGCGACAGTTGCAGCTTCGTTTGCTTCACCTGCATTCTCCCCGGTAACCACTGGTGTCGCCCATGGTGGGCGTGCACCGTCCCTTCATCAATCTGCCACGCGGCACAACCGTGCCTCGCCGTGAGTCAATGCCATCCCGCCACACGACAACACTATACGTTCAGGAACGTTCACGAACCAGATGCTCGGCCAACTGAACCGCATTGAGCGCCGCGCCTTTGCGAATATTGTCCGAGACCACCCAAAGGTTCAATCCGCGCGGGTGCGACAAATCCGCGCGAATCCGCCCCACGTAGACCGCATCGGTGCCGGCGGCATGGCTGACCGGCGTCGGGTAACCGCCGGCTACCGGCTCGTCCACCACGATCACGCCTGGCGCCTCTTCCAGCAGTGCTCGCGCCTGCGCGGCGCTGATCGGCGCACGGGTTTCGATGTTGACGACCTCGGAATGGCCATAGAATACCGGCACCCGCACGGCGGTGGCATTGACCCGAATACTGGAATCGCCAAGAATCTTGTGCGTCTCCCAGACCACCTTCATCTCTTCCTTGGTGTAGCCGTTGTCCTGAAACTCGTCAATGTGCGGAATCAGGTTGAATGCGATCTGCAGCGGAAACTTTTTGCTCTCGACGTTCTGAAAACTGAGCATGGCGGCGGTCTGCTTGCCCAGTTCCTCCATCGCCAAGCGGCCGGCGCCGGACACCGACTGATAGGTGGCGACATTGATGCGCTCGATACCGACCGCGCGATGGATCGGCGCCAGCGCCACCAGCAATTGCATGGTTGAGCAGTTCGGGTTGGCGATGATGCCGCGCGGACGATTGGCCATGGCCTCGGGGTTGACCTCGGCCACCACCAGCGGCACGTCATCGTCATAACGAAACGCCGAACTGTTGTCGATCACCACCGCACCGGCGGCGACAAACTTCGGTGCGTATTCCAGCGAAACGCCAGCACCCGCCGAAAACAGCGCAATGTCCACTCCGCTTGGGTCGAACGTGGCCAGATCGCGCACGTCCACCTTGCGCGCGCCGAAGCTGACGGTGTCGCCCACCGAGCGCTCGCTCGCCAATGCGATCAGTTTTCCGACCGGAAACGAGCGCTCGGCCAGAATCGACAGCATGGTTTCGCCGACCGTGCCGGTGGCGCCGACAATGGCGACTGTGTAAAGCTTGCTCATTACTTGCTTCCTTCGTGGTGCGCATCGTTCAGGTTGGCCGCTGCGGCAGCGGCTATGCGCGGCGATACCGCGCCAACATCGGCGCACTGGGCGCGGTGACGCAGCGCTTGATCCATCAACACCAGCGCCATCATCGCCTCGCAGATCGGCGGCGCACGCAAGCCGACACACGGGTCGTGCCGGCCGGTGGTGACCACGGCAACCGGCGCACCATCAAGATCGATACCACGTGCCGGCAGGCGCAGGCTGGACGTGGGCTTGAAAGCCACCGAGCAGCACACGCTCTGGCCACTGGAAATGCCACCGAGAATACCGCCGGCATGGTTGCTCAAAAACCCTTGCGGCAGCATTTCGTCACGATGCTCGCTGCCGTGCTGCGCCACGCTGGCAAAGCCGTCGCCAATTTCCACGCCCTTGACGGCATTGATCGACATCATCGCCGCCGCCACTTCGGCGTCGAGTTTGCCATAGATCGGTTCGCCCCAGCCCGGCGGCACCGCGATCGCCTGCACATCCACCCGTGCGCCGACCGAATCGCCGGACTTGCGCAGCGCATCGAGATATTTTTCCAGCTCCGACACCTGCGCGGCATCCGGCCAGAACAGACCATTGTCTTCAACCACCGCCCAATCGACGGCCGCTGGCTGCAAGGTACCAACCGCGGCCATGCGGGCACGCACCTGAATGCCGTACTGCTGCGCCAGCCAGCGTTTGGCGATGACACCAGCGGCAACGCGCATCGTGGTCTCACGTGCCGAACTGCGGCCACCGCCACGCGGATCGCGGATGCCGTATTTCTGCCAGTAGGTGTAATCGGCGTGACCGGGCCGGAATTGCTGCGCGATGGCGACGTAATCCTTGCTGCGCGCGTCGGTGTTGCGGATCAGCAACGCAATCGGGGTGCCGGTGGTGAGGCCCTCGTAGACTCCGGACAGTATTTCCACGGCATCGGCCTCGTGGCGTTGCGATACATGCCGCGATTTGCCGGTGGCACGGCGCGCCAGATCGCTGGCAAACAGCTCCGCGCTCAGTGCAAGCCCCGGCGGGCAGCCATCCACCACGCAGCCAATCGCCGGCCCGTGGCTTTCGCCAAAGGTGGTGACGCTCAGCAATTTCCCGAATGTGTTGCTTGACATACGTTATCCATCGTTGGCGTGAAACGCTGAACGGGTCGTCATTGCGAGGAAAGGCGTAGCCTGGATTAGGCCGCAGGCCGAAATCCGGGACCGGGCCAACGCCCGAACCCACTCCCGGAATACGCGCTGCGCGCTACTCCGGGCGACAACGCCGCGCCCGGCCACCCGTCAACGCGCATCCGCCAACGCCTTGATTCGTTCATGATGATGCACCAGATCATCGCGTTCGATCACGAACACACCCATCTGGCCCACCCGGAACTCGAACCACGCGAACGGCAGCTCCGGCAGCAATGCCACCAGCGCCTGCTCGCTCTCGCCCACTTCGCAAATCAGCAGCCCGTTGTCGCTCAGATGCGCCGGCGCGTCGCGCAGTATCTTCAGTGCCAGATCGAGGCCGTCATCACCGGCGCGCAAACCCAGCTCCGGCTCATGCGCGTATTCCGCCGGCAAGGCATCGGTTTGTGCGTGGGTGACATAGGGCGGATTGCTGACGATCAGATCGTAAACCTCGCCCGCCACCGCCGCGAACAGATCCGAGTGCAGCAGGCGGCAGTTGTGCACGGCAAAGCGCTCGCGGTTTTCTTCGGCCAGCGCCAGCGCCGTAACACTCAGGTCGATACCGTCCACGTCCCAATCCGGCCGATAATGCGCCATCGCCAGCGCGATACACCCTGAACCGGTACACAGGTCCAGCACCCGATGCACCTCACGCTCGCCGAGCCACGGCTCGAAGCCGGCCTCGATCAGCTCGGCGATCGGTGAGCGCGGCACCAGCGCACGTGGGTCGCTCTTGAAACTCAGCCCGGCGAACCAGGCCTCGCCAGTGAGATAACAGGCCGGAATACGTTCATTGATGCGGCGCTCGAACAGCGTCAGCACCGCAGCCTTTTCGTCGGCCAACAAGCGCGCCTGACCGTAGGCCGGGCTCAAGTCGTGCGGCAGATGCAGGGCATGCAACACCAGTTGCGTGGCTTCATCCAGCGCATTGTCGTAGCTGTGCCCAAAGCTCAGCCCGGCACCGGCAAAACGGCTGGCACCGTAACGGATGAAGTCGATAATCGTCGTGAGCTGGTCGCGCATCAACACAAACCCGGCATAAACCGGAAAGTATACCGGGCGCAAGGCTATAATTCGCATCATGATCCGAAATTCAGAACACGGCTTCATCAGCCGCCCCACCCTGCTGATCCTGATTGCTGCGCTGGCCGCCGGCCTCGGCCTGTGGGCGGCGCAACCCTTGCTGTACAGCAAGGGCAATCCGCTCCCGGTCGTCAGCATCACCACGCTGCTGCCAACACCGCGTGCCATTCCGGCCTTCGCGTTGATCGGCGCCGGTGGTGAACCGTTCACGTTCAACGAGATCAAGGGCCGCTGGACGCTGGTATTTGTCGGTTTTACTCACTGCCCGGACGTCTGCCCGACCACACTGTCCGATTTGGGCAGTGCCGCGAAACTCTGGGCGACAAGCCTGCCTGAAGCGCAGCGCCCGCGTATTCTCTTCGTATCGGCCGATCCCGAGCGCGATAGCCCCGACCGCACCCAGGAATACGCCCGCTTTTTCAGCCCCGATGCGATCGGGGTCACCGGCGATCTGCCGGCGCTGGAAGCGTTTGCCCGCAGTCTGGGCATGGTGTTCATGAAAGTCCCCGCTGCCGCAGGTGAGGACCCGGCCAACTACAGCATCGATCACTCGGCACACATCACCCTGCTCGACCCGCACGGCCGGTTCGCCGGCCTGATCCGCCCACCGCATCCACCGGCCGCGATCGCCAAGGACCTGATCGCCATCGTGCAGCAAACGCCATGAAGCCGTCGGTTGCCTTGCAATACCTGTTGCCGCACCGGCTGGTGTCGCGCCTGGCTTATGCGGTGGCGCGCTGGCGTTGGCGGCCTTTCAAGCGCGCGCTGATCAACGCGGTGGTGCGTCGATTCGATGTCGATCTGGCCGAGGCGGAGCACCCTGATCCCGAGCATTACCCACACTTCAACGCATTTTTCACCCGCGCACTCAAACATGGCGCACGCCACGCCGACAGCAACCCGCTCGTCGTGCTGAGCCCGGCCGACGGCAAAATCAGCCAGGCCGGACGCATTCAATCCGGGCGCATTGTGCAGGCCAAGGGGCAGTGGTTCAGCGCCGCCGAATTGCTGGGCGACGACAACGCTGCGGCCGTTTATGGCGAGGGTGATTTCGTCAACATCTATCTGTCGCCGCGCGACTACCACCGCGTGCATCTGCCGATGGCCGGCACCTTGCGCGAAACCCTGCATATCCCGGGCCGCCTGTTCAGCGTGGCGCCGTGGGCGGTGCGCGCGATACCGCGTTTATTCGCGCGCAATGAACGCCTGGTGTGCCACTTCGACACCACGCACGGGCCGCTATGCGTGGTGATGGTCGGTGCGATGCTGGTATCGGGCGTGGAAACGGTATGGGGCGGCGAGGAAATCCCGCCGTATGCAAGCCACCCACGGCCACGCGACTGGCGCGGCAAAGGCATCACACTGGCCCGTTTCGCCGAGATGGCCCGCTTCAATTACGGCTCCACCGTGATCGTGTTGTGGCCCGCCAACACGGTGGCGCTGGACACGCTGGGCAGCGATCAGGCGGTGCAGGTGGGTGAACGCATCGGCGTGTTGCGAGCCGCAGAGCCCGCGCCCTTGTAGCCCGGTTTCGCGCGCGGCGCGCAACCCGGGTTTGCGCAACACCATCGCCACCAGACCCCGGGTTTCGGCCGTGCGGCCTCACTCCGGGCTACCGGCCCGCTCAGCCGGCGCCGCGCCGCCGCATCAGTGTGGATTTGCCGAACAGGCTTTCAACCAGATCCACCGCCAGTATCGCGGTGCGGTTGCGCTTATCGAATGCCGGATTGAGCTCCATGATGTCGAGCGATGCCAGCAAGCCGGTGTCGGCCAGCAACTCCATCACCAATTGCGCTTCGCGGTAATTCGGCCCGCCCTTTACCGTGGTACCCACACCGGGCGCGATTGCCGGGTCGAGAAAATCGACATCGAAGCTGACATGCAGATGGGTGTCGTCATCAATGCCATCGAGCGCCTGCATCATCGCCTGGCGCATGCCGAACTCATCGATGTAGCGCATGTCGTAAATGTCGAGATCGACATCGTGCACCAGCCGTTTTTCGCCGGCATCGACCGAACGAATGCCGATTTGCCGGAACACCGATGGATGCACCGCCGGCACACTGCCGCCGATATTCACCAACTCGTCGGGCCCATTACCGCACAGGCAGGCCACCGGCATGCCATGGATATTGCCGGACGGTGTCAGCGTGCTGGTGTTGAAATCGGCATGGGCATCGAGCCACAGCACGCGCAGGCTCTTGCCACGTTCGCGGCACCAGCGCGCGACCGCGCTGATGCTGCCGATTGCCAGGCAATGATCGCCACCGAGCACCACCGGCAGGCGATCCGCGGCAAGCTGCGCGTAGACCGCGTGCATCAACGCTTGGTTCCATGCCACCACTTCCGGCAGATGGCGATAGCCATTGCTCGGCGGCTGCCACGGATTCAACGGACCACTGATGTTGCCGGTGTCGAGCACGCTGCATCCCCGGCTCACCAGGGCCGCCTCGATACCAGCGACGCGCAACGCCTCAGGCCCCATCGACGCACCACGATGCCCGGCACCGATATCAGTCGGCGCACCGATCAAGGCAACGGTGCGTGCCGTCACGGCCGAGGCTCCGACCCTTCAACCGGCAAACCCGCTGCCTGCCAACCGATCCAACTGCCGTCGAGTTGACTCACTGTGCGGCCGTTTTCGACCAGCACCCGCTCGGCCAGGGTTGCGCGCCTGCCGCTGTGGCAATACACCACGACATCGCGGTCGGCGGGCACTTCGTCAAGACGCTCGGCCAGTTGGTCGTGCGGAATCAGCACCGCACCCGGCACGTGGCCGGCATCGAACTCAGCCTGGCTGCGCACATCGAGCACCAACGGCGGATTGGCGATAGTCAACTGGCTGGCCAACTGCCGCGGCGCCACCGGCTCACCGGCGTTGACCACCAACGCCACCAGCAATGCGGCGATAACAACGAGAAGCGCGCGAAAAATCATGACCGTGTCCTCTGCGGTTTGGTGCGGAACCCGGATTCGAATAGTCGGTCCAAGTGCTTGTTTACAAGAGGCAGCGCTCCGAACAAATCCGAAAAGTGCCACCAAATATGCCACCAAATAGGCGTCGCTTGCCCGCCGTCGGAATCGGATGGAATCGGATCGACAGCCCCGACAGCCCGATGAACGGCAGCGATGCGCACCGTATGTCAGGCCATGCAGCAACGTCAAGCGGGTGGGATGGCGATACCCAACAGGTCCCAGCGCACCGCGCGCCGCGTGCGGCGTTGAGGCGTTGACGGATATACTACCTAGTAGTAGGGTTCGCCCATGCTCACGGTGATCGAGACGCCGCTTTTCGCCAAGCTTTGGCCCGACTAGTGGACGGATGATGAACGCACCGAGTTCGCGGCGTACTTGGCTGCCAACCCGGAGGCGGGGGACGTGATCCCGCAGTCCGGCGGCTGCCGCAAGATGCGCTGGTCGCGCGCCGGCATGGGCAAGCAAGGCGGGGTGCGGGTGATCTATTTCAACCGGCTGGCGCAGGGCAGCATCGTGCTGCTGGTGATCTACGCCAAGAGCGCGCAGGACAACATTTCCGCCGACATCCTGCGCCGGATCGTGAAGGAGCTTTGATATGCCGAAGACCGAGCAAGAACTGCTGAAGCGCGATGCCAAGCGCGACATTGGCGCCGAACTGCTGGAGTCGGTTCAGCAGATGCAGCGCGGCGAGGGACGGGTGGTGTATTCGCCCGTGGTCGAAGCCCGTACCAAGGCCGGGCTGTCGCAGGCGCAGTTCGCCGCCCTGTTGGGGGTGTCGGTGCGCACGCTGCAAAGCTGGGAGCAGGGACGCAAGCACCCCTCGGGTGCCGCGCGCACACTGCTGCAAATCGCCCTGCGCACACCGGAGGCGCTGCGCGGCTTGGCAGCGTGAAGCCGTCGCCAGGCTTGACCACAGGCCAGCGGCGGCGCAACCTCGCCGGCATGGATCGCTTCATTCTCGCCGTGGTGTTCGGGCCCGGCCTCGCCGCCTTCGGGTGGGCGCTGTTCGCCGGCATGGGCGTGCTCGCGGCCCTGCTGTTCGCCATCGCGATCGACATCGCAGCGGGCGCGCTGCTGTTGCTGGCGCTATGGATCGGCGTATGCGGCTTGCACGTGCTGGTCGGGCTGTCGGGCATCCTCAACAGCGGCCGCCGGCCGGATTGACGCATCAGCGATCAGGCCGCAGACACCGCGCGCTTGCCGCGCAGCGGCACCACGTTCGCCGCACCATCGCGCAGGGTGTCCAGGTAGTCAGCCCATGCCACCATCATCTTGCGGCGTTCCGCCATGTACTGCGCGCGGTTGTAAGCGGCGCGTACCTTGTTGCGTTCGGCGTGCGCAAGCTGGCGTTCGATCACGTCCGGCGCCCAACCCAGTTCATTCAGGCGCGTTGACGCCATCGCCCGGAAGCCGTGGCCGGTCATGGTTTCCTTGTCGAAGCCGAGCCGGCGCAGTGCCGCATTGATCGTGTTTTCGCTCATCGGTTCGCCAGCGGCACGGTATGCACTTCCCGCATCTTCATCTTGTGCGCCGGTATCCGCCATTCAGCGCCGTCAAGGTCGAGCTCTGCCCACTCGGCACGGCGCAATTCGTCCGGGCGCACAAACACCAGCGGCGCCAGCTTGAGCGCGCAGCAGGTGGCGAACTGGCCCTGATAGCCGTCAATGGCGCGCAGCAGATCACCCACCTTGCCCGCATGGTGACCGCTGCCCGCGACTTGCGCACGGGCCACGCCAAACGCTTTTCCTTGCCTGCATGACGGTACTTCATCCGCCAATACTTCGCCCCGCTCGGCATCACTTCCAGGTACAGCGCGGCGGCATCGGTCAGCTTGTACGGCTTGGCCTTTGGCTTGGCCTTGCGGGCAGCGGTATCGGTCAACATGGCAGCGGCTCAGTTTGGGGGCATATTCAAGCACCGAAGCGGTGGCATATGCGCTTGTGCCCCCAAATTTGCCACCACATGCCCCCGGATACAAGCGGACACTAACGGACGCCATGAAACGCAAAACCCCGCTGGGATGCGGGGTTCAGGGGGTTTTATGGATGGCGTCGGATGCGCTGATTGGTCTTGTGGTGCCGGCACCCGGATTCGAACTGGGGACCTACCGCTTACAAGGCGGTTGCTCTACCAACTGAGCTATGCCGGCGCGGCGCTCATTCTATCAGTGCCGATGACAGCAAGGAATGCGCAACGCCAACGCCACCGGTTGCAACACGCGACGACGCCATTACTGGCAAGCAAGATTTTCGATACGGGTTCCCGGATAGCGCGTCGCCTGCTGCCGCCACGCCGTGTCGTCCACCGCCACGGCGATGTCAAGCCACCACCGGGTCAGTTCCTGCTGCCGCGGTTCCAAACGCGGTTCGAAGCCAAAGCCGCGCACCATCTCACGACGCGCTTCGGCGTTGGAAAGATCGCGGAACAGGCCCAGCGAAACCGTATTTTCCTGTTCACCGGCGGTAACCACGTAATAATCGCGCAAGCCTTTTTCCTGTAGCATGCGCGCCGCGTCCATCGCCTCTTGCCGGCTCGCGAACGCCGCCAGATACACCCGGTAGCCGCGCACTTCGCTGCTGCGCACTTCCCGCACTTGCTGCCGCTGCACGGCGTTTTCGATCAATGCGCTGGTTCGCCGCAGATCGTCGATCGCCACGAACGGCCCAATGCTGAAGCAGTGGTACGTCACATCGGGCGCCGGCGGTTCGCCATCGGTGACCACGGCCGTCCCCGGCCCTGCATCAGCCACCGCACCCGCGGCGCCGGCCACAGCGTGATCGGCCGCGACATCAGGTTCGTGCGCGGGCGGCGACGCAAGCGCAGGCGCCGCCCCGGTGACCACGGCCGCGCCCGGCCCTGCATCAGCCACCGCACCCGCGGCGCCGGCCGCAGCGTGATCGGCCGCGACATCAGGTTCGTGCGCGGGCGGCGACGCAAGTGCAGGCACCGACCCGGTGACCACAGCATCGCTGGCGACAAGCTGGGCATTGCCGATCTCGGCCGCTGCCGGCAGCGGCGCGGCAACCGGCTCCGCTTCGGCCAGCAAACGCAACCGCGGTATTGCGGAAATCGCAGCGTCACGTGCGCGTGCCGGATCAGGCGCCGGGCCCCACAACGCCCAGGCGGCTACCCCCAGATTCATCATCAGCAAAATGGCTACCAGTGCGCGCGATATCATGCTGTGAGTCTAACCCGAGCCATGCTTCGCCCACACCGCCAGTCCTTCGAGCACCAGATCCGGCGCGAGCTGGTAATCCAGATCCAGCTCCGACCCGATGTCAGCGGCACCGCCGCCGCCCAGCAACAGCGCCGGCGCGCAGCCGAATACCACCGCGGCCTTGGCGTGGCAGCGTTCAATCAAGCCCAGTGTGGCCCCCAGGGCGCCGCCTGCCAGCGCGTCACGGGTGTTGCTGGCAAACACCATTGCCTCGCCACCGTCTTCAACAAGGTGCGGCACCCGTGCCGCCAACGCTGCACGCATCAGTGTCGGGGTGGGTGCAATCACCCCGCCCAGATGTCTGCCATCCTGGCCCAGCGCATCCACGGTTACTGCGGTGCCCAGGCTGACAATCAGCCACGGGCCGGGGCCGCGTGCGTGCGCCGCAAGCAGCGCGAGAAAGCGATCTGCGCCCAACTGTTCGGGCTGCGGGTAAGCGACGTGCACTCCGGCGAATGCGGCGCTGGGACGAACATCCCGACACGGCACTCCGTGCCGCGCGCACAGCGCGCGCACGCGCGCGGCAAGATCCGCCGTTGCCACCGACGACAGATACGCATCCTGGGCGCGCGGCAGCGCCGCCAGCACCTGATCCAGTGCCAGATCGAAGCCACCACCCTGATGCGCCAGAGCCCCCTGATCGAGCAACCGCCCGTTCGCGAGACGTGCCCATTTCAAGCGGCTATTGCCCAGATCGAACAACCAGCTCATTACCCTGCCCCGCGCACACTCACCTCGCCCGAATACAGCACCCGCTCGCCCTGCGCCGTGCGCACCCGCAAGCCACCATCATCGGCCAGACCCAGCACCTGTGCGGCAAACACCGCGCCCGCATCATCCACCCGCAGCGCCTGCCCGGCCAGCACGTCGTAGCCGGGCCAGCGCGCGATGATATCGGGCAAGCCGTGTTCGGCAAAACGCGACAACGCGAGCAGTACCTGCGCAATTACCGCCGCCGCCAGCGCGTTGCGCGGCGGTGGCTTGCCATCCAGCAAACCGGCGAGATCGCACCATGGCTGATCGATCGCGGTCGCCGCCATCGCCGGCATGCGCACGTTGATGCCGATGCCGATCACGGCGGTCACCGGCCCGCCCAGCTCACCACTGACATCCACCATGATGCCAGCAAGCTTGCAGCCATCGGCCAGCACGTCGTTTGGCCACTTCAGGCCGACACCGGCAACCGCCAGCGTGCGCAGGGCATCCACCACCGCCACACCGATGGCGAGGCTGAGCCCGGCCAAGCGTGCCAGCGGCAGATCGAAGCGCCAGCCCAGCGACAGATACAGATGCGCCGCCAATGGCGACACCCACGGGCGGCCACGGCGACCACGCCCGGCGCTCTGCCGTTCGGCCAACAGCACCGCCGGCAAACGGCACGTGGCAACGCGACGCAACAGCTCGCTCTGG
>PFJA01000061.1:0-2710 GCA_002782905.1 Lysobacterales bacterium CG_4_10_14_3_um_filter_64_11
AAGCCGGAGTGCCAGCGGTTGGCCTCGCGGTGGGTGTTCCGGAACCGGCCATCTCCCGTTTGCCGCCGATCAAGGCTGAGTTGGGCCGTTGATGGCGCCCGGGTCAACCATGCCGAGACGCCATGCGCGTGCGCGTGTCAAAGAGGTTGCGTGCCGGGAAGCTGTTGTGCCGGACGGTGGAAGGTGTACGTCTTGCCGTTCTGCTGCCCCAGCATGCTCATGGCCGCCGCAGCCTTGCGCACGGATCAGGGCGTCGGCAAGTCGGCCGTGCGGGTGCCATTCGCGGTCTTTGCCGCTCCTGCTCTTGTTCTGGAAGCAGTGCAGAACGAACACCGATTCCGCGAACTTCACCGTGTAGACAGCCCGATACGTGCCACTGGTGCGTCCTCGACGACCTCCAGCACAGCGGCACCGCCGAAGCCCTTGAGCACCTTCGCCGCGTCGTCCTGGTCGCGCATCTGCGCCAACGACAGCGCGTAACCGAAACGCCTACGCACGTCAGGCGGCAACGCCATCAGATCCTTGTAGCTGCTCGCTATCCACTCAAGCGGCTGATCTTTGTTGGGCATGGCGGAAGGTTATGCCTGTTCAGGTAACCGCGCGAATGCAGCAGGCTAAAACATGCCATTGGAACTGCCATTGGGGTCAGAACCATCATTGATGCAAGCGGGTCAAAGCAGGGTGCAACGCACGAGGCGTTGCTTTGGACGCCCACAAGTGAGTGCAATCGCTTCCTCAATGCCGCTGGATCGCGACGGGCCTGCCGCCCTCGCGATGGACGCGGTGGCGGGCTTGCGTTCGCAGCATTGCCCTCATTCCGCCAACGTCAACAACGTGGCGTTGCCGCCCGCTGCGGTGGTGTTGATGGTGAGGGTGCGTTCAGTGGCGAAGCGCAGCAGGTAGTGCGGGCCGCCGGCTTTCGGGCCGGTGCCGGACAGGCGTTCGCCGCCGAACGGTTGCACGCCAACCACGGCGCCGATCTGGTTGCGGTTGACGTAGCAGTTGCCGACGTGGGCGCGGCTGGCGATGCGCTGCACGGTGGCGTCGATGCGGCTGTGGATGCCGAGGGTGAGGCCGTAGCCGGTGGCGTTGATGGCGTCGATCACCTGGTCGAGGTGTTCGGCGCGGTAACGGATCACGTGCAGCACCGGGCCGAACACTTCGCGGGTGAGTTGATCGAGCGACTGAATCTCATACGCGCGCGGGGCGAAGAAGCTGCCGTGCGCGGTGCTTTCGTCGAGTTGCACTTGCTTGATCAGGCGCGCTTCGCGGTCCATGCGTTCGGCATGCGCTTGCAGGGTTGCCAGCGCGTCGGCATCGATCACCGGGCCGACATCGGTGGACAGCAGGCCGGGATCGCCGACGCGCAGTTCGGCCATGGCGCCGGCCAGCAGTTCGATCACGCGCTCGGCGACATCGGTTTGCACGAACAGCACGCGCGCCGATGAGCAGCGTTGCCCGGCCGAGCCGAACGCGGCACTGAGAGTGTCTTTCACCAATTGCTCGGGCAGGGCTGAGGAGTCGGCGATCAGGGCGTTCTGGCCGCCGGTTTCGGCGATCAGCACGGCAATCGCGGCGTCGCGGGCAGCCAGGCTGCGGTTGATCAGGCGCGCGGTTTCGGTGGAGCCGGTGAACGCGACGCCGGCCACGCGCGGGTCGCGGGTCAGCGCGGCGCCGACGCTGGCGCCATCGCCGGGCAGCAATTGCAGTACCGCTTCGGGCACGCCGGCTTCGTGTAGCAGCTTCACCGCGGCGTAGCCAATCAGGTTGGTCTGCTCGGCCGGTTTGGCGAGCACGCTGTTGCCGGCGGCGAGCGCGGCAGCGACCTGGCCGATGAAGATGGCGAGCGGGAAGTTCCACGGGCTGATGCAGACGAACACGCCGCGCCCGGCAAGGAACAGTTGATTGCTCTCACCGGTGGGGCCGGGCAGGGTTTCGGGCTGGCCGAACAGCCGCCGCGCCTGCTGCGCGTAGTAGCGGCAATAATCGACCGCTTCGCGCACTTCGGAAACGGCATCGGGCACGGTTTTGCCGGCTTCGCGCACGCACAGGGCGATGAACTGCGCGAGCCGCGCTTCCAGCAGATCGGCGGCGTGTTCGAGGATGGCGGCGCGCGAGGCGGCGGGCAGGCGGTCCCATTCGGGTTGCGCGGCCACCGCGTTGCCCAGCGCGTGCTCGACGGTGGCGGCGTCGGCGGCTTGCCAGTCGCCGACGTGCTGGCGGCGGTCGCCGGGGTAGGTCACGGCGGTGACCGCGCCGCTCGACTGCGCGCCGGGCACCAGCGGCTGCGCGCGCCACGGTTGCACGGCGGCGTTGATGTCGCGTGCCAGTTGGTTCAGGTCGAGGTCGTTGGCCAGATTGACGCCCATGGAGTTCTTCCTGTGCGCGCCAAACAGGTCGCGCGGTGCGGGGATGCGGGAATGCGCCTTGCGCGGTTGCGCGGCCACTTCGGCCACCGGGTCGGCGACCAGTTCGGCGATGCTGGTGCGCGCATCGGTGATGCGGTTGACGAAGCTCGAATTGGAGCCGTTTTCCAGCAGCCGGCGCACCAGATACGGCAGCAGGTCCTCGTGGCTGCCGACCGGCGCGTACACCCGGCACGGGGTGTTGAGCTTGTCGCTGACGATGACATCGGCATACAGATCCATGCCCATGCCGTGCAGGCGCTGGAACTCGTAATGCGCGCCGCCACGCCGGCCCAGTTGCGCGG
>PFJA01000061.1:2741-13642 GCA_002782905.1 Lysobacterales bacterium CG_4_10_14_3_um_filter_64_11
ATTGTGGCTGGCGAACATCGGGTACAGCAGGTCGCCGGCTTCCAGCATGCGCCGGGCGCAGGCCAGATAGCTCACGTCGGTATTGGCCTTGCGCGTGAACACCGGGTAGCCGGCCAGGCCATCGACCTGGGCGCGCTTGATCTCGGCATCCCAGTAGGCGCCCTTGACCAGGCGCACCGGCATCGGCCGGCCCACCTTGCGCGCCAGCGCCACCACCGCATCGATCACGAATGGCGCGCGGCGCAGATAGGCTTGCACCGCCAGGCCGTAGCCATTCCAGCCGGCCAGGCTGGGATCGGCGTAGACCTCGGCGATCAGATCGAGGCTCAGTTCCAGGCGGTCGGCTTCTTCGGCGTCGATGGTGAAGCCGATGCCGTGCGCGCGCGCCAGTTGCGCCAGTTCCAGCACGCGCGGGGTGAGCTCGCTGCGTACCCGCTCGCGCTTGGCGTGTTCGTAACGCGGATGCAGCGCCGAGAGCTTGACCGAAATGCTGGGTGCCGCGAACAGGTCGGTAAACGGGCCGCTGCCGCCGATCGCGCCGATCGCCATGCGGTAGCTATCCATGTAGCGGGCGGCATCGGCGGCGGTCAGCGCGGCTTCGCCGAGCATGTCGAAGGAATAGCGAAAGGCGGCGTTTTCGCCCTTGCGCGAGCGCTTGAGCGCATCCTCGATCGTCCGCCCCATCACGAACTGGTGGCCCATGATGCGCATCGCCTGACGCACCGCGAGCCGGATCACCGGTTCGCCGGCACGGCCCACCAGCCGGCGCAAGGCGCCGACCACGTTGCTGCGCGTTTCATCGGCCAGATTGACCAGCTGCCCGGTCAGCATCAGACCCCAAGTCGAGGCATTCACGAACAGCGAGTCGCTTTGCCCCAGATGCGCGTCCCAGTCGGCCTCACCGAGCTTGTCGCGGATCAGGCGGTCGGCGGTGCCGGCATCGGGAATGCGCAGCAGTGCCTCGGCCACGCACATCAGCAACACGCCTTCCTCGGAGCTGAGGTCGTACTGGCGCATGAACGCTTCGATCGCGCCTTGTTGCTCGGCGCGGGTACGCACGGTGCTGACCAGGCCCACGGCGGTGGCTTGAATCGCGGCGCGGGTGGGTTCGCTCAAGGTGGCGGCGCGCAGCAGTTCGGCCACGTGTTCGTCTTCGTCGCGCAGCCAGGCCTGGGTGATGCGTTGGCGTTGCGGGTCGTTGACCGCGGTGAGCTCGGGCGAAAGGATGGCGGTCACGGCGGCTGGGACTTCATGGCTGGGGCGCAGGCCGCCAGTGTAGTCGCCGGCGCGGCACGACGAAAGCGGTTTGCTTGCCGCAGGCCGCGGTTAGCGGCGGGTTCCGGTTCAGTGATGCACGCCGTGGCCGTTGCCGTTGATCGCGGCGAGCTTGCCTTTCATGCGCCGCAGCAGGTCATCGCCGGCATACACGAACACAAATGCGGCGAGCACATCAACGGTGTAGTGCACATGCTGCAGCAGCAGAGCAGCGGCAATCACGAAGGAGAGCAGCAGGAACACTTTGCGCGCCGTGCGGCTTTCGGCGGTCAGATACAGCATGAACATGGTGGCGGTATGGCCGGAGAAAAACAGATCGCGGGTCGGGGCGTCGCCGGTAGCGAACAGCTCGACCACGGGGTCGCGCAGCAGGATCATCTGCGCCGGCGGGTCGAGCGGCAGCAGGTACATGGCGAGCATCCGCGACGCTACCACCAGCGCATACAATTGCAGCGCAAACACCAGCCGCTTGGGGTGCGCCGACAGCAACACGATGGCCGCAATCACCGAGCCGTAGATCAACGGGAAGATCACCCAGGTCAGGTCGATGCGAGCCAGATGTTGCAGGATCGGGTCATCCAGCGTGGCACCCGGGCGGGCTTCGACAAAACCGAGAAACTGCGCAAACACTGCCATCACGATGACCAGCAGGGCGACCGAGCCGACGATTTCGTAGCGGCTACCGCTGGCCGCAAGGTAACTTGTCCACGCCGCGCGGCGCGTGTGCGGCGATGGCTGGGTGGGCAGCGGCAGCTCAGGCGGTAGAGTTTTGGGCGCTAGCATGTGTGGCGATCAGTGCTCTGGTGGCGATGGCGGGGCAGTTGCTTGCGGTCTGCTTGCGGTCGCATCCGTGCGCAAGGGCCTGGCTGGCCCGGCAAAACGCGGACATTGTTCCGAGGCAGGGGCAAACACGCCTATTAACGCATTTTTACGGTTTTATTGCATTCATTGCTGCCGACGGGTGCCAGCACGCCGCCCGGCCCCGGGCTGCTCGCGCTTGCCGGGCATCGGCTCGTGGGGGTAACATCTCGCGCTCAGCCGGCATCGCCTGTAGGGCTGCGGTAGCACGAGCCGACCGGTCAGGCGGCCGCCGCGCCGCAGGTGTCATTGACATGGTATTGACCAACCTCGGCGCATGGTGAGTGCCTTGCCGGGGCCGGATCAATGCCCATTGATTCCGGGGCGCGGGCAAGCAAGATGCGCGCTGCGCACTGCAATTCGGGTGCGCTGCCGTAGTGATTCAAACCCATGCCCGCTGCGATGGGTCAGGCGTTACCACCATCATTCACGTTACCTAGCTGGGGAACACCCGATGAAGTCTGTTCATTTTCGCCGCATGGGGATTGGCTTGGGCCTGCTGCTCGCCGCCGCTGCCGCGCTGGCGAACCCGGTGCCGATGCAGCTCAACATGGCGCCGGGTGTCACTGAGGTTTCCAACGAGGTCTATCAACTGCACAATCTGGTGCTGTGGATCTGCGTGGTGATTGGCGTGCTGGTGTTCGGCGCCATGGCGGTGGCGATGTTTCGCTTCCGCAAGTCCAAAGGCGCAGTGTCGGCGACGTGGACCCACAACACCACCGCCGAGATCATCTGGACGGTCATCCCAGTGCTGATTCTGGTGGCGATGGCGGTGCCGGCAACGCGTACGCTGTTCAAGATGTATGACACGTCCGATGCCGAGATGACGGTGAAAATCACCGGCTACCAGTGGATGTGGCGCTACGAATATCTCGGTGAAAACGTGGCTTTCAGCAGCCGCCTGGATCGCGACAGCGATCGTATCCGGCAGATGGGTTCGGGCGAGACGCCGACGCTGGCGGCCAATCCCAACTACCTGCTCGATGTCGATAACCCGCTGGTGCTGCCGATCAACACCAAAGTGCGTTTCGTGCTGACCGCCGATGATGTGATTCATTCGTGGTGGGTGCCGTCGTTCAGCATCAAGCAGGATGCGATCCCGGGCATAGTCAACGAGGCATGGACCCGCATCGATCAGCCCGGTGTGTTCCGTGGCCAGTGTGCCGAGCTGTGCGGCAAGGACCATGGCTTCATGCCGATCGTGGTCAAGGCGGTGCCCAAAGCCGAGTTCGAAGGCTGGTTGCTGGCCCAGAAAGCCGACGCCAACACCGCTGCGCGCACCGCTTCCCTGGCCGCTCCCCGTTGACGGCCGACGCAATTCGATCGAGGTAACACGCCATGTCCACAACCGCCTTTGATGCCAGCCCCGCGCATGCTGCGGAGCACTCCCATGATGCCGATCACAAGCCGCAGGGGTTTCTCGATCGCTGGGTATTCACCACCAATCACAAAGACATCGGCACCCTGTATCTGGTGTTTGCATTTGTGATGTTTTGCATCGGTGGTGCCATGTCTGGCGTGATTCGCGCCGAGCTGGCGCAGCCCGGCCTGCAGTTCGTGCATCCCGAGTTCTTCAACCAGATGACCACCGTGCATGCGCTGGTGATGATCTTCGGCGGCGTGATGCCGGCGTTTGTCGGCCTTGCCAACTGGCTGATCCCGATGATGATCGGCGCGCCGGATATGGCGCTGCCGCGGATGAACAACTGGTCGTTCTGGATCATGCCGTTTGCCTTCTGCCTGTTGCTGCTGACGTTGTTGCTGCCGGGCGGCGCACCGGCTGGCGGCTGGACGTTGTACCCGCCGTTGTCGTTGCAAGGCAGCGCCAACATGTCATTCGCGATCTTTGCGATCCACCTGATGGGGATCAGCTCGATCATGGGCGCGATCAACATCATCGCCACCATCCTGAACATGCGCACGCCAGGCATGGATCTGCTGAAGATGCCGCTGTTCGTGTGGACTTGGCTGATCACCGCGTTCCTGCTGATCGCGGTGATGCCGGTGCTGGCCGGTGCGGTAACCATGTTGCTCACCGACAAGTATTTTTCCACCAGCTTCTTCAACGCCGCTGGTGGCGGTGATCCGGTGATGTTCCAGCACATCTTCTGGTTCTTCGGTCACCCCGAGGTTTACATCATGATCCTGCCGGGCTTCGGCATCGTCAGCGAGATCATCCCCACGTTCGCGCGCAAGCCGTTGTTCGGCTATCAGGCGATGGTGTACGCGACTGCCTCGATCGCATTCCTCAGCATGATCGTGTGGGCGCATCACATGTTCACCGTCGGCCTGCCGTTGGGCGGCGAGTTGTTCTTCATGTACGCCACCATGCTGATCGCAATCCCCACGGGCGTGAAGATATTCAACTGGGTCAGCACCATGTGGGCCAGTTCGATGACCTTCGAAACGCCGATGCTGTGGGCGATCGCTTTCGTGATCCTGTTTGCGATCGGTGGTTTTTCCGGCGTAATGCTGGCGATTGTGCCCGCCGACTTCCAGTACCAGGACACCTACTTCGTGGTCGCGCATTTCCACTACGTGCTGGTGACCGGTGCGCTGTTCACCATCATCGCGGCGGTGTATTACTGGTGGCCGAAGTGGACCGGACGCATGTACAGCCAGTTCTGGAGCAAGGTGCATTTCTGGTGGAGTGTGGTGTTCGTCAACCTGCTGTTTTTCCCACAGCACTTCCTCGGTCTGGCCGGCATGCCGCGCCGCATCCCCGATTACAATGTTGCCTTCGCCGACTGGAATCTGGTCAGTTCGATCGGTGCGTTCGGCATGTTGCTGACGCCGATCATGATGGCAGCCGTACTGTGGCACTCGTTGCGTCACGGCGCCAAGGCCGAAGCGCGTGCGTGGGAAGGCGCGCGTGGTCTGGAATGGACGCTGCCATCGCCCGCACCGCACCACACTTTTGCCACGCCGCCGGTGCTGCGTCCGGGCGATCTGGCGCACGACGATCTGAGCCACTGATGGCGGGTGCCATGATGAGTTCCGCAGCTCCACATGATGCCGCCGCCGGTCAGCGCCAGGCGCAAGCCAGGGCGCGGCGTACTGCCTGGGTGCTGGCCGGCGTTGCCTTGACGGTGTATCTGGGTTTCCTCGCCAGCGCTGTGTTTGCACCATGAGCACGGGTAATGCCGCGTCGTTGAAAACCATAGCGCTGGTTGCGCTGGGCTCGTTTGTGTTCGCGTTTTCGCTGGTGCCGATTTACCGCATTGCTTGCGAAAAGGTGTTTGGCATCCGTCTGGAGCAAGGGCCAGCGGGTGAGCAACGCCTTGCCGGTTACACCCCCGATCCCGAACGCTTGGTCACCGTGCAATTCGACACCAGCGTCAACTCGCGCCTGCCGTGGCGGTTCTCGGCGGACACCTTCGAAATGAAGGTGCGCCCGGGTGAGTTGGCCGAGGCCACCTTCCACGCCGCCAACCTGTCGCAGAGCGCAATCATCGGCCAGGCGGTACCATCGATCGCGCCCTCGTCGGCATCGGCATTTTTCAGCAAAACCGAATGCTTTTGTTTCACCCAGCAACTGCTGGAAGCCGGCGAAGAGCGGGTGATGCCGGTGCGCTTCATCGTCGATCCGGCGTTACCCAAAGATGTGACAACGCTTACCTTGTCGTACACTTTTTTCAACAACGAAACCGCCACCGCGCAGCTTGAAACCGAGCTGGCCGGTGGTGCTCACGCCGCACCTTGATGGCATTGCCAGCGCAGGAATTGACATGGCCCACACCCACGACGCCACCGCTTATTACGTCCCCCACGGCAGCAAATGGCCGGCGGTGGGCACCATCGGCCTGTTCACCACCATGTTCGGTGCGGCGAACTGGCTGAACGAAGTGTCCTGGGGCGAGCCGGTATTTTTCGCCGGCTTGAGCATCCTCGTGCTGATGCTGTTCGGCTGGTTTGGCACCGTGATCCGCGAGTCGGTTGGCGGCTTCTACGGCAAGCAGGTCGACGGCTCATTCCGCATGGGCATGATGTGGTTCATTTTCTCCGAGATCATGTTTTTTGCCGCATTCTTCGGTGCGCTGTTCTATGCGCGCGCGCTGGTGGTGCCGTGGCTGGGTGGCGAGGGCGATGGGGTGATGACCAACGCCCTGCTGTGGAGCAACTTCGAGCCGGCCTGGCCGACCAACGGCCCGGCGGCGATCGGCGGCGCGTTTGAAACCATCCCGGCGTGGGGTTTGCCGCTGCTCAACACCCTGCTGTTGCTGTCCTCGGGTGTCACCATCACCATCGCCCATCACGCGCTGCGTGCCGGGCATCGCACGGCGCTGCTGTTCTGGCTGGGGGCAACCGTTGTGCTCGGTGCGGCCTTCCTGTTTTTTCAGGTAACCGAATACATTCACGCCTACCACGAGTTGAACCTTACCCTGGGCAGCGGCATCTACGGCTCCACCTTTTTTATGCTGACCGGCTTTCACGGCATGCATGTAACGCTCGGTGCGATCATGTTGACGGTGATCTGGTTTCGTTGCGTCAAGGGTCACTTTGATCGCGACAATCATTTCGGCTTCGAGGCCGTTGCCTGGTACTGGCACTTCGTCGATGTGGTTTGGCTGGGGCTGTTCGTCTTCGTTTACGTGCTGTAACCGCTTGGCCTTGGCGCACGGGCGTGCGCCCAGCGCGTTGCCCTATCAGGGCGTGATGCCGTGCGGTTGAATGTAACCGGTGACGATGCCGATGGCGATCAACACGATCAGTGCCAGCGATAACACAATGCGCCGGGTCAACGCCTTTACCGTGCGATCGCTCTGGCCCTTGTCGACCATCATGTAGTACAGACCGGCGCCGAGGTTGAAAGCAATCACCAGCAGGAAAGCAATGATGAGCAGTTTTTGTGCCATGGTGGTGCGCTTGGATGGTGTCGCTCCATTATCCGCCGATCCTGTCGGGGTCGCATGAATTGCGGCTCGCCAAGGTGAAACGCTCATTGCCGCGCAGGCTGCGAACCATCGCCGTTGTCGTGCTTTGCGCTGTGTTGGTGCTGGGCCTGAGCCTGCTCGGGTTTTGGCAACTCGATCGTGCCCGACAAAAACAGGCCATGCTCAGTGCGGTTGAGCTAGTGCTTCAGCAGCGCCGACCGGTGGCGCTGGCACAGGTGCTCGATCGCAATGCGCGTGACGACTTTGCCTGGGCCGAGGTGTCTGGTCATTTCGTCGCGCCGCTGATTTTTCTCGATAACCAACAGCATCAGGGCCGAGCCGGGTTGCGCCTGTATGCACCGCTGGCGCAGCCCGGGGAACAGACACGCTTGCTGGTCGATTTGGGCTGGCTGCCATGGCCGGACGGACGGGTATTGCCGCACGTCCAGTTGCCGGTTGCGCCGGTGGTGCTGGCTGGCCTGCTGGCGCCGCCGCCCAGTGTCGGTGTTCGGATGGGTGCGGCAGCGGCGATAGGCCGGACGCCGGTGCTGCTCACTCGACTCGACCCGGATGAGTTGAGCGCACAGGGCGATGTGCACTACGCGACGCGGGTATTGCGGCTGGACCCGGCGCAAACGCTGGGCTATGCACGCGACCTCAACGTGCTGGCCAACACACTGCCGCCCGAACGCCACCGAGGCTACGCCGTGCAGTGGTTCGCGCTGGCTGCCGCATTGTCCTCCTTGCTGCTGTGGCATCGCTCACGAACCCAAAAATCATGACCAAACAAACGCAGTCACGCATCGTTCTGGTTGCCATCGCGGTGATTTTTCTCGGCTCGTTCGGGGTCGCCAGTGTGCTGCGTTTCAGCGGTTGGCAGCCCAGTGGCCGCACCAACTACGGCGAGCTGCTGGCCGCGCCGATCGATGCGACGCAGGTGACTCCGGTGCGTGCCAATGGCGATGCCTACGGCTGGCGCAAGCAGCCGCACACCTGGCGCATCGTGGTGTTTGCGCCGGCCGCGTGCGCGGCCGCCTGCGTTGATCTGGGCGCCGCGCTGGAAAAGGTCTGGCGCACCGAGGGCCGCCATGCCGACCGTCTGCATGTGCTGTGGTTTGGCGATATTCCCGACGCGACGCCGCGTTTTCGCAATCTGTTCGTGATGCGCGAGTCGCCGCAACTGCGCGAACGGGTGTTGCAAGCCGGCACACTCGACGGCCTGCCGGTGCATCTGGTCGATCCCAATGGCTTTGTCGTGCTGCGTTATCGCTCGGGCTTCGATGCTTCTGGCCTGCGTCGCGATCTGGGACGCCTGATCAAGTGAAGGGAACCTTTCGAAACCTACTGCGCGACCCGATTGCGGCGTTGCGCGGTGCTCGGAACCCTCATGTACGTGAATATACGCTCCGGCTCCTGCGCTCCGTGCGCCTTGCACTCGGGCCGCTCGCTACGGTTTCCAGAGGTTCCCTGAACAACGCGGTTCTGTGCCGCTGGGGGTTTTAGCCATGTTGCCATTGCATCGTCATTTTCATCGCATCGCCTGGCTGGCGGTGGCGCTTGCCGCGACCGTGATTGTATTCGGTGCGTTTGTGCGGCTGTCGCACGCCGGCCTGAGTTGCCCGGATTGGCCGACCTGCTATGGGCAGGCCGCGTGGCCCACACATGATCACGAGATTGCTGCGGCCAATGTGCAGTTCGAGCGACCGGTGGAAGTCAACAAGACCTGGCGTGAGCAATTCCATCGTCACATCGCCGCCAGCCTGGGTCTGCTGGTGCTCGCATTGGCGTTGCTCGCACGGCGTAGCGACAAGGGCGTTTGGGTGGTGCTGGCGGCCAGTGCCTTGGTCGCCGGATCGATTGTGCTCTATGTCGACACGCAGTACATCGCCTCCAGCGTGCTGGCCGTCATTGCGGAAGCGGCATTGCTGGGTCTTGCCCTGCGTGCCGCGCCTGAGCCGTTGGCGCGCTTGGCTCCGCTGACGCTGGCCGTGATAATCGTGCAGGCCTTGCTGGGCATGTGGACCGTCACCTGGCTGCTCAAGCCGGTGGTGGTGATGGCGCATCTGCTGGGCGGCTTGACCACGCTCTCCCTGTTGCTGGTGATGGCCTGGCGCAGTACCCCGGGGCGTGCCATGCCACGTGCCGATCTGGCCCGCATTCGACCGTGGTTGTGGCTCGCTCTGGCGGTGCTGATCGTGCAGATTGCGCTCGGTGGCTGGACCTCGGCGAACTATGCGGCGCTGGCCTGCGGTGCCGACTTTCCCACCTGTCAGGGGCTGTGGTGGCCGAGCCACGATTTTCAGCAGGGTTTTGTGTTGTGGCGCGGCATCGGCGTGGATTACGAAGGCGGTGTGCTCGATGGCCCGGCGCGAGTGGCCATCCACCTGGCGCACCGAATCACCGCGGTCGTGGCATTGCTGGTGCTGCTGGCAACCGCGCTGCGCCTGATCCGCAGCTCCGGGCTGGCGAGCTGGGGCTGGCTGCTGATCGTGGCGCTGCTGGCGCAGATTGGCCTTGGCATCAGCAATGTTGTGCTTGGCCTGCCGCTGTGGGTGGCGGTGGCGCACAACGCCGGTGCGCTGCTGCTGCTGGCGATCCTGGTCAGCCTGCTGGCGCGCTTGCGCGCGAGCCAGATTTAGCCGGGGAATAGGTTTGCCGCGCCGCGCACGGTACACTGCGCGGCTCCCGGCCGACCGAAGACCTGATGCGTGCCACTGCCCGCCAATACTGGCAACTGACCAAGCCGCGCGTGGTGGCATTGATCGTGTTCACCGCGTTCGTCGGCATGCTGCTGGCGCGGGTCGATCCGGCGCCGGGGATGCCCGCACCGCCGCCGCAGTTGCCGCCGCTGGCTGCGGCGCTATTCGGGTTCGTCGGCATCTGGCTGGCGGCAGCTTCGGCCGCTACCATCAATCAATTGCTGGATGCGCGCATCGACGCCAAGATGACGCGCACCTCGTGGCGGCCGATCGTGGTGGGCCAGATAACCCCGCTCAACGCGTTGATTTTCGCGTTGGTGCTGGCGGTATTGTCGATGGCGGTGCTGCTGCTGTGGGTCAATGCACTCACTGCGGCACTGACGTTTGCCTCGTTGATTGGTTATGCGGTGATCTACACCGTGTTTCTCAAGCGTGCGACGCCGCAGAACATCGTCATTGGCGGGTTGGCGGGTGCCGCACCGCCCGCACTGGGCTGGGTGGCAATTACCGGTGAGTTGCACCCGTACGCGCTATTGCTGGTGCTGATTATTTATGTCTGGACACCGCCGCATTTCTGGGCGCTGGCCATTTTCCGCCGCGCCGATTACTCGCGCGCGCAGGTACCGATGTTGCCGGTCACCCATGGTGTGCAGTACACCCGCCTGCAGATCCTGCTGTACACCATCCTGTTGGCGGTGGTGACCGTTCTGCCCTGGCTCACCCACATGAGTGGCGGGTTTTATCTTGGCGGCGCGCTGGTGCTCGATGCGGTGTTCTTGTATTACACCGTGCGGCTGATGCGCCCGCCCAGCGAAGCCTATGCGATGCAGGTATTCAATTACTCGATCATCTACCTGATGGCCTTGTTCGCGTTTCTGCTCGCCGATCGCTGGTTGCTGCCGTACGCGTCGTAACCCATCGTGCAGTGATCCGTGGCCTCAGCGCCTGCTGCTCAACAACGCACGCAGCTCATCCTTCTCCGCATCATTCAGGCCGGGGTCGCGCTGCCGCAGTTGCAATTCGCCGATGCGTTGCGCGAGGGTCTGGCGGTTGAGTTGCGCCAGTGCATCGGCAAACTCGATGACCCACGATGCGGGCGAACCGGGGATGTCGAGCAAGGCGAGCTTGTTCAGTGCGGCGGCTTCATCGCGTCCGGCAAACTGTTCGAGCAAGGACCCGCTGCTGATCTCCGGCC
>PFJA01000201.1:0-3196 GCA_002782905.1 Lysobacterales bacterium CG_4_10_14_3_um_filter_64_11
CATGGCGGTGGCCAACGCTTCGTGTGCCTCTGGCGACAGCGCGCCCAAGCTCATCCCGGCCGAATCGAAGCGGCGCAGGATTGCTTCCACCGGCTCCACCTCGTCGAGCGCAATCGGCGTGGCGCTGGTGTTCAGCCGCAGCAGATCGCGCAGCGCGCTCGGCGGCCGGCCGTTGACCAGTTCGGCATAGCGCGCATAGGCCGCGGCATCGTCGCTGCGTACCGCGGCCTGCAACGCCTGCACCACCGGCGGGTTGTACATGTGGTATTCGCCGCCCGGCATCACATGCAGCAGGCCGCCGGCAGCCAGCGGGCGCACGGCGTCGTGGGCGCAGGCGGTCAGTTCGCGGGCATCGCGTTCCAGATCGGCAAAGGTGGCGCCGCCGATCCGGCTCGGGGTGTCGGCGAAGCACAGCGCCACCACGTCTGGCGCCAGCCCAACGATTTCGAACAACTGTGCGCCGCGATAACCGGCGATGGTGCTGATGCCCATCTTCGAGATGATCTTGAGCAGGCCCTTGCGGATGCCGCGCCGGTAACTGCGGCCCACTTCCGCCTGCTCGCCATCGTGGCCGGCAATCAGGCCATTGCGGGCCATGTCGAACAAGGTTTGATAGGCGAGGTAGGGGTACACCGCGGTGGCGCCGTAACCGATCAGACAGGCGAAATGATGGGCATCGCGCACGGTGCCGGTTTCGATGATCAGGTTGCAGTGACAGCGCAGCCCGGCGTTGACCAGATGGCGGTGGACCGCGCCGGTGGCGAGCAGGGCATGCACCGCCACCGCATCGTCGCCGGGGAAACGATCCGACAGCAACAGCACCGCGGCCCCGGCGCGCACCGCGGCTTCGGCCTCGTGGCACAGCCGGCCGATCGCCTGATGCAGCGACTCATCGGCTTTCTGATACAGCGCCAGTTGCTTGTGCGCGGTGGCGAACTCGCCCATCGCCAGCAATTGCCGCAGCTTGCGCTGGCTCAGTACCGGCGAGTTCAGCAGCACCATGCTGGCGTTGCTTGCCGAGGTCTCAAAGACATTGCCCTCGCGGCCGATCTGGGTGGCCAGCGACATCACCACCTGCTCGCGCAGCGGGTCGATTGGCGGATTGGTGACTTGCGCAAAGGCCTGGCGGAAGCGCTCGTACAGCGGCCGCACCTGTTGCGACAGTGCCGGGGTCGGGGTGTCATCGCCCATCGAGCCCACCGCTTCGGCCTGATGCTCGGCCAGTGGCCGCAGCACTTGCTCGCGCTCTTCGCGGGTCAGGCCAAAGCGCTTCTGAAAACGCAGCAGGGTGTCGGGGTCGAACGGTTCGGCGGCCAGTGCCGGGTCGATCAGCGCCGAATCGAGATAGCGCACGCCGGCCTTGAGCCAGCGCTTGTACGGTGCGCGCGCGGCGTTGATGCGATCGATTGCGGCGCTGTCGAGCAGGTTGTGGGTCTTGAAATCGACCGCCAGCATTTCGCCGGGGCCAAGCCGGCCCTTGGCGATCACCCCGCCGGGCGGTTGCCACACCCCGGTTTCCGAGGCGACCAGCAAATGCCGCTGCGCACCCAGCGCCCAGCGGGCCGGGCGCAGGCCATTGCGGTCGAGCACGCAGCCCACCTGATCGGCATGCGCAAACACGATCCCGGCCGGGCCATCCCAGGGCTCGGTGTGCAACGCGTAATACTCGTAGAACGCGGCCAGATCGGGGTTGAGCTGTTCCAGCGCATGCGCCGCCGGTGGCAGCAGAATGCGCATCGCCTGCAGCGCATCCATGCCGCCGGCGAGCAGCACCTCAAGCATGTCATCGAGGCTCTGCGAATCCGAGCCATCCATCGACACCGGCGGATCGAGCTGGCTCAGATCGATGCCCGGCGCCTGCCACAGCCCACGCCGCGCCAGCGCCCAGATGCGGTTGGATTGAATGGTGTTGATCTCGCCGTTATGGGCCAGATGCCGGAATGGCTGCGCCAGCCGCCACTGCGGCGCGGTGTTGGTGGAAAAGCGCTGATGAAACAGCACCGCGCTGCTGGCAAGGTCGGCACGCGCCAGATCGGGGAACAGCTCGGGCAGGTGCTCGGGCAGCACCATGCCCTTGAAGCCGATCGCGTGGGCACTGAGGCTGACCACAAAGAAATCGCGGTCATCGCGCAGCGCCTGCGCCGCCAGCCGGCGCGCCATGAACAGCGCTTGCTCGAAGCCGTGCGCATCGTGACCCGCGCCCGGTGCGACAAAAACTTGTCGCACTTGCGGCAAGCTGAGCCGCGCCTGCGCGCCGCAGGTTTCCGCCACCACCGGGGTTTGCCGCCAGCCCAGCACCTGCACCCCATGCGCCACCAATTGCGCTTCGAGCGTGGTCACCGCGAGCTCAGCGCGTGCCGCATCGCGGCCGAGAAACACCAGACCGGCACTGAGGCGCGGGTGATCGACAATGCCGGCTTCTGCCGCCAACGCCCGCAACCACGCATCCGGGCGCCGGAGCAACACCCCGCAACCATCGCCGCTGCGGCCATCGGCCGCCACCGCGCCGCGATGGTTGAGCCCGGCCAATGCCTGCAAGGCGCCATCGACCAGCAACCGGCTCGGCTGATCGTCGAGTTGCGCGATCAGGCCAAAGCCGCAGCTATCGTGCTCGTAGCGCGGGTGGTACAACCCGTAGGCGGAATGCGACATGGATGCTCCGAGGGTCAGGCAGATACCGTTGAACGCCCCGTTCAACGGCCCGTGCATCTGACTAGAGCACATTTGCTGCGCTGCCGCAATTGGCGGCCAGTGCTTCAGTGCGCATCGACCTGCCAGCGAATCCGAGCCTGTGCTTTTGCGGGAGCCGGCCTGCCGGCGAACAAGGCCGCGAGAAGCTTCGCGCGCAGGTGCGCTCTGGCCGCTTGGCGCGGCGGATGCCATCCATCCACGGCAACTCGATTTCCAGCACCTCGCGGTACAAGAACAGCAATGCCGACAACGCCTGATTCGGCGTCGAGGCCGCCACCTGGCCGCGCACTGCAAGGTCGGTCAAAAACGCCTCAACTTCGCGCCCACCCAACGCGCGCGGGTGGTGCTTGCCATTGGCCAGGATAAATCGGCGAATCCAGCCCAAGTAAGCGTCCTCCAAGCGGATCGCCATACCCAGGCGGCGCATTCTCGCGCGCACCTGATCCAGCAGGCGCGGCGGATTCGCGCTCGTGGCGTCCGGGTTCGATCGTGTGGCGCGCTGAGC
>PFJA01000201.1:3257-3666 GCA_002782905.1 Lysobacterales bacterium CG_4_10_14_3_um_filter_64_11
CCCATCCAAAAGACATTGCAAGGATAGGCTGCAAGAATAGGCCGCAACATCGGAATAACACGATGATTCGTGTAGGATTTTTCATAAAAGCAACGATCCCCATGCTGTGATAGGCTGCGGGGATACAGGGCGATTCGTCGCCGACTAGGTGTTAGGCCTCACAAGAGCACTGCGGCGGGGGAAGAGTATGGGTGGTCTTAGCATCGAACTATTGTTGGCTCTTGTGTGCGCGGTAACGTTCTTTCGGGCCGGTCGACTCGAGTCGGTTGGCGAAGCATACGACTACAGTTTCCTGTGGGCCTTGATGTCGGCGCTGCTATCCGCGCTTGTTCTGGTGGTGTTCAAGACGCCTTGGTTTGTTCTCCTGCTGTGCCAGATCGGCCTATTCCTCGGTATCGGCGTGTACCGT
>PFJA01000096.1 GCA_002782905.1 Lysobacterales bacterium CG_4_10_14_3_um_filter_64_11
TGCCGGTCGGCGAGGATGTGTTGCTACATCCCGAAGGAGGGGGCATATGGAATATCAGCGCGGATCTGCGGGCATATCCAGCACGCAGGGCAAGCCGCAACCCGGGCGCTTGATGGACGAAGTTCGACGGTGTTTGCGGGTCAAACACTACAGCTTGCGTACCGAGCAGGCTTACGTGGGTTGGATACGTCGGTTCATCTTGGCGAGCGGCAAGCGGCACCCGAAAGACATGGGTGGGCCTGAGGTGGAACGCTTTTTGTCGAACCTCGCAGTGCAGGGGCGCGTCGCCGCCAGCACCCAGAACCAAGCGCTGTCGGCATTGTTGTTTCTCTATCGCGAAGTACTGGCTGTGGATCTGCCGTGGCTGGACAACGTGGTGCGTGCAAAACGGCCACAGCGCGTGCCATCGGTGCTGTCGCGCGAGGAGGTGCAGCGCTTGTTGTCGGCGATGGAGGGCAGGACGTGGCTATTGGCCAGCCTGTTGTATGGTACCGGGATGCGCTTGATGGAATGCCTGCGCCTGCGGGTGAAGGATGTCGATTTTGCTCGCAACGAAATCACCGTGCGCGAGGGCAAGGGCGGAAAGGATCGACACACCGTATTGCCGCGCATGCTGCTGGAACCGCTGCGACGTGAAATTGAGCGGGCACGCCTGATTCACCAGCGCGACCTGACCGAGGGCTTCGGCGAGGTGTGGCTTCCGTTTGCGTTGGCGCGAAAGTATCCGCGCGCGCCCAGGGAGTTCGGGTGGCAATACGTGTTCCCGTCGGTGCAGCGTTCGCGCGATCCGCGTGACGGCATCGTGCGCAGGCATCATATCGACGATAGCGTGCTTGCACGGGCGATCAAGCGTGCGCGAACGCAGGCTGCCATCAACAAACCCGTCAGTGCGCACACCTTGCGTCATTCGTTTGCGACGCATTTGTTGGAGGCAGGCTACGACATCCGCACGATCCAGGAATTGCTTGGACACAAGGACGTAAGCACCACCCAGATTTACACGCATGTGCTCAATCGTGGCGGGCGCGGGGTGTTGAGCCCGTTGGATCGTGGGTCGCGGTAAGTGTGCGGGCCGTTACAACGTGGCGTCCCCGGGTTTCGAAGCACATGGATATGCAAGTGAGCGGCAAAAACAAAGGCCCGGAAAACCGGGCCTTTGCAGTGAAACCATGTCGCTACGATCAGAACCCGATCGTCGAATCGTTGCTGCATGCCGTGGTGCTGGCAGCAACACATACCTTGTAGGTCGCCGAGGTACCGCTGGCACCAACGAAACTGTCGCTGTAGCTGCCGGTGTTGCTGGCGGTGGACACCTTGGCGCCGTTGCGATAGATATCGACTTGTGCCGCCGTGCCAGTCGTCCAGCTCAGCTTGACGCCTGCGACCTTGCCCCGCGTCTTGAAGGTTGCCGTGCTCAGCTGGCTCGGTGCGACATCGCCGGGCGGCGGCGGAGTGCCGGCACCATCGAGTTCGTCCAGCGCAGCCTTGGCCTGGACCAGACCCCAACCGAAGCTGTTGTCGCGGCCGGCAGCGCCGAGATCCTGGGCGGTGACCGCCATGGCGTCGCGAATCTGCTGGTTGCTCGCTTCCGGATGTGCGCTCCACAACAGTGCTGCCACGCCCACCACATGCGGCGTCGCCATCGACGTGCCATCCCATGCTTCATAGCCGCTGCCCGGCGCGGTGAATATCGTGCTGACCGAAGCGGTGTTGCCAAGGCGGGTGGCGACCAGCGATTGGCCATCTTCCTGGCTTGCGCTGACGGCGGGAATGCTCGATGCACCACCCAGCGTGCCGGCGAACCCGCCCGGCGCGTTGTTGTAGACTACCGCCGCTACCCCGCCGCCGAGAGCGACGTTGCTCACCTTGTCGGCAAACGCGATGTCGCCGCGCTGGCACAACACCACCTTGCCTGCCCAACTGCCGCTGCTCGTGCACAAGCCACCGTCGACCAGTGCGCCGCTCGCGGTGCCCTGGAAAGTGCCTTCGAGCGACGCCACCAAGAAGCTGTCGGCGCCCACCGTGAGCGAAGCCGCCGTCCACGGCACGGTGCTGAGCACCGAGACGCCCGGTGCGGCCAGTTCCACTTGCGAGTTGCGCTGCGAGAACGTGGCCAGCGCCTTGTTTTCGTCGATCGCCGCGACCGACACCACGCTGCTGTAGGACGCCGGATAGCTCAACCGGGTGTTGCCGTCGTTGCCGGCCGCCGCAATGCTGAGCACGTTGCCGGTGGCAAACAGGTTGTTGAATGCATTCTGCTCGGTGGTGCTCTTGGTGCCGCCACCAAGGCTCATGTTGATGACCACCTTGCGGCCATTCGCCGCGGCTGCACAGTTGTCCATGGCTGCCGCCAGACCGGAGCTGAAGGTCCAGCCGCAACCATCGGTACCGCCACTGAATACGCGCACGATGTGCAGATCGACCTTGCCTGGGCTGACACCCAACACACCGACATCATTGTCGATGGCGCGGATGGTGCCCGCGACATGTGTGCCGTGACCGCACACGTCGGTATCCCATCCGGCATTGCCACCGGTGATGGATGCGCCGGTGACGCCCGCGTGATCTTCATGCCCGGTATGAAGGCCTGAATCGACGATGCAGACCAGCACACCGGAGCCATCGGCACCGGCGGTTGCGGCTTCGATCGCCTGCACCATCTGGATGCTAAACGGAATGGTCTGCGCCATCGGCGTACGAATCGGATCTTCTTCGACGTACTCGACGTTCGGGTTGTTGCGCAACGCCGCCGCCTGTGGCGGCAACGATACCGCGAACGCGTCGAGACGATCTGACGCGTAGTGGATCTCGGCGCCGGCGCGGTTCAACGCACTGCTGACTGCCGCCTTGCCACCTTGCTTGAACTTGACCTACACCCGCTCGCGCCCATCGGGCTGGCCGGCATCCTGTGCCGCAACGCTGCCCGCGCCCAACAGCACGGCGAGGCCCACGCCGACGGCGTGTGCCAATCTGGATTTCATCATTTGTGAAACTCCCCTGAGTATTAGGTAGCGTGGCTACCGAAATGGTGTGATTTTGCTCTCACCCGGCCGATTCCCCTCGCCCGGATAGGCCAAAAGTAACAGTTGACAGGCGGCTTGGGAAGCTGTCGGCCAACATGTTGGTCAAAGCACGGGAACGTCAGCTGCGGCAAGCGCAGCG
>PFJA01000235.1 GCA_002782905.1 Lysobacterales bacterium CG_4_10_14_3_um_filter_64_11
CGCCAAGCTGTTAGTGCCACGGCGACCGCGTTCGCGCCAGCCAGCATCGGCAATGTCGGGGTCGGTTTCGATCTGCTCGGTCACGCCATCAGCGGCGCGGGCGATCGGGTCAGCGTGCAGCGCGTTGGCACGCCCGGCGTGCGCGTGCGCGCGATCACCGGCTGCGTCACCGAGCTGCCGCTGGAACCCGAACGCAACACGGCGGCGCGCGCGTTGCAGGCGATGATCGCGGCGCTGGAACTGGACCACGGTTTCGATATCCATATCGAGAAAGGCATCGCGCTGGGTTCGGGCATGGGCGGCTCGGCGGCATCGGCGGTGGCGGCGGTGGTGGCTGCCAATGCGTTGCTGCCCGAGCCGCTGCCGCGCGCGGCACTGTATCCGTTCGCGCTCGCCGGCGAGGCCGTCGCCAGCGGCAGCGCGCATGGCGACAACATCGGCCCGGCGCTGCTCGGCGGGCTGGTGCTCGCCAGCCCGACGCAGTTGCTGTCGCTGGCGGTGCCGGCGGCATGGCATGTGGCACTGGTACACCCGGAGCTGATTCTGGAAACACGGCGCAGCCGCGAAGTGCTGGCGGGTGCATTTCACCTGTCAGAGTTCGTTGCGCAAAGCACGCATCTGGCGCTGTTTCTCACCGGCTGTCAGCGGGGCGACGCGGAATTGGTGCGCGCTGGCTTGCGCGATGTGCTGATCGAGCCGCGCCGCGCGGCACTGATCCCGGGATTCGCCGCCGTCAAGGCAGCCGCGTTGGCGGCCGGCGCGCTGGGCGCCAGCATTTCCGGTGGCGGCCCCAGCGTGTTCGCCTGGTTCACCGAGCGCGCTGCTGCCGAGCAGGCCAGCCTCGCCATGCAGCGCGCGTTTGCCGCTGCCGGCATTGGCGCGAATGCCTTTGTGTCTGCCATTGCCAGCCCCGGCGCGGAGGTGATGCAATGCAGTTTGTAAGTACCCGCGGCCAGGCTGCACCGGTGGGCCTGTCGGCGGCCTTGAGCGCGGGGCTGGCAGCCGATGGCGGCTTGTATTTGCCGGCGCACTGGCCGCAATTCGAAGCAGCGGCATTCGCCGATGAAACGCGCCTGCCCGCGATTGCACAGCAATTGCTGGCGCCGCTGTTTGCTGGCGATGCGCTGGCGGCGGCGCTGCCGGAGATCTGCGCGCAAGCGCTCGACATCGAGGCGCCGCTGCGCGTTTTGCCGACGGCCAACAGTTGGATGCTGGAACTGTTCCATGGGCCAACCGCAGCGTTCAAGGATTTTGCCGCGCGCTTTCTTGCGGCCTGTTTGCTGCGCATCGCGCCCGCCAGCGAACGCCGTGCGTTGCACATTCTGGTGGCCACTTCGGGCGATACCGGCGCCGCCGTGGGGGCGGCATTTGCCGGCCAGCCCGGCGTGCGGGTGTGGATTTTGTATCCCGATGGTCGGGTGTCGCCGCGCCAGGCGCACCAGCTTGGCGCGTTCGGCGATACCGTCACTGCGTTGCGGGTGCAGGGCAATTTCGATGACTGCCAGGCATTGGTGAAGCGCGCGCTCAACGACGACGCGCTGACCCGCCGGTTGCGATTGAGTTCAGCCAACTCGATCAGCCTGGGCCGCCTGCTGCCGCAGATGAGCTACTACGCACAGGCGGGCCTGGCGCACTGGCGCACGCACCAGCGGTTGCTTGGGTTCATTGTGCCGACCGGCAATCTCGGCAATGCGCTGGCGGCGTTGCTGGCGCGACGGATGGGGCTGCCGATCGGCGCCATTGTGCTGGCGAGCAATGCCAACGCCACCTTGAGCGACTACTTCGCCGGCGCCGATTACACCCCACGTGCGGGCATCGCGACGTTGGCAAACGCGATGGATGTCGGTGCACCGAGCAATTTCGAGCGCTTGCGCGCGCTGTACGGCAGTGATGCCGAACTGCGCGCCGAACTGCGCGCCGAGCGGGTCGATGACGACCAGATTCGCCACGCGATCCGCCACAGCCATGCGCGCCATGGCGTGGTGGTATGCCCGCACACGGCCTGTGCCATGGTGGCGCTGGAGCGGTTGCGTGAAGCGGGCGATGGCCGCGATTACGCGGTGGTGGCGACCGCGCACCCGGCCAAGTTCGACAGCGTGCTCGCGCCGTTGATCGACGCGGTGCCGGCACCGCCAGCGGCATTGGCCGCCCTGTTGCAGCAGCCCAGCCATAGCGAGCCGCTGGCCAACGATTACGCCGCATTCAGCGCTAGAATCAACGCATGCCCGTTGTAAACCCACGCCACTGCGGTGCCTGCGATCGCGGCCTGCGCAGCGACGATACCGTTTGCCCCGCGTGCGGCGCAGCGACGCCGTTGCCCAGCGATGCGAACCAGATCGCGTTGTTCGAGCTGCCGGCGCCAAAGCCCAGCGCCACCGCCCACGTCGAGCTGCCGGGCTTCATGGCGCGCGCCTTGCATCCGCGCCACACCCCGCGCTGGCGTGCGGTGGCGGCGTTGCTGGCATTGAGTCTTGGCCTGCAACTGGGTTACGTCGAGCGCGATGTGCTGGCGCAGGATGCGCGCTGGCGGCCCTGGCTGGAGCGATTGTGTGCATTCAGCGGCTGCGCGCTGAGCCCCTGGCGCGAACCGGGTGCGTTTGCAATTATCGAGCGCAGCGTACAGCCGAATCCGGATGTTCCCGGCGCGCTGCATATCCGCGCCACCTTCCGCAATCGCGCGCCGTTTGCGCAGGCGTGGCCACAACTGGAATTGCGCCTTCTCGACATCAACGGCGCAGCGACCGGCGCGCGACGCTTTACCGCTGACGAATACCTCGGCAGCGCACCGGACAGCGCCACTGTGGCGCCCGAGCAGAGCGTCAATGCGCGATTGGACGTGCTCGACCCGGGCCGCAACACGCTGTCGTTCGAGTTCGCGTTTTATTAGCCCACAGTTCTCACGCCTCTCCTACTGCGGCCGCCGATACGCTCGCTCTGACGCGCTCTGCTCCCTCAGACGGGCTCACCGTAGGATAGCTACACCTTCGCCCGTCTTCAGTCCGCCGCGCACGCCAGACCGGCGTCTCGACGCCCTCGCTACGGATAGGTGTGAGAAATGTGGGCTAGAGCGCTTGAAATCGTTGTGTGTGCATGCGCACATCAACGTTTTACGTCGCGCGCTTGTTGTTTTTTGCCGCGAGTTTCGGCTAAGCCCGTGATCTCGCGCAACAAATTTGTTCGCCTCGAAACGATGTCGAAAGCAGCGGCATTGCTTCTTGCACAATGCCGGTGGGTTGGGGGTAAACTGCCAGACCGCGCACCGCCCCCGTGGTGAGCGTAGAGCATCGGATGCTCGAACGTATTGGGAGAGTCCGCCTGTGTATGCCCCTGTATCCATGCGCGCTGGCGCTACCGGCAGCGCCACGGCACAACCGTCGCTGCGTGAATGTGTGGCCAGCGCGGTACGCCGCTACCTGCTCGACCTCGGCGATCAGGCGCCCGAGGATTTCTACGACGTGGTGCTGCGCGAAGTGGAGATGCCGCTGCTGGCGGAAGTGCTGCGCCATTGCGGCGGCAATCAAAGCTGCGCGGCGGCGGCGCTGGGTATCAACCGCGCCACCTTGCGCAAAAAACTCAAGCTCTACGGACTGGGTTGATTCGCTGCTTGCTGCTGCTACGGAGCAGATCACCGTTTTTTGTAGAAGCAGCGGTGTTGCCCGCCGGTGCGAGCCGGTGCTTCTGTAGGAGCCGGCCTGCCGGCGAAAACTGCCGCAACAAGCGGCGTGCGCAGGCGCGCTCCCACGAAAGTGCTGAACGGCCCCTGCGGGAGCCGTGTGTGGGCGCCCGGCCTACCGGCAGGCAGACCGGGCGAGGCATCGGGGCGGCGTGTAACCGCGAAGCGGTCGATGGCGTCGCAAGCGCAGCGGGTTTCGAGAGGTTCGCCGATATAATGGCCTGCTTTTCACTTCCGGCCCTTATCCATGCCCGTTGCTCGCCAACCCATCCGCCGCGCCCTGCTTTCCGTTTCCGACAAGACCGGCCTGATTGAATTGGCGCAGGCATTGCAGGCCGCCGGCGTTGAACTGATTTCCACCGGTGGCACCGCACGCGGCTTGCGCGATGCCGGCATTGCCGTGCGCGATGTCAGTGCAGTCACTGGCTTTCCGGAAATCATGGATGGCCGGGTCAAGACGCTGCACCCGACGATTCACGGTGGCTTGCTCGGGCGCGCCGGCAGCGATGATGCGGTGATGGCCGAACACGGTATTGCGGCGATCGATTTGCTGGTGGTCAACCTGTATCCGTTCGCGGCGACCGTGGCGCATGCCGATTGCAGTTACCAAGCGGCCATCGAAAACATCGACATCGGTGGCCCGGCAATGCTGCGTGCGGCGGCGAAAAACCACGCACGGGTCAGCGTGGTGGTCGATCCCGGCGATTATCCGGCGCTGCGCGAGGCGCTGCGGGCCGGCGGCACCGATGCGGCGCAGCGGCGCGCGCTGGCGGCCAAGGCCTATGCCCACACCAGCAGCTACGATGGTCAGATTGCGCAGTGGTTGTCGGTGCGTGCGCGCGACCCCGAGCAGCCCGAGCCGTGGCCACACAGCCTGCACCTGTCGCTGCAACTGGCATCGCCGCTGCGTTATGGTGAAAACCCGCACCAGCGCGGTGCGTTGTATGTGCAAACCGAACCCGGTGCGGCGCTCGGCACCGTCGCCGGTGCCCGCGTGCTGGCCGGCAAGGCGCTCAGTTACAACAACCTCGGCGATGCCGACGCCGCGCTGCATTGCGTGCAAGCGTTCAGCGCGCCCGCGTGTGTCATCGTCAAGCATGCCAACCCGTGCGGTGTCGCGCTGGCGCAAACCATCGGCGCAGCGTATGAACGCGCATTTGCCACCGATCCGACCTCGGCCTTCGGCGGCATCATCGCCTTCAACCGGGCGCTCGATGCACAAACCGCAGGCGAGATACTGCGCCGGCAATTCGTCGAAGTGGTGATCGCACCAACGATCGACGCCGACGCCTTGGCGCTGTTCGCCAGCAAGCCCAATGTGCGGGTGCTGGCAACGGGAAGCAGCGCGGTCGCGGTGGGGCTGAATTATCAGCGCATCGCTGGCGGCCTGCTGGTGCAGGATGCCGATAGTGACGCGCTCGGCGTGAGCGATCTCACCGTGGTCAGCGCGCGCCAGCCCGATGCCGCGCAAGTGCAGGACTTGCTGTTCGCCTGGAAGGTGGCGATGTTCGTCAAATCCAACGCCATCGTTTACGCCCGCGACCAGCAAACCATCGGCATCGGTGCCGGCCAGATGAGCCGGGTGATCAGTGCCCGCATTGCCGCCATCAAGGCGCAGGACGCCGGACTCGTGGTTGCCGGTGCAGTGATGGCGTCCGATGCGTTCTTCCCGTTTCGCGATGGCATCGACGCCGCTGCCGAGGCCGGCATCGCGGCGGTGATCCAGCCCGGTGGATCGCTGCGCGATAACGAAGTGATTGCCGCCGCCGACGAACATGGCATGGCGATGGTATTCACCGGCCGCCGTCATTTCCGCCATTGATGCCGCTACGATGGATGCTGCGATGAAACTGCTGGTGATCGGCAACGGTGGCCGCGAACACGCGCTGGCGTGGAAGCTCGCGCAATCGCCGCGCGTGCGCGAAGTGCTGGTGGCACCGGGCAATGCCGGCACCGCCGGCGAAGCCAAGTGCCGCAACGTCGCGGTGTCGGCCACCGACCTCGATGCGCTGCTGGCGCTGGCGCAGCGCGAAGGTGTCGATCTCACCGTGGTTGGCCCGGAAGCGCCGTTGGTTGCTGGCGTGGTCGATCGTTTTCGCGCCGCCGGTTTGCGTGTGTTCGGACCAAGCGCCGCCGCCGCGCAGCTCGAAGGCAGCAAGGCGTTCGCCAAGCAATTTCTGCAACGCCATGGCATCGCCACCGGCGGCTACGCGGTGTTCACCGAGTTAGCGGCCGCGCTGGCGCATGTGCGCGCGCACGGCGCGCCGATCGTGATCAAGGCCGATGGCCTGGCCGCTGGCAAGGGGGTGGTGGTGGCGCTGCACGTGGCCGAAGCCGAGGCGGCATTGCATCACATGCTGGCCGACAACGCCTACGGCGATGCCGGCGCGCGGGTGGTGATCGAGGAGTTTCTCGATGGCGAAGAAGCCAGCTTCATCGCCATGGTTGATGGCACGCACGCGCTGCCAATGGCCAGCAGCCAGGATCACAAGCGCGTCGGCGAGGGCGACACCGGCCCCAACACCGGCGGCATGGGTGCGTATTCACCGGCGCCGGTGGTCACCCCGGCAGTGCACGCACGGATCATGCGCGAGGTGATCGAACCCAGCGTGCGCGGCATGGCCGCCGACGGCGTGCCGTTTACCGGGTTTCTCTATGCCGGCCTGATGATCGACGCGCACGGCACGCCGCGGGTGATCGAGTTCAACGTGCGCTTTGGCGACCCCGAAACGCAGCCGGTTCTGCTGCGCCTGCAATCGGATTTGCTGGAACTGATCGAGGCAGCGCTTGATGGCGCGCTCGATCGTGTGCAGGCACGCTGGGATCCGCGCCCGGCGCTGGGCGTGGTGATGGCTGCGGCGAACTACCCCGACACTCCGCGCACCGGCGATGTCATCGCCGGCCTGCACGGCGCACTCGCGCCTGGCATCAAGGTATTTCAGGCCGGCACTCGGCTGGACGGCGAGCGGGTGCTGACCAGCGGTGGCCGCGTGCTGTGCGTGTGCGCGCTCGGCGATAGCGTCGGCGATGCGCAGCAACGCGCCAATCAGGCGGTTGCGCAGATCCGGTGGCATGGTGCGTTTTACCGCCACGACATAGGCTGGCGCGCGATTGCGCGCGAGCGCAGCGCGCACGATGGGTCGAACCGTAGCCTGCCATAACACCCATCAGTGACGAAGCCGCTCGTCGCAACAACAAGAGCGGATCGTCCGCAAAGCAGGCGAAGGGCGCAGCGAGCGTGGTGAAAAGCGAAGCGTTCACCGGGCTACGGCCGGCGAGGTGCTTCACGGCGCGTTGTCGCACTCGGGCCGCACATCGTTGTGCGGCGTGGTGATGGAGCCGACATTCAGATTTGGATGTTCTTGGTGCTTTTCCTTTGCGCACCCATGCGTCTGGCAAGCCGCGCGTCGCGGCACTACGTCACCCACGCCGCAGCAGGTTCTCGGCGCGCAGCCAGGCGATGGTGTCATCGAGCAGACGGTCCATCGGCGTGATCGCGTAATCCAGCTCGCGTTGCGCCTTGCCCGAGTCCACGATCAGATCGTGGATCACGAACATCGCGGCACGCGGGGTGATGTCCGGCTCGCGGCGGGTGATGCGTGATGCGGCATCGACCAGCCGCGCCCACGCCAGCAACGCCCAGCCCGGCGTCGCGCGCTGCGGCGTTTTTCGGCCGAGCTTGCGGCCAACACCGGTGACCAGTTCGAGAAAGCGCAGATGCTCGCCGCCGAGCAGGTAGGTTTCGCCGAAACGCTGGCGTTGCCAGGCGCGCACCTGCGCGCGTGCCACTTCGCGGACATCGGCGAACGAACCCGAACCGGGCGGTACGCCGGGTAATTTACCCTGGTCGATCAGGCGGATCAGACGCGACCAGTTGCTGGTATCGCCCGGGCCGAGAATGTGCGCGGGCTGCACCACCACCAGCGGCAAGCCGCGTGCGGCAACCGCGCGCACCGCCTGCTCGCCCAGATACTTGGTGCGTTCGTACGTGATCCAGCTCTCGCCGCCGCGCTCGGGCACATCCTCGCGCAGGGTGCCGTGCACGAGGTGCGAATAGGCCGACACGCTGGAGGTGTGAATGAATGCCGCCACGCCCGCTGCCAATGCCGCTTCGGCCAGCGCGCGCGAACCGTCCACGTTGACCCGGGTCTGGCGTACATCATTGGGTGCCCACTGGCTGGTGTCGGCGGCGGCGTGGAATACCGCATCGAACGGCTGCGCAAAGGCCGCCGCCAATTGATCGGGTTGCAGCAGATCGCCACGCACCGGCGTTACCGCGTCGGCCAGCAGAATCGCGTCGGCACGCGGCGAGCGTGACAGACCAAACACATTGTGACCTTGGCCCTTCAGTTGTTGCGCCAGATGCCGACCCAGGAAACCAGAGGCGCCGGTAATCAGGATGTTTGCCATGCCGTTGCTCCAATCCAATCGTGCAACCTTACGACAGGTGGTGCTGCGATGGGTGTCCGGGTCAACGTGAGTTTCTCGTTAATTGCAGATAAAGTTAGCGTGTGTTATTAAACAATCCGGGATAATAGTCGTTCAACCAACTGATTTTGGTGACTTTCATGACGGGTTTTACCCTCCTGCTGGCGTGTGTCGTGGTGCTGGCCACCGTGGCGGTCGCCGGGCTGCGCCACGTGCCGCAGGGGCAAGTGTTCACCGTGCACCGGTTTCGTCGCTATCGGCGCACCCTGCGCCCCGGTTTGCGCTGGGTGATGCCGGGCCTGGATCGCATCGGCCAGCACGTTTGCCTGATCGGCCACCACGTGGCAGTGCCGATGGCGCTCAATGGCCCCGCCGCCAGCGCCGATCTGTATTACCAGATTCTCGACCCAACCCGCACCGGCGCGGCGCTTGATGACGTCGATGCGCTGGTGCAGCAGCAAACCCGCGAAGCCCTGCATGTGCTGCATGATGACGCCACGCCGGACAAGGGCTTGGCGGCGCTGGCCGAGTTGCTCAAGCATGAGGTCAACCGCCGGGTCAATGCGCTCGGCCTCAGGGTGATCCGTTGCGCGGTATATCCGGGCTGAGTGCGAGCCCTGCTAAACTTGCCGGCCTGCTTCAACATCGGCCACGCGGTGAACCCACTGATTGCATTGCAGCCTGAACTGGAGCGGGGCATGGTCACGCTCGGCCTGAACGTGCCCGGGCTGGCGCCGCGGTTGCTCGATTACCTCGCCCTGCTTGATCAGTGGAATCACGCCTACAACCTCACTGCCGTGCGCGATCCACACGAAATGCTGGCGCGGCATCTGCTCGATTCGCTGAGCATCCTGCCCTGGCTGCCAGCGGGGCCGCTGGCCGACCTCGGCAGCGGTGCCGGCCTGCCGGGCATCGTGCTGGCGCTGGCGCGGCCGGAACTGGCCGTCACCGTGGTCGAGAGCAATGGCAAAAAGGCGCGTTTCCTGCGCGAAGTGGTGCGGCAACTGCGGCTGGCCAACGTGCGGGTGGCGCAATCGCGGGCCGAGCAACTCAATGAGCCGGGCGCATACGGCTGTATTACCGCGCGCGCCTTGGGTACTCTTGCACAACTGGTGCAATTCGGCGGCAGCCTGCTGCAACCCCGGGGGCAGTTGCTGGCGATGAAAGGCCAGTTTCCGGCTGACGAAATTGCTGCTCTGCCAGCGCCTTGGCAGGTGCAGGCCAGCCATGTGCTCGCCATTCCCGGCGATAGCGGTGCGCGTCATCTGATCGTGGTATCGCGCGCCAGCGCGTCGAGCCCAGGGAGTGATTCATGAATCGCATCATCGCCATCGCCAACCAGAAAGGCGGCGTCGGCAAAACCACCACCGCAGTGAATCTTGCCGCCGCGCTGGCGCAGACGCCGCGCAAGGTGTTGCTGATCGATATCGACCCACAGGGCAATGCCACCATGGGGTCTGGCGTGAACAAGCGCGAGTTGAAAGCATCCGCCTGCGAAGTGCTGCTTGGCGAATGCGACGCCGCCAGCGCCATCGTGGCGACGGCCGAAGGCTTCGACCTGCTGCCCAGCAATATCGACCTCACCGCCGCCGAAGTTCGCCTGATGAGCGCACTGGCGCGCGAGCAGAAACTCAAGCTGGCGCTCGCGCCGGTGCGCGATCGTTACCACTACATCCTGATCGACTGCCCGCCGGCGTTGTCGCTGCTCACCCTCAACGCGCTGGCCGCCGCCGATGGCGTGTTGGTGCCGATGCAGTGCGAATATTATGCGCTCGAAGGCCTCAGCGCCCTGATCGACACCATCGAATCGCTCAAGCAGCACGTCAACCCGGCGTTGCAGATCGACGGCATCCTGCGCACCATGTTCGATGTCCGCAACAACCTGGCCAACGCGGTCAGCGGTGATTTGATTCGCCACTTTGGCGACACGGTATTTCGTACCATCGTGCCGCGCAACGTACGCCTGGCCGAAGCGCCCAGCTACGGGCAGAGCATCGTCGGCTATGATCGCGCCTCGCGCGGCAGCGTGGCCTACCTCGGCCTTGCCGGTGAAATCGTGCGCCGCGAACGCAAAGGGGAGAGCCACTGATGGCAATCAAGAAACGCGGCCTTGGCCGTGGCCTGGACGCGCTGCTGGGCAGCGGCAACCAGGGCGCGCGCGAAGAGCCCGACAGCGACAGCGACAGCCTGCGCACGGTGCCGGTGGAGTTCCTCAAGCCCGGCCGTTATCAACCGCGCACCGGCATGGACCCCGAGCGTTTGGCCGAGCTGGCCGATTCGATCCGCGCGCAGGGCTTGATTCAGCCGATCGTGGTGCGCTCGCAGGGCAAGGACCGCTACGAAATCATCGCCGGCGAACGCCGCTGGCGCGCCGCCCAACTGGCGGGCCTGAGCGATGTGCCGGTGGTGCTGCGCGAAGTGGATGACCGCAGCGTCATCGCCATGGCGCTGATCGAAAACATCCAGCGCGAAGACCTCAACCCGCTGGAAGAAGCGCAGGCATTGCACCGCCTGATCGACGAGTTCAGCCTCACTCACCAACAGGCCGCCGACGCCGTGGGCCGCTCGCGTGCGGCGGTGTCCAACCTGTTGCGTCTGCTCGACCTGCCGCCAGAGGTGCGCCGCCTGCTGGAGCAACATGCCATCGAAATGGGCCATGCCCGCGCGCTGCTGGCATTGCCCGCCGCTGCTGCCGGCGCATTGGCGCGCGAAGCGGCCGAGCGTGGCATGTCGGTGCGCGAGATCGAGCGCCGGGTACACGCGATCAGCCACAGCAAGCCCGCCAGCACACCGGCAGCGAGCAAAAAAGCCGACCCCGATGTCGCCCACCTCGAACGCGAATTGAGCGAGATATTGAACGCCCGCGTCGCCGTGCAGCAAGGCCGTGGCGGACGCGGCAAGCTGGTGGTGCACTACCACGGCCTCGACAGCCTCGAAGGCATCCTCGAAAAATTGCGTGGGCGCGCGCCATGAACCCTCGCCAACCTTGGCGTAACGCCATTGCGGCCGCGCCGACGCGGGCGACCCTCGGGCAACGCGACCAGCAGCGATGGCGACGAACAGCCCCTTCCCCCGCTTGCGGGGGAAGCTTGAGGTGGGCGCGCGTCCGGCCGCGGCACGTTGCACAAGCAAAGGCACCTCTCGCAACGTGCCCCTGCGTTGCTGCGCACCGCAACGGGACGAGCAGGCAGCATGCCATCGTTTCGGAGCATGCCCATGACTGACCCCTCATTGTCGGTGGTGGTGCCGGTGTACAACGAGCAGGACAACATCGCGCCGCTGGTTGGCGAGATCGTTGCCGCGCTGCGCGGCCGGGTCAGCTTCGAAATCATCCATGTTGACGACGCCAGCAGCGACGCCACCGCCGACGCGCTGCGTGCCGCGATGCGGGTGACCCCCGAGCTGCGCGTGATCCGCCACCAGCAACGCGCCGGGCAGAGCACCGCCGTGCGCAACGGGGTCAAGGCCGCACGCGCGGCGTGGATCGCCACCCTCGACGGCGATGGCCAGAACGACCCGGCCGACATCCCCAAACTGCTCGCCGCCCGCGACAAAGCTGCCTCGCAGGTGAAGCTGTTTGCCGGTTGGCGGGTGAATCGCCGCGACAGCTTCAACAAGCGCATCAGCTCGGCCATCGCCAACGCCGTGCGCAGCCGCCTGCTGTGCGATGCCACCCCCGACACCGGCTGCGGCATCAAACTGTTCGAGCGCGCCATCTTTCTCGAACTGCCGTATTTCGATCACATGCACCGCTTCCTGCCGGCATTGATTCACCGCGCCGGCTGGCAAACCGTATCGGTGCCGGTCAACCACCGCCCGCGCACAGCCGGCATTTCCAAATACGGCATGTGGAACCGGCTGTGGGTGGGCATCGCCGACCTGCGCGGCGTGGCCTGGCTGGCGCGCCGCAGCCGGCGCACACAAACCACCGAAATCACCCTGTCCTGAGCACCGTCATGCAAGAAGCCACGATCTGGATCGTTATCGGCCTGTTCGGCCAAGCGTTATTTTCCGCGCGCTTTTTGCTGCAATGGCTGGCCAGCGAAAAGGCCAAACGCAGCGTCGTACCCAAAGCGTTCTGGTACTTTTCCATCGGCGGCAGCGCCGTGCTGCTGGCCTACGCCATCCATCGCGTCGACCCGGTGTTCATCCTCGGCCAGGCAGCCGGTTTCGCCATTTACCTGCGCAATCTGTACTTGCTGCGCGTCGAACATCGCGCCTCGCTGGAAAACGACGCGTAGCGCGGATGCTGCTTGGCACACTGGTGAGTGGCGCATGCTGCGGGCCATCAAACGAACGGCGCACCGTGCTTTTGGAGCAACGGTGTTGCACGCCGCTGCGAGCCCGTGCTTCGGTGGGAACCGGCCTGCCGGCGAGCAACGCCGCGCTGCACAGCAACAATCACGCCCCAGCACGCAATGGCACTTGTAGCAGCGTCATGCCAGAGGAAGCTGGCATCCAGCGTCTTGCTGTTGCTCAATCACGATCCAGCGGGCTCAACACCCCGCGCCCGCCCTTGTTCAGCACGTGGGTGTAGATCATTGTCGTCGATACATCGGAATGCCCAAGCAACTCTTGAATCGTGCGGATGTCGTAGCCTGCCTCCAGCAAATGCGTCGCAAACGAATGGCGCAGCGTGTGGCAAGTCGCCGGCTTGCCAAGGCCAGCACGCCGCACCGCATTCTTCACCGCGCGCTGCAATACCGACTCATCCAGATGCTGGCGACGCTCGATCCCCGACCGGGGATCGATGCTGCGTTGACTAGCCGGAAACACGTACTGCCAAGCCCACTCGCGTGGCGCATTCGGGTATTTGCGCGCCAGTGCGTCGGGCAACCACACCGCACCCAAGCCCAATGCCAGGTCGCGTTCGTGCAAACACTTCGCCTCGCTCAACTGTGCGCGCAACGGCGCTTCCAGACTGGCGGGCAACATCGTGCGCCGATCCTTGCCGCCCTTGCCATGACGAACCAGAATTTCGTGACGCGCAAAATCGATATCCTTCACCCGCAGGCGCAAGCATTCCATCAACCGCAGTCCGGTGCCGTAGAGCATGCTGGCCTGCAACCAGCACACTCCGCTCAACTCGCCAAGCAATGCGCTTACCTCCGCGCGCGCCAGCACCGTGGGCAATCGCTCCGGCCGCTTGGCGCGGCGGATGCCGTCCATCCACGGCAACTCGATTTCCAACACCTCGCGGTACAAGAACAGCAATGCCGACAACGCCTGATTCGGCGTCGAGGCCGCCACCTGGCCGCGCACCGCGAGGGCAGTCAAGAATGCCTCGACTTCGCTCTCGCCCAACGCGCGCGGGTGGCGCTGGCCATTGGCCAGGATAAATCGGCGAATCCAGCCCACATAGGCTTCCTCCGAACGAATTGCCATGCCCA
>PFJA01000133.1 GCA_002782905.1 Lysobacterales bacterium CG_4_10_14_3_um_filter_64_11
GCAGCGCGGCTGGGCAGTTGATCTACGTGCGCGGCCTGCAAAACGCCAACAACGGCGATACCTACGCCGTGGTGCGCCCGACCGTGCGTTACGCACGCATTAACGACGATGGCGAAACCCGGCGCACCCGCGCCACCGATCTGGATTGGCGCAGCAAGGCCGAGCGCGGCATCGAGTGGGCCAAGACGTGGCGCGATGTGAGCAGTGGCGGCGGCGAGTTTCTTGGCTACGAGGTGATGACCCAGGCACGGGCGCAGGTGATCGCCATCGAAGGCGAGGCAGCCAGTCTGCTGGTACTTGATGAGGGCCGCGATATTCGCGAAGGCGATCGCCTGGTGGCGGTAACCCCGCAACCGTACGATCTGGAGTTCGTGCCGCATCCGCCGCGCGCGGTTCCAGCCGGGGCTCGTGTGATGGCGGTGGCTGATGGCATCAACGGCGGCACCCAAAGCGTGGTGGCGCTGTCGATTGGTGCCCGCGAGGGCGTCGAAAACGGTCAGGTGTATGCGATCTGGGGTGAGGGCCCCAAGGTGCCGGATCGGGTCAAGAACGCTAGCTACACGGGCGCAGTATGGGACAGCAGCAAGGTGCCCGACGCGTTTTCCGGTCACGTCATGGTGTTTCGTACCTTCGACAAGGTCAGTTATGGCCTGGTCATGAATGGGGTGCGCCAGGTCAAACCCGGCTATCTGCTCAAGCAACCCGACACGTATTGAGCGCGTGGGCGCGGTCGCGGCGGCTGACAATGCGCTGGCATGGTTGACGCTGGTGCGTGCCAGCAACAGCGCGGTGTCATTGCGGCGCTTGCTCGACAGCCACGGCAGCGCCTCGGCAGCACTGGCCGCCGGTGCGGCCGCATGGCGGGCCGCCGGATTGTCCGACCCCAGCATTGAGGCGTTGCGCAAGCCAGATCCGGGCGCATCCGAACGTGATCGCGTCTGGCTCGCCAAGGCACCCAATCACGTCGTTGGTTGGGACGACCCCGACTACCCGGCCCTGTTGCGGCGTATTCCCAGTCCGCCCGCGTGCCTGTTCGTGGTTGGTGAAGTGGCTGCCTTGTGGCAGCCGCAGATCGCCATCGTTGGCAGCCGCTCGCCCAGCGCCGGTGGCCGCGATAATGCGCGCGCTTTTGCCACCGCCTTTGCCGGCGCCGGATTGACGGTAACCAGCGGTTTGGCATCGGGCATCGACGCTGCGGCCCATGCCGGCGCGCTGGACGCGGGTGCGCACACCGTGGCGGTAATGGCGACCGGCCCCGATCGCGTATATCCACCCGCACACCGTGATTTGGCCACCCGCATCGCGCATCACGGCGCGTTGGTTTGCGAGTTTGTGCCCGGCACCGAGGCGCGTCGCGAGCACTTTCCCAGCCGCAACCGGATCATTGCCGGCTTGGCGCTGGGCACGCTGGTGGTGGAGGCGGCCGAGCGCTCGGGCGCGCTGATTACCGCGCGGCTGGCCGGTGACGCCGGGCGCGAGGTGTTCGCCATTCCCGGCTCGATCCACAACCCGGTGGCGCGTGGTTGCCATCGCCTGATTCGCCAAGGCGCGGCACTGGTGGAAACCGCGGACGAGGTAATCGCCGCCCTCGGGCCGGTTGCCAGCGATCTGGCCGATGCGCTGCGCGCACGCCTGCACGACGGCGCCGCCGCCGCGCCGGCAACGCCCGCAACGAGCGGCGACAACGACCCGGCGGTGCGCCAGGTGTTGGCTGCGCTGGCCTTTGACCCGGTCGGAATCGACCAATTGGCGCAACGCACCGGATTGACGGTAGCGGCGCTGTCATCCATGCTGTTGCACATGGAAATGCAGGGTCTGGTGAGTGCCGAGCATGGCCGCTACAGTCGGCGTAGCCGCTGACCTGCTTCGCACCGCGGCGTTTCGGCGCAGGTTGAGGATAATGAAAGAAACCATACTGGATGTGCTGCTGTACCTGTTCGAGCACTACTTCTATGACGATCCCGACGCTGCCAGCGATCGCGAATCGATGCTCAACGGCCCGATCTTCCAGGGACTGACGCACGCGGGGTTCAGTGCCGTTGAAATCAACAAGGCGTTCGACTGGCTGGACGCCCTGGCGCGGCAGCGCCCGGCCATGGGCGTGGTGCGGCACAGTGCGCAGCCGGTGCGCGTGTATGCCGATGTCGAGGCGGCCCGGCTTGATCCGGAATGCATCGGCTTTCTAATGTTTCTTGAGCAAAACGGCATCCTCGACGGCGAGCAGCGTGAACTGGTGCTGGACCGCGTGATGGCACTGGATCAGGATGAGATCGATCTGGACGACCTCAAGTGGGTGGTGCTGATGGTGCTGTTCAATCAGCCCGGTGCCGAGGCGGCGTTTGCCTGGATGGAAGGGCAGATATTCCAGGACGAGCCCGAGCCGTTGCATTGACGAATCGCTTGCGGATGCGGCGCGGCTGCGTGGTCTTTCTCAAGCATGGAGCACCTCAGTTCGTCATTCCCGCGAAAGCGGGAATCCAGTGACTTCAGCTTTCGAACCAATGTCACACTGCGAAATGCTCTGGATTCCCGCTTTCGCGGGAATGACGAGCGGGTTGCCGGACGAGCGGGCATTGCTGGCACGCAAGCGCTTGACACTTCCGGCAAGCTGTGTGCTCACTAAAAAAGGGCGCCCGGAAGGAACGTGTTGCGTGACGTTTCTCGCGGTGCCGTGAAAACGGTTATTGCCTGCCCTGTGGCAGGCACCATTTTGCGCGCTTGCGGAGCATCATCAGCCATGGCCAAGAACCTGCTCATCGTCGAATCGCCGGCCAAGGCCAAGACGATCAACAAATACCTCGGCAAGGAGTTTCAGGTGCTGGCCTCGTATGGCCACGTCCGCGACTTGATTCCGAAAGAGGGCGCGGTCGATACCGAGCACGATTTTGCCATGCACTACGCGCTGAGCGAAAAGAGCCTCAAGCACGTCGATGCCATTGCCAAGGCGGCCAAGGGTGCGCAGTCGCTGTACCTGGCCACTGACTCGGATCGCGAGGGTGAGGCCATCTCCTGGCACATCGTCGAGATCCTGCGCGAGCGCGGTTTGCTGGAAGGCAAAGTACTGCATCGCGTGGTATTCACCGAAATCACCCCGCGTGCGATCCGCGAGGCGGTTGCCAACCCGCGGCAGATTCGCACCGATCTGGTCAACGCGCAGCAGGCGCGGCGTGCGCTCGACTATCTGGTCGGCTTCAACCTGTCGCCGGTATTGTGGCGCAAAGTGCAGCGTGGTCTGTCGGCCGGGCGGGTGCAATCGCCGGCGCTGCGGCTGATCGTCGAGCGCGAGGAAGAAATCGAAGCATTCATCGCGCGCGAATACTGGTCGATGCAGGCCGAATGCCAGCACCCCAAGCAGCCGTTCACGGCCCGCCTGGTGCGTCTGGATGGCAGCAAGTTCGAACAATTCACCCTTACCGATGGTGCCACCGCCGAAGCGGCGCGGGCGCGTGTGGTCAAGGCCGCTGCCGGCAAACTGCGGGTCAGCGATGTACAGAGCAAGCAACGCAAGCGCCGGCCGGCGGCGCCGTTCATCACCTCGACACTGCAACAGGAAGCTGCGCGCAAGCTCGGTTTTACCACCTCGCGCACCATGCGCGTGGCGCAAAAGCTGTACGAAGGCGTCACCCTCGGCGATGAGGGTTCGGTCGGCCTGATCAGCTACATGCGTACCGACTCGGTCAACCTGTCCGACGAGGCGGTGGCGGAATTGCGCGACGTGATTGCGCGCGATTACGGCACCGGCGCTGTGCCCGACGCGCCGAACAAATATCAAACCAAATCCAAGAACGCACAAGAAGCGCATGAAGCCATCCGGCCGACCTCGGCGTTGCGCACGCCTGCCAGCGTGGCGCGCTTTCTTGATGATGATGGCCGCCGCTTGTATGAGCTGATCTGGAAGCGCACCGTCGCCTCGCAGATGGTGCCGGCGACCCTCAACACGGTCAGTGTCGAGCTGGCCGCTGGCGACGCGCATGGTTTTCGTGCGTCGGGCACCACGATTGTCGATGCGGGCTTTCTTGCCGTGTACGAAGAAGGCAAGGACACGCGCAGCGCCGATGATGACGATGAAGGTCGCAAATTGCCGCCGATGCAGGTTGGCGATGCCATCGTGCTGGACAGCATCCACAGCGACCAGCATTTCACCGAACCGCCGCCGCGCTTCTCGGAAGCGAGTTTGGTGAAGGCGCTGGAAGAATATGGCATCGGCCGGCCATCGACCTATGCCAGCATCATCCAGACCTTGCAGAATCGGCAATACGTGGCGCTGGAAAGCCGGCGCTTCTATCCCTCCGACGTGGGTCGCGCGGTGTCGCGATTCTTGAGCACGCATTTTGCCCAGTACGTGGACTATGAGTTCACCGCGCGCCTGGAAGACGAGCTCGACGCGGTATCGCGTGGTGAAGAGCAGTGGGTGCCATTGCTGCAACGTTTCTGGACGCCGTTCAAGGCATTGGTCAGCGACAAGACCGAAAGCGTTGATCGCTCCGAAGCCAGTGGCGCCCGGGAGCTGGGCGTTGACCCGGCCAGCGGCAAGCCGGTCAGCGTCCGCCTCGGCCGCTACGGGCCGTACGCGGCGATCGGTTCGACCAGCGAGGATGCCGAGGACAAGCCGAAGTTCGCCTCGCTGCGGCCCGGGCAGAGCATGCACACCATCAGCCTCGAAGAGGCGCTGGTGCTGTTCCAGTTGCCGCGTAGCCTCGGCGATCTTGACGGTGTAGCGCTGACGGTCGGCGTCGGCCGCTTTGGCCCGTTCGTCAAGCACGGCAGCACCTACGCATCGCTGGGCAAGGAAGACGACCCGTACACCATCGATTTCGAGCGCGGCAAGGCGCTGTTGCTGGCCAAGGCCGAAGCGATCGCCAACCGCATCATCAAGGCGTACGAGGGCAGCCCGATCCAGGTGCTCAATGGCCGTTACGGCCCATACTTGTCCGATGGCAGCCTCAACGGCAAGATTCCCAAAGACCGCGAGCCAGCCAGCCTCACCCTGGCCGAATGCGAACAACTGATGGCCGAAACCGGCAAGCCGGCCGGTGGCCGCTTTGGCAAGGGCGCCAGGAAAGCGGCGGGCAAGCCGGCGGCGAAGGCGCCGGCCGTCAAACCGGTGAAAAGAGCAGCGAAAAAAGCCACTAAAAAGGCGGCCACCACGAAGTCGGCGAGCAAGACGGCCGCGAGCAAGACGGCCGCGAGCAAGAAAGCGGCGACAAAAAAGGTCGCGAACACCAACGGTTCAACCAAAAAGCCTGCTGCCAAGGCCACGGTAGTGCCATAGTCGGCGTGACGCGCCGCACACAGGAGGCTGCGCGGCTACAATCAGCGCTTCGCCCCGTACCGCACTGCGCCTGAGATCCACCATGCCCGACAAAGACCTGAAGAAAGCGTCACTCGAATACCACCGCCAAGCGCCGGCCGGCAAGATCAAGGTGGTGGCCACCAAGCCGATGGTCACCCAGCGCGATCTGGCGTTGGCGTATTCGCCCGGCGTGGCAGCGGCGTGCGAGGCGATCGTCACGGATCCGACCGAAGCCAGTACGCTCACCGCGCGCGGCAATCTGGTGGCGGTGATTTCCAACGGCACGGCGGTGCTGGGGCTCGGCAACATCGGCCCGCTCGCCGCCAAACCGGTGATGGAAGGCAAGGGCGTGTTGTTCCAGAAGTTCGCCGGTATCGATGTGTTCGACATCGAAGTCGACGAGAACGATCCGGACAAGCTGGTGGACATCATCGCCAGCCTGGAGCCCACCTTCGGCGGCATCAACCTGGAAGACATCAAGGCGCCGGAATGTTTCATCGTCGAGCGCAAGCTGCGCGAACGCATGAAGATTCCGGTGTTCCACGACGATCAGCATGGCACCTCGATCATCGTTGGCGCGGCGGTGCTCAACGCGCTGGAAGTGGTCGGCAAAAAAATATCCGACGTGCAGGTCGCCACCACCGGTGTCGGCGCCGCCGGTGTCGCTTGCCTGGACATGCTGGTGGCGCTCGGGCTGCGCCCGGAAAACATCCGCGCCATGGACCGCGATGGCGTGCTGCATCCACAGCGCACCGACCTCGATGACGCCAAGCGCCGCTATGCCCGCGAGATCCCGGCGCGCACGCTGGCCGAGCTGGTTACCGGCGCCGACATCTTCCTCGGGCTGTCGGCCGGTGGCATCCTCAAGCCCGAGATGCTGGCGAGCATGGCGCCACGCCCCATCATCTTTGCGCTGGCCAACCCGAACCCGGAAATCAATCCCGATGCGGCGCGCGCCGTGCGCCCGGATTGCATTGTTGCCACTGGCCGTTCGGACTACCCGAACCAGGTCAACAATGTGCTGTGTTTCCCGTACATTTTCCGCGGCGCGCTCGATGTCGGGGCATCCACCATCAACGAGGCGATGAAGCTGGCCTGCGTCAAGGCCATTGCCGCGCTGGCGCGCCAGGAAGTGACCGATCTGGGCGCCGCGTATGGCGGCGAGATGCCGGTATTCGGCGCGCAGTACCTGATTCCGCGGCCATTCGACCCGCGCCTGCTGGTGAAGCTGGCACCGGCCGTGGCACAAGCCGCGATGGATTCCGGGGTCGCAACTCGCCCGATTGAAGATATGGCAGCCTACCGCGAGAAACTCTCGCAGCACGTGTTCCGCTCCGGCCTGTTGATGAAGCCGGTATTCGAGCAGGCGCGCGCCAGCCTCAAGCGTGTCGCGTTCGCCGAGGGCGAAGAGGAAACCGTGCTGCGTGCGGTACAGACCGTGGTCGATGAAGGCCTGGCTCGTCCGATCCTGATCGGCCGGCCGTCGGTGATCGCGATGCGCATCGAACGCCTCGGCCTGCGCATACGCGAAGGCGTCGATTTCGATCTCACCAACATCGACGATGACCCGCGTTTTCCGGAATACTGGCAGCTCTATCACCAGATCATGCGCCGGCGCGGGGTGACCCCGGATAATGCCAAGGCCATCGTGCGCTCGCGTGCCACGGTGATTGCGGCGCTGATGACCAAGCGCGGTGAGGTCGATGCCATGTTGTGTGGCACCGTTGGCCGCTACGAGGGCAAGCTGCATCACGTCGTTGACGTGCTCGGGCTCGATCCGGGCGTGAGTGCGCCGGCGGCGATGTCGGCGGTGCTCAACGACAAGGGGGTGTTCTTTTTCGTCGATACCCACGTGCAGTACGAACCCAGCGCCGAACAGATTGCCGAGGCCACCCTGGCGGCCGCGTTCCGCCTCAAATTGTTTGGCATCGTGCCGCGCGTGGCACTGGCCTCGCATTCCAATTTTGGCGCACGCAACAATTCCAGCGCGGTGCGCATGCGGCAGGCACTGGCACTGATTCACGCGCGCGCGCCGGAGCTGGAAGCGGAGGGCGAGATGCAGATCGATGCGGCGATGAACGAGGATATCCGCGCACGCCTGTTCCCCGATTCGCGCCTTACCGGCAGCGCCAATCTGCTGGTGTTCCCGAATCTCGACGCCGCCAACATCGCCTACAACCTGGTGCGCTCGATGTCCGATGGCATCGGCATCGGGCCAATCCTGATGGGCGTGGGCGGCGCCGCACATGTGCTCACGCCAGCGGCCACGGTGCGGCGAATCATCAACATGACCGCCATTGCCGCGGTGGAAGCGCAGGTGCGCGAGCAGCGCCTGGGGTGATGACGCGAGCGCTGCCGCACCGGTGCCGCGGGCGACCGCTGTGCGGTATCTGGCGTGGCGGTTCCCATACGTATGCGTAAACCCGCGTACGCCGGGTCGGCTACACTGAGACCTGCGCATCACCGATAAAAACATCAGCAATGCACCGGCGCGAGCTGCCGCTGCGGGAGGCCAGACATGGATATTCTTACCGACATCCTCGATCAGGACATCGATCCCAACGAGACACGCGAATGGGTTGAGTCGTTGTCGGCGGTGATTACCCATGATGGCCCCGAACGCGCCCATTTTCTGCTCGATCGCATGGTTGAACAGACTCGCCGCGCCGGCGCTTACCTGCCGTTTCAGCCGACCACCGAATACGTCAACACCATTGCCCCGCAACTGGAAGCGAAGAGCCCTGGCGACGCCGCGATGGAGTGGCGGATTCGCTCGATTCTGCGCTGGAACGCGATGGCGATGGTGGTGCGCGCCAATCGCAAGCCCGGCGAGCTGGGCGGCCACATCGCCAGTTTCGCGTCCAGCGCCACGCTGTACGATGTCGGTTTCAACCACTTCTGGCGCGCGCCGCATGGCGAGCATCCCGGTGATTTGCTGTACCTCCAGGGCCACAGTTCGCCGGGCATCTATGCACGCGCCTTCCTCGAAGGGCGCTTGAGCGAGAGCCAGCTCGACAACTTCCGCATGGAAGTCGATGGCCGTGGCGTCAGTTCCTATCCGCATCCGTGGCTGATGCCGGATTTTTGGCAAACGCCAACCGTGAGCATGGGCCTGGGCCCGATCAGCGCCATCTATCAGGCGCGCAATTTCCGCTACCTTGAACACCGCGCCCTGATGCCGGCCAGCGATCGCAAAGTGTGGGCGTTTCTCGGCGATGGCGAGTGTGACGAGCCCGAGAGCCTCGGCGCGATCTCGGTGGCTGGCCGCGAAGGCCTCGACAACCTGTGCTTCGTGATCAACTGCAACCTGCAACGGCTCGATGGCCCGGTACGCGGCAATGGCAAGATCATCCAGGATCTGGAAGGCCAGTTCCGTGGCGCCGGTTGGAATGTCATCAAGCTGGTGTGGGGCGGCTACTGGGATGCGTTGCTGGCGCGCGACAGCAGCGGCATGCTCAAGAAACTGATGATGGAAACCGTCGATGGTGAATACCAGAACTGCAAAGCGTTTGGTGGCGCCTACACGCGCGAGCACTTCTTCGGAAAATATCCCGAGACAGCGGCGCTGGTGGCCAAGCTCAGCGACGACGATATCTGGCGCCTGAACCGCGGTGGCCACGATCCGCACAAGGTCTATGCCGCCTATGCCGCGGCGGCGGCACACCAGGGCCAGCCGACCGTGATTCTGGCCAAGACCGTCAAGGGTTACGGCATGGGCAAGTCCGGCGAATCGCTGAACCCGACCCACCAGACCAAGAAGCTCGATGATGAAGCGGTGCGTGCGTTCCGCGACCGTTTCAATATCCCGATTGCCGATGACAAGCTCGACGGCGTGCCGTTCTACCATCCGGGCGAGAAATCCCCCGAAGTGGAGTACATGCGTGAGCGCCGCGCCGCGCTGGGCGGTTCGTTGCCGCAGCGCCGGCGCAAGGCCAGCACGCCACTTGCGGCGCCGAAGCTGGAAGTGTTCGAGCGCCTGCTCAAGAGCAGCGGCGAACGCGAAATCAGCACCACCATGGCATTCGTGCAAGCCTTGAACGTGATTTTGCGCGACAAGCAGGTCGGCCCGCGGGTGGTGCCGATCGTCGCCGATGAAGCGCGCACCTTCGGTATGGAAGGGCTGTTCCGGCAGATCGGCATCTACGCCCCGCATGGGCAGAAATACAAGCCGGTGGACCGCGACCAGTTGATGTATTACCGCGAGGACACCACCGGCCAGGTGCTGGAAGAAGGCATCACCGAGGCCGGCGCATTCTCCTCGTGGATGGCCAGCGCCACCAGCTACAGCAGCAACGATCTGCAATTGCTGCCGTTCTACATTTTCTACTCGATGTTCGGCTTCCAGCGCATCGGCGACAGCGCCTGGCAAGCGGCCGACATGCGCTCGCGCGGCTTTTTGCTCGGCGCCACCGCCGGCCGCACCACGCTCAACGGCGAGGGCCTGCAACACGAGGATGGCCACAGCCACCTGCTGGCCGGCGCGATCCCCAATTGCCGCTCCTACGACCCGACCTTTGCCTACGAGGTGGCGGTGATTCTGCAGCACGGCATGCAGCGCATGCTCAGCGAGCAGGTCGACGAGTATTACTACATCACCCTGATGAACGAGAACTACAGCCACCCGGACATGCCGAAAGACGCAGCCGATGGCATCATCAAAGGCATGTACCTTTTACGGGACTCGGGAGCCGACAGCCGGGACCCGGGACCCGGGACCCGGGACCACGGGAAAGGCAAGGGCAAAAGCAGGAGCAACTCCGCGCCGCATGTGCAGTTGCTGGGTTCAGGCACGATCCTGCGCGAAGTGATTGCCGCTGCCGAATTGCTGGACAAGGATTTCGGCGTCAGCGCCGACATCTGGAGCTGCCCGAGCTTCAACGAGCTGCGCCGCGATGGCTTTGCCGCTGAGCGTTACAACCGCCTCCACCCGGAAGCCAAGACCGCGCGTACAGCTTACGTAACCCAGTGCCTGCAAGGCCGTGACGGGCCGGCGATTGCCGCCAGTGATTACGTGCGTGCGTTTGCCGACCAGATCCGCGCGTTTGTGCCGATGCCGTACACCGTGCTCGGCACCGATGGCTTTGGCCGCTCCGACACCCGCGCCAATCTGCGCCGGTTTTTTGAAGTGGATCGCTACCATGTGGCGCACGCCGCGATTGCCGCGTTGGCGGCCGAAGGCAAGATGACCGCCAAGGATGTGGCGCGCGCGATCAAGCACTACAAGATCGATGCCGATCGTGACGATCCAGCGCGCTCGTGAGCGCTGCCGACAAACCGCATGCACCGTCGACTGAACGCAACCGCGAGCCGATTCTTGCGGCCTTGCGTGGTCCGTTCAGCGATCGCCAGCGGCTGCTGGAAATCGGCAGCGGTACTGGCCAGCACGCCGTGTGGTTTGCGGCGCAGCTCGATCATTTGAGCTGGCAGTGTTCGGATCTGGCCGACAAACTGCCGGGCATCCGCGCCTGGCTCGATGACGCCGCGCTGCCCAACACCCCGCCGCCGCTGGCGCTGGATGTCGCACGCGGGCCATGGCCCGGGCAACGCTTCGACGCGGTGTTCAGCGCCAACACCCTGCACATCATGGGCTGGCCGGCGGTACAGGCCTTGTTCGCCGGCCTGCCGGCGGTGCTCACCGACGATGCCGTGGTGGCGATCTACGGCCCGTTCAATCGCCACGGCAGCCCTACCAGCGAAGGCAACGCCGCGTTCGACGTGCAGCTGCGCCAACAGGACCCGGCCATGGGCCTGCGCGATGCCGAAGCGATCGATGCCCTGGCGTTACCGGCCGGCTTGCTCCTGCATGCCGATCTGCCGATGCCGGCCAACAATGCCCTGCGCATCTGGCGATTCAGCAAGGTGGCCAGCGCAAGACGCTGACCGACCGATGCGGACAACCGCAGCGAGGCGAACGGGTTCACATCGTCATCGTGCGCAATGCCACGGTGTGGCGATCCCGGACTTCGAGACCTCGGCTTTGCAATGCCCCATGTTCCGGGCGTGGTGTTCCGGGCACGGTGTGGCTTGGCTTAATAATGGGCTAGACCAACCTCCTGGTTGGCTGTGGATGCTCTGAACAAGTCGTCATTGCGAGGAGCAAAGCGACGTGGCAATCCAGAGTGTTTTTGTCATCAAGGGGCAAAACCATGGACAAAACCAGGCGACAAAACCATGGACGACAAAACCATGGACACCCAAGCATTCGCGCGATGCCGATGCCTGCCAACAATGCAGCGGTGCGTGTCTGACGAACAACGCAACGGCAGTTGGCTGCGGTGATTTACGCGGTGGGCATGGGACGACGACGGGGACACCCAGAGGCGCAATTGTCGCGTACTTCTTTGCAGTGCAATCCTCGCAACAACGGCATCGCAGCACGTTGCGATCAAGGCGCACGCCACGGGACAACTCGATCGCATCACCCAGCAGCCCGAGAGCATGGGCGGCAAGGCGTGTGTCCGCGGTTTGCGTGTCACGGTCGGCATGCTCGTGGGGCGGGTCGGAACGGAAATCAGCGTCGATAAACTGCTCGCCGACTACCCTTATCTGGAGTGCGAAGGCATCGTGCAGGCGCTTCGCTGCGCGGCATGGCGGGCGGATGAACGCGAGGTCACGCTCGCCACCGCATGAAGCGGCTCGTTGACATGAATCGGTCGCCGCGCTGGATCGATTGGTGCGCTGGCGCAGGCATCGAGGCGGTGCATTGGTCGCTGGTCGGTGCGAACAAAGCACCTGGCGCGGCGATCATGACCTGTGCCAGCGTGAACGGGTAGGCAGTGCTCACGCATCACTTGGACTTCAGTGCGATCCTCGCCCGATCCGATCCGATCCGATCCGAACACGCTTGCGCGTACTTCCTCTTCTGCCGAAGCGCTGGGGGTGTCGGCAAAACACGCCAAAGGCTGAAGCAAAGCCGGAGACCCCCAGGACTTCGGGCAGTGCCGGCATGGACAATCTGGCCGCGATTTTCGTTGCGCTACGCCGCGCTTTGCAGGTGACTATCGAGATCCGCGCCGCGTGACCGGCGATGTTCCGCCGGCCACGTGACTTGACAGCGCCGCGTTGCCAGTGTCTGATCGCATCATGCACCGCAACATTGCCAGCACCGGTACCGGTACCACCATGACCCGCTTGCGGGAGCGTGTGGCCGGGTAGTACACCCTGAATTGGCCCCGCCCCGCCCGACGCGCGGGGGCCAACTCCCTGCTCATCCGGCTGCGGCGGAGCCTCCCAACGAGGAGACCCCATGAGCGTTGTTGCCGATCCATCGTCTGTCCTGATTGCTCACAAGTTCGGCGGCACCAGCCTTGCCACTGGTGAACGGCTGGCCCATGTTGCGCGGCTGATTGCGGCACGCAACGAAGCGCAATCAGTGATTGTGGTGTCGGCGCTCAAGGGCAGTACCGATGCCTTGATCGAGCTGGCGATGCGTGCGGGTGGCCGTGATCGCACCTGGCCCGATGCCTGGCAGGCGCTGCGCCAGCGCCATCTGGAAGCGGCCGCCGGGGTGCGCGATGTGGGCCGACGCAACGCAGTGTGCGATGCGCTGGATGCGGCTTTCGTCGGCCTGCGCGCACAGCTCGACGCGCTGGCGGTGCTCGGCATTGCGGTCGCCGAAGTGCTTGACGCGATCCAGGGGTTGGGCGAGGTGTTTTCCGCGCAGTTGTTGCAGGCCTACCTCGCCGATGCCGGCATCGATGCCGATCTGCTCGATGCGCGCGAGGTGCTCACGGTGCGCGATGCGGGTACCGAGCGCACCATGCGCGGCGTCATCGACTGGCAGCACAGCAGCACCCGGCTGGCGCAATGGCGCTGCGCGCACCACGCCAGGCATGTGCTGGCGACCGGCTACATTGCTCGCGACAGTCAGGGCCGCGCCACCACCCTTGGCCGCAACGGCAGCGATTATTCCGGCGCCCTGTTTGCGGCGTTGTTCGAAGCGCGCGAGCTGCATATCTGGACCGA
>PFJA01000062.1:0-834 GCA_002782905.1 Lysobacterales bacterium CG_4_10_14_3_um_filter_64_11
CCTGGTTTTTCCTCGGCGAAATCCTCACCGACCTGCCGCTGCCGGTGGATGCACCCGCCAGTGCGCATTGCGGCACCTGCACTCGCTGCATCGATATCTGCCCAACCGGCGCCATCGTTGCCCCATACCGCGTCGATGCCCGGCGCTGCATCAGTTATCTCACCATCGAGCATCACGGCAGCATCGATGCAGCGTTGCGACCACTGATCGGAAATCGCATTTTTGGCTGCGACGATTGCCAACTGGTTTGCCCGTGGAACAAGTTTGCCAAGCGTCACGATGAACCGGACTTCCGCGTCCGCAACGATCTGGACAAGGCCAGCCTGACCGATCTGTTCGCCTGGAGCGAATCCGAGTTCCTCAACCGAACCGAAGGCTCGGCAATCCGCCGCAGCGGTTACGAAAACTGGCTGCGCAATATCGCCGTGGCGCTGGGCAATGCACCCACCAGCGCGGCGATCAGCGCCGCGCTGAGTGCGCGACACGATGACCCGTCGGCCATCGTACGCGAGCATGTGGCATGGGCGCTGGCGCGGCACGCGTCAGCGAAATCCGCAAGCGCGCGATCCGTCTAGGCGCACGACACGCCGTAAAAACGAACCCCGGCACGCGGCCGGGGTTCCAAGTGCAACGCATCGATCGAATCAATGCATCAGAACTGCAAGCTCCACTTGTCGATGCGGCCGGTGTCGCCATTGGCGTTATCGTTGACGCGCAGCTTCCAGGTGCCGTTGGCCACTTCCGAAGACGCGTTGATGGTAAAGGTACCAATCACGTTGTCGGTACTCGAACCCGTGCGATTGTGGATGTTGTACAGAGTGCCATCCGGCGCCA
>PFJA01000062.1:933-3060 GCA_002782905.1 Lysobacterales bacterium CG_4_10_14_3_um_filter_64_11
GGCTTTCCACCGTGCTGTTGTCGTTGATGGTGAAGTCCGTGGTGTTCTCGAAGAACGACGGCTGCGTGCCGCCACCACCGGCGGTGTAGTTGCCGACTAGCGAAACACCGGAGAACGTCGAGAATGCCTTGACCCGCACATGGTAGGTGCCGGTTTGCGGTGCGGCGAACGAGCAGGTCTCGGTGTTGCCATTCAGATACGGACGGCAGTCATACACGGTGTCGGTTGGCGCGCTGCCGAAGCGCACGTACATGTCGGCATCGCCGGTACCACCGGACAGGTTGAAGGCCAGGTTGCTGGAACCGGCCGGCACGCTCATGGTGAACTTGATGTCATTGCCGGTACTGGCGGCAAGCCCGGTCACCGCCACGCCCTTGGTCAGCGTACCACCGGCCGGTGGTGGCGGCGGCGTGCCACCACCCAATGCCGCGTTCACTGCCGCATTGGCATCAACGATACCGGCACCGCAACCACCCGAACAGGCGCCCGGCAACGGCCGCGCCGTGCTCTTGAGGATGCTCTCCACTTGCGCCGGCGTCTTCGGCGATGCCGCCATGATCAGCGCCGCAACGCCCGCCACATGTGGCGAGGACATCGAGGTGCCGCTGAGCAGCGAGTAGTTCTCGGCGCCCGGCGTGGTGGTGCCGGCATTGCGGGTCGACAGGATGTTCACGCCCGGTGCCGCCACGTCGATCAAGGTGCCGAAGTTGGAGAAGCTGGCGCGTGCACCGTTGCGATCGGTTGCCGCCACCGCCACCACGTTGTTGCAGTTGGCCGGATTGGCATTGGACACGTTGACATTGCTGTTACCGGCTGCGACCACCACCACCGTGCCACGGCCGACCGCACCGTTGATCGCGTTCTGGGTGCTGCTGCCGCACGCGCCGGAACCGCCCAGGCTCATGTTGATCACTTCGGCCGGGTTGGCATTGGCCGGCACACCGGAAACCGTGCCGCCGGACGACCAGGTGATGGCATCGACGATGTCGGAAGTCAGGCCGCCACCCTTGCCGAGCACCCGCGCCGGTACCACCTTGGCATTGAACGCCACGCCGGCCACGCCCTTGGCATTGTTGGTCACTGCCGCCACCGTACCGGCAACGTGGGTGCCGTGCCAGCTCGAATTGGAGCCAGGCTCGAAGTCGCCCGGATCGTGCGCGTCGCTGTCGCGGCCATTACCGTCCGCCGCGATGGTGGCATCGCTGATGAAGTCATAACCTTGCAAGATGTTGGCGTTGAGATCGGTGTGATTGACGTAACCGGTGTCGATCACCGCCACCACCACGCCGGAGCCGGTGGACTTGTCCCAAGCGGTCGGCAACCGCAAGCCACCGGTGGCCTCGAAGTAATGCCACTGCTCGTTGTAACGGGTATCGTTCGGCGTGAACAACGGGTGCATCAACGCATCAACCTCGATGTACTCGACATTCGGGTTGGCGGCGATCTCGCGCATCAATGCCTCGGCGCCGGCGCGATCGAGCTTGCGACTGGCCTTGATCACATCGGCATTTACCGACAAACGCAGCAGCGAGCGCATCGACAGCGCCCGCGACTTGGCGCTGCGCGACAGCGACTGCACGCGGCTGGCGGCATTGTTGTATTCGGCGCTGCCATCGCGGTACTTGACGATGAAGCGATCATAGCTGCCGCCTGCCTGCAACGCCGAGGTGTCGATACGCTCAGCGGCGTTGGCAGCAAACGCAGTGGACAGGGCGACGGCAGTGGCCGCAGCAAGGGTCAACGGACGCGGCATTGCGCGCCCGGATTTCGGGTTTTTATTGGTCACGGATGTTTTCCAGGATAGGTTGAACAGGCACCGCGCACCGATGGGCGTGCGGCAGGACGTGGTTACCGTCGCGTATCGGCCAGTGAATGCTTCCGTCCCACGCAACCCCCGTTGCGTGGAGCACGTCCTGTGCAGCTCTGGCACACCCGAAGCCCCCCAGCTCCCGGCGGATACGACAATCCTTACGGCGTTGCCGTGAGCGGATTCACATAACGCACCACTCACGACGGATCAAACGTAACAGCCCGTGAACCGTGCGTCAATGCTGCGTCACAACAAAAACACCAACCCTGACAATTGGTTACATATGAAATCAATTCCGGCGCGGCGACAACCCGGGG
>PFJA01000117.1:0-20268 GCA_002782905.1 Lysobacterales bacterium CG_4_10_14_3_um_filter_64_11
GGCAGCGGGCCGCGCATCATACGGGCTAATACAAAAAATGAAAAGCACTTCCTGCCGCTGCTCGTGCATCAGCGCACAAGCGGCGCGCACACCGCCCCTGCAGCACGCGCTAAGGCGATCCGATGCGCAGCGGGACGTTGCGCGCGCGGCGCCGTATGCGGCCAGGGCTCTCGCCGGTGACGCGCTTGAAAGCACGGCGAAACGCGGCTTCGGTCTCGTAGCCAAGGACGCTGGCAACACGTGCCACCGAATTGTTGGGATCATTGAACAGTCGCTGCGCCTCGGCCATGCGCAACCGCGCGAGATAGGCCATCGGTGTGCTTGCCAGCACCTGCGTAAAACGGGCAACGAAGGCCGTGCGCGACATCCCCGCGCATTCGGCCAGCTTGATCAACGACCAGTTTTCGCCCGCTCTCTGATGCATCGCCAACAAGGCACGCCCGAGACGGACATCGGCGATTGCCGCCAGGATGCCGCGCGACGCCTGCGTTGCATGGCCAAGGTGGTAGCGCAGCACCATGACCAGCAAAGCATCCGCCAAACGATCCATCACCACTTTTGCACCCGGCCGCACGCGCAGCGCTTCATCGGCGAGCAAATGCAGCAGGCTGCGAAAGCCGGCATCAACCTCCTCGGCCGGCACCACGATCACAGCGGGCAACGCATCCAGCAGCGCCGCCGACGTACCGCCGTCGAGTTCGAAGGCGCCGCAAACCAGATTCGTCAATGGACCGACGCCGGGCGCACCATGACGCGAGCCGGGCACACCCGGGGTGCGCTCCGGCGTCAGCAGATGCCAGCCGCCACGCGGAAACACACACAGATCGCCGCCACGCAGCGCGCGTGGCTCGGGCTCGCTATCCAGATGCAGGTAACACGATCCGCGCGAAATCAGATGAAACTGTGCGCCGGCATGATCACTGCCATCGATCTGCCAATCACCGCACACTGCGGGATTGGCGTACACGGAAGCACGCAACTGCATGTGGCCAAGAATCTCGGATAATAGATCTTCGTTTGTACTTACGGTCATGTTAATTGACGTTATTGTCATCGAAAGGTCGGCATTATACGGTTATGCTGGCCATTCGTGTAATCCACTTCGCACCCAACAGCAGCACCACTCAACCGGAGGCATCGCATGAACCACCCCTTGCGCACCCTGCTCGCCGCCGCCGCTCTGGCATTGGCTGTGCTGATCACGCTGCCCACCTCGCGCGCGGCAACGCCGACCACCGTCGACGGCATTACCACCATTCATCTGGATCAATACAATGGCTATTTCGCCGCCACCGAAACCTTGGCCGGGCTGAAGCCGGGCAAGTACCGCTTCGTGGTGACCAACAAGGCCGGCAAGATGGTCGGCTTCCAGATCCAGGACGGCAGCAGCCACCGGCAGCTCGACATGTTTCCGCTGGAACCGGGTCAGACCCGTGACAGCGTGGTCGACATCGGCGAGGGCGGCTTCCGCTATCGTTGTCCGATCAATCCGACCCCGTGGTATGAGGTCGACGTCAAAAGCTGAGCGGACGAACGTCACCCCGGGTCAGCGGCTGCCGCTGTCCCGGGCCGCAAGGATCAATCCGTAGCGCGATCGATCCGCGTGCAGGCCATCGTGCGCCCGCAGCAACGCTGCTTTGTTCGCAGCACCCCCCCGACTGATGGAGGCTTTATGGCCAAGTTCACCCTGCACACCCCCGAATCCGCACCCGAAGCGGCACGCGAAACGCTCGCCAAGGTTCAGGAAAACTACGGCTTTCTGCCCAACCTGCTGGCCGGGCTGGCCGAGGCACCGACTGCGCTGCACAGCTATCTGGCGCTGTCCGAGCAATTCGGCAAAACCGCGTTGAGCGCGCCCGAGCAGCAGGTGGTTCTGCTTGCCACCAGCGTCATCAACGAATGCCAGTTCTGCGTGGCGGCGCACAGCTACCTCGCGCGCAACGTCGCCAAGCTCGACGAAGCCAGCATCAAGGCACTGCGCGATGGCAACGCTTTGCCCGACGCGCGGCTCAATGCCTTGGCTCGCTTCACGCGCGCCGTGGTCAGCGAACGCGGCTGGGTCAACGGCCCGGCACTGGATGCATTCCTCGCCGCCGGCTTCAGCAAGGCACAGGTGCTGGAAGTGGTACTTGGCGTCACCACCAAAACCTTGTCCAACTACGCAAACCATGTGTTGGAAACACCCACCAACCAGCAGTTCGCCGCTGACGCGTGGCAGCCCAAGCGCAAAACGGCCTGAAACCAGGATCGGCCATCGCTGCGCAACGCAACCCCGTCGCACCTCAGTGCGGCGGGCTATGTGTGCTTGCGCACACGGCGCCAACCGGCCGACAGGCTATGCTGTCCGCCGCATCGGGCACGACGCGGCGTCAGTGCTTCGTACCTTTCCGCCGCCCCGGACACGGCACGGGTGAACGGAACGGCATGGTGTGAAAACGCTTGACAATGCGACGCGGTCACACCCATCGCCATGCCCGTTTGGCCGATAGTGGCCTGTCGAAAAACCTGGAATCACCCATGTCTGCAAATAAATCTCTGCCCCTGCGTCTACTGCTGATCGCGGTGCTCGCTGTCATTGCGCTGGCCGCTTGGCGCCTGGGACTGGTCGATCAACTCAATCTGGAAACACTCAAGGCGCGACACGCGGATTTGTCGGCCTGGACGCAGGCGCATTTGGGCCTGGCATTCACCGGTTTCTTCGTGTTGTACGTTGTGGTTACTGCGGTATCGATTCCCGGCGCGGCTGTGCTGACGCTCGCCGCCGGGGCGCTGTTCGGATTGCTCGCCGGCATCGTGCTGGTTTCTTTCGCCAGCACACTCGGTGCCACGCTGGCCTTTTTGAGCGCGCGCTTCGTGCTGCGTGACTCGCTTGAAACCCGCTACCGCGAGCGACTGCAAAGCATCAATGCCGGGGTGAAACGCGACGGCGGTTTTTACCTGTTTACCTTGCGGCTGGTGCCGCTGTTTCCGTTTTTTCTGATCAATCTGCTATCGGGCCTGACCGCGTTGCCGACACGCACGTTTTACTGGGTCAGCCAGCTTGGCATGTTGCCGGGCACCATCGCCTATGTATTTGCCGGCACCCAACTGGCACAGATACAGAACGCACGCGACGTGCTGTCGCCCGGGTTGATCAGCGCGTTTGTGCTGCTGGGCATCCTGCCACTGCTGATGCGCAACATGGTGCAGTGGATGCAGGCTCGCAAAATCTACGCTGGGCATCGCAAGCCGCGCCGCTTCGATTACAACCTGATCGTGATCGGTGCCGGTTCCGCCGGGCTGGTTTCGGCCTATATCGGCTCGGCGGTAAAGGCCAGGGTCGCACTGATCGAAAAACACAAGATGGGTGGCGATTGCCTGAATACCGGCTGCGTGCCATCCAAGGCGCTGATCCGCTCGGCGCGGTTGCTGGCCGAGGCGCGCAACAGCGCGCACTACGGGATCGCACGCATGGACGCGCAATTTGATTTCGCGCAGGTGATGGACCGCGTGGCAAATGTCGTGCGCAAGGTCGCGCCACACGACTCGGTAGCGCGCTACCGCGAGCTGGGCGTGGACGTGATTCAGGGCAATGCGCGCCTGGTTTCGCCTTGGCAAGTCGAGGTGGATGGCCGCCGCCTGAGCGCGCGCAGCATCATCATTGCCAGCGGTGCGCAGCCTCTGGTGCCAGGTATCCCAGGGCTCGATCAGGTGCCTTACCTGACCAGCGATTCGCTGTGGAATCTGCGCACATTGCCGAAGCAGCTGGTGGTGCTCGGTGGTGGCCCGATCGGCTGCGAATTGACGCAATGCTTTGCCCGTTTCGGCAGCGAAGTGACACTGGTGGAAATGGCGGCACGCCTGCTGCCGCGCGAGGATGCCGATGCCGCCGAGGAAGTGCGCGCACGTTTCGTCGGCGAAGGCATCACGGTGGCAACCGCGCACAAGGCACTGCGCGTGGAACACGATGGCAGCGGCGGGCGCCTGATCTGCGAGCACGATGGTCGCGAGGTGAGCTTCGCCTTCGACCAACTACTGCTGGCATTGGGCCGGCGCGCCAACAGCGCGGGCTTCGGCTTGCAGGAACTGGGTGTGACGCTGCGCGGCAATGGCACCATCGAAGCCGATGCACTGCTGCGCACCAACTTTCCCAATATCCATGTCTGCGGCGATGTCACCGGCCCGTTCCAGTTCACCCATGTCGCCGCCCATCAGGCATGGTACGCGGCAGTGAACGCGTTGCTGGCGCCATGGTGGTCGTTCAAGGTCGATTACCGGGTGATCCCGTGGGCCACGTTTACCGACCCGGAAGTGGCGCGCGTGGGTTTGTCCGAAGACGAGGCGGCACAGCGTGGCATCGCAGTGGAGGTGACCCGCTACGGCATCGACGATCTGGATCGCGCGATCGCCGATGGCAGTGACAGTGGCTTCGTCAAGCTACTGACTGCACCGGGCAAGGATCGCATCCTTGGCGCCACCATTGTCGGCGCGCACGCTGGTGATCTGCTTGCCGAGATCGTGCTGGCGATGAAGCACGGCATCGGCCTGAACCAACTGCTCGGCACCATCCATACCTACCCGACCATGAGCGAAGCCAACAAGTTTGCGGCGGGAGTGTGGAAGCGCGCACACGCGCCGCAGCGCGCATTGCGGCTGGCCGAGCGCTTTTTCCGCTGGCGCCGTGGCGGCTAGCCGGGTGGCAAAACCCACGCGCAAATCGGCAACGCTGGCGGTCATCATTCCGGTTGGTCCCGGCGATCGCAGTTGGCGCACGCTGCTGCCGGATCTGGCGGCATTGCCGGAGCGTGCGGAAATCATTCTGGTGGCAGCACCCGGCGAATCTCCCGCCGGCTTTCAGCCGGCTGCGTTCGCCCTGCCGTGCCGTAGCCGTTGGATCACGGCCCCGGTTGGCCGTGCCCAGCAACAGAACGCCGGTGCCGCACAGTCCGGCGCTGAGGTGCTGTGGTTCGTGCATGCCGATTCACGGCTGACTGCGGCCACGCTGACGGCGCTGAACCGTTACCTCGCATCGCCGCACGGTTTGGGGTACTTCGATTTGCGGTTTCTCGGCGATGGGCCATTGGCGATGTCATTGAACGCGCTGGGCGCATGGATTCGCAGCCACTGGCTGCGACTGCCATTCGGCGACCAGGGGTTTATCCTCATGGCCAGCGATTTTCAGCATCTGGGCGGCTTCGACAGCACGCTGGTGGCCGGCGAGGACCATGCGCTGGTTTGGCAAGCGCGGCGCATGGGGGTTAAGCTTCGCGCCCTGCACGCGCCGATCCACAGCAGCGCACGCAAGTACGCCAAGCATGGTTGGTGGCGGATGACGTGGCATCATCTGGCGGCCACTTGGCAGCAGGCGCGTCGCTTTTCGAACGAACGGACACGCAACAACGGGCACGATGAAGGAGCATCACCGCGATGAAGACCGGCCTCGCCATCATGGTCAAGACACCCGGACACGCGCCGGTCAAAACCCGGCTGGCGGCCGACACCAGCATTGCATTCGCCGAAGAGTGGCATCGCCGGGCGGCCGACTGCGTTGCCAAGGTGAGCCAGGCGTGCCCACGTTTGTGCTGCTACTGGGCAGTCGCTGAAAATGACGCTGCTGACGACCCGCTGTGGCACAGTCTGCCGGTACTGCTGCAGAACGCCGGTGAACTGGGTGAGCGCATGGCCCGCGTCCATACCCAGTTGATGCGCCGCCATCCGAGCGCCATCCTGATTGGCGCCGACGCACCGCAACTGACCTCGGCGCTGCTGGATCAAGCCGCGCAATGGTTGGCGCATGAGGAGCCGCGGCTGGTGATCGGCCCGGCCAAGGATGGTGGGTTCTGGCTGTTCGGTGCCAATCGCCCGTTGCCACTGAGTGCGTGGACCACCACCCCGTACAGCCGCAGCGACACCGAAGCCGTGTTTCGCACAGCGATGCAAGGCCATGGTGAATGGCTGGAGCTACCGACGCTGACCGACCTCGACCGACTTGCCGACCTCAAGCCGGTAGTCGCCGAACTGAGCGCACTGAGCCAACCCACCACCGCGCAACTGAGCCTGGTGGCGTGGTTGTGCCTGTGCACGTTCACTCCGGCGAGCACCGCATGAACTCAGCCTGGTTGCTGGCGCACGAAGGCAGTATCCGGCTGGGCGCATTCGTCAGTGTGCTGATCGTTGTCGCACTGATCGAACGGCGCTGGCCAGCACGCAGCGACGCCGGTGGTGCACGGCGCACGCTCACCAACGCGAGCCTGGTCGTCATTGGCAGCCTGCTGTTGCGGGTCGCGTTTCCGGTGCTCGCCGTGGGCCTCGCCAGCCGCGTACACGCGCAGGCGGGCGGCTTGTTTGGCGCGCTGCACTGGCCCGCCACCCTGGAAATCGTGCTCGCGATTGTGCTGCTTGATCTGGCGATTTACTGGCAGCATCGCTTGTTTCATGTGATCCCGGTGTTGTGGCGCATGCACCGGGTTCACCACTGCGATGTAGCGTTCGATGTCACCACCGGTGTGCGTTTTCACCCATTCGAGATCGCCGCTTCGATGGCACTGAAGCTGGCGCTCGTCGCGCTGCTAGGCCCTGATCCGGTCGCCGTGATCGCATTCGAGCTGCTGCTTTCGCTGGGCTCGCTGATTACCCACGGCAACTATGCATTTTACACCGCAATCGATCGCCGCATCCGCTGGCTGCTGGTCACGCCGTCCATGCACCGCATCCACCACTCGGTGCGCCGCGAGGAAACCGACAGCAACTACGGCTTCCACCTGTCGATCTGGGATCGATTGTTCGCCAGCTACCGTGCCCAGCCGCACAGCCCTGAACGCGAGATGGCAATTGGCCTCGACGCGTTTCGTGAGCCATCGGCGCAGCGTCTGCCTGCGTTGCTGGCACAGCCGTTCAAGCCGCAGCGCTGAGCGATTACCACTACAACACGATCACCTGCCCGCCGGCATCCAGCGCATCGGCTTCGTCGTGGGTGACCAGCAGCGTTGGCAAGCGCGAAGCGCGCAACTGGCCGAACACCAACTCGCGCATGTCATGGCGCAGGCCGGCGTCGAGTTTGGAAAACGGTTCATCGAGCAGCACAGCACGCGGCTGCGAGAGCAGCAAGCGCATCAGTGCCACGCGTGCTTTCTGCCCACCGGAAAGCGTTGCCGGGTCGCGCCGCGCAAACCCGGCCAGACCAATTTGTTGCAGCGCTTCATCGATCCGCGCATCAGCGTCGGTGGCGCGCTGGCTGAGCCCAAATCGCAGATTGCCAGCGACCGACAAATGCGGAAACAGCAACGGGTCCTGAAACAACAGACCGACCCGCGAGTGCTCGGCCGGCAGCGCGGTGATGTTGTGTCCGGCCAGCCACACCTGGCCGCTGGCGGTGAACGCCGGCGGCAAAAATCCGGCGATGAACGCCAACAGGCTCGACTTGCCCGATCCCGACGGCCCCATGATCGTCAGCACCTCGCCAGCACGCACCGTGGCATCGATTTCGAGCAACACCCGACGATCCAGGCACAGCCGCACCGCCGCCAATTGCAAATCACAGCTCGTGTTCAATGAACCTCCCGCATCCCGCGCCGATTGCGCCACAGTAGCCGCGGCAACGCCGTTGCCACGATGAACCCCAGCAATGGCAGCGCCGCCTGCAGCAACGCCCACACCGCGATCAGGCGGCGGTCGCCAGCGGCAGCAAGTGCCAACGCCTCGGTGGTCACCGTACTGATGCGCCCACCACCCAGCAACTGCGTCGGCAGGTACTGGCTGATGCTGACGGCAAGTCCCAGCGCCATCGCGGTGAGCACGGGGGCCAACAACAACGGCATGCGTACCCGCCAGAACACGGCATTTTGCGAGGTGCCGAGCGCCCGCGCCAGCTGACCCCAGCGCGGATCCAGACGGCGGTAGGCCTCCGATAGTGTCAAAAACACATAGGGAAGCACCAACAGCAAATGCCCCAGCACCACCAGCCAGCAGTCCGGCCCGGCACCAAAAAACACGCTGGTTACCGTCAACCCGGACAGGAACGCAACCTGCGGTACCAGCAACGGAAGGTACAGCAGCCATAGCGCCCAGGCTGGCCGCCCGCCCAACCGTTGTTCACGCTCCAGTGCCGCCAGTGTCAACAGCGTCGCGATCACGGTGGCTGCACCGGCAATCAGCAATGTGGTGTTGATCGGGCCAAGCAGTGCCGGCGCCGCACGCAGCCAGTTTTCCAGTCCCATGCGATCAGGCCATGCCGCAGGAAATCGCCACCAGCCGGCGAAGCTGTTGATGATCAGAGCCAGCAGCGCCAGCACCGCCGCCGCCACTGCCAGTGCCATGCCAACGTTGCCGAACAGAGCAATCCAGCGCTCACCGCGATCGCGGCCGCCGCGCACTACCCACAGGGCAAAAATTGCGGCCACCAATTGTTCCAGCAACCACCAGCTCGCAAGCAGTACCAATGTCACCAACAACTGCGCAATCGCGCCGGCCGAAGCGAGAAACCGCATGCTCAGATCGGGATCGTTGAACCACGCGACGACCTGCACACTGAGCGTCGGCGGCATACTCGGGCCTAGAATCATCGCCACATCCACGGTCGATGACGCGTACGCCAATACCGCGTACACCGGCAAGCGGAGCAATGGATACAAGCGCGGTGCAACCACCTTGCACCACGCCAGACGCGAGCGATAACCCAATGATCGGGCCAGCATCACCGACGGGCCGGGGTTGACCTGCGGCAAGGCCGCCAGCGCCATCAACAGCAGGAACGGGATTTCCTTGATGACCAGCCCGGCCATCAACGACAGGCCATAGCCATCCTGACCGACCATGAGATCGGGTGGCCGCTGCCAGCCGCTGAGGCCGGGCGAAATCCAGCGCGCGATCAGCCCCGAGGGGGTGATCAGAAATGCCAGGCCGAACGCCGCAGCGGCGTGCGGCAACGACAGCAACGGCGAGATCAGCCGCCGTATCCAGCGATCAAAGCGGCTGCCACTGAACCCGGCAAGAAAACACAACACCACCGCCAGCGATAGCAGCGTGGTCAGCAACCCGGAAAAATAACTGACACGGATCGAACGCCAGATCCCCGGTGTCCGAGCCAGATCCTGCCAGTGCTGCATGGTGACGTGCTCGCCGCCCAGCGCCGGCAAATAGCCGAACGCCGGCAGCAGTGCCAACAGCAATCCGAGCGTGATCGGCAACACCAGCAGGCCGATGATCAGGCGCGGCATCCAGCGCAACATCATGCGTTCGCGCCAACGGTCATGGTGAATCGCCACCCGCGATGATGACACGGCCATTCGCCATGACCGTTCCCCCACCCCTGCCCTCCCCCGCAAGTGGGGCAGGGGTGCAATGAAACGCTGCGCATTGTTTCACGCCAACCACGCTCAGCGCCCTACGTAGCGTTGCAACCACGCGCGATCCAGCGCATCGACCCAACTCACATGCGGTTCCGCCAGCACCCGCTCCAACGCAGTTGCCGGCAGCGTGCCGGGCAGTGCGGGCAATCCCTCAAAGCGCGCGCGATCCACCGCCGCAAGCTGCGCCATCGCCAACACCGTAGGGCTGCCCCAGACGCGCGGATCGTTTTTATGCGCCTGCGCTTCGGGCGACAACAAAAAGTTCGCCACCAGCATCGCGGCTGCCTTGTGCCGCGCATTGAATGCAATCGCCAGAAAGCTCATGTTGCCCAGCGTGCCGGCATCGAGCACATACGGTTGCACGCTGGCCGGCAACTCCCGGTTCGCAATCGCCGCCGTCACCTCGCTGGCGTTGAAGGTGTAGGCCAGGCTCAGTTCGCCATCGGCCAGCCGTTGTCGCAGCGCCGGGCCGCTGTCGGGGAAGGCCCGGCCGGAACGCCACAGGTGCGGGTGCAGCGCATCCAGATACGCCCACAACGGCGCCGTGACGGCAGCAAAATCGGCCTGCTCGACCGGTGCGTACAGGGCCTGAGGGTCGCTCGCCAACTCCAGCAGCGCCTGCTTGAGAAACGTGGTGCCGAGGAATTGCGGCGGCCGCACGTAGCTGAATTGCCCGCGGTGTTGCCTGGCCCACGGCAACAGCTCGGCGATACTGCGCGGCGGTACGCCGACCATGGCGGCATCGTGATAGAACACCAGTTGCGCCTTGCCCCACGGAACCTCGTAGCCGTCCACCGGCACCGAGAAGTCGAAGCGCACGGCCGGCGAGTGCTCCGGATCGGTCAGACGAAAGTTCGGCAACTGCTCGGCCCATGGCCCGTACAGCAAACCGGCCGATTTCAATGCGGCGAAGTTTTCGCCGTTGATCCACAGCAGATCGACCGCACCACGGCTGTGATTGCCGGCCTGCTTTTCGGCGAACACGCGCGCAACCGCCGCCCCGGTATCGGCCAACTTGACGTGTACCAGACGGATGCCAAAACGCTGCTCTACTTGCGCCGCGGCCCAGGCGATGTAGTCGTTGGCCTTTTGCTCGCCCGCCCAGGCGTTGAAATACACGCTCTGACCGCGCGCCTCGCGTTCCAGCGCAGCCCAGTCGGCCGCGGCCGGGTTCGGCGCTGCCGTGCCGACCGCGCTGGCAAACAACCCAAGACACAGAGCGAAACGCGCCAGCCAGTGTGCGCTGCGCAAACCCAAAGGAACCTCTTGCAACCGTTGCGAGCGGCCCGACCGAGCGAGCGGCGCAGCGGCGAAGGGAGCGCGCAGACTGCGCAGCAGGCGTGGTCGCGAAGCGAGCGAATGCAAGGCGCACGAAGCGCAGGAACCGCTGCGTACAATCTCGTACATGAGGATTCCGAGCACCGCGCAGCGCCGCAATCGGGTCGCGCCGCAGGTTGCAAAAGGTTCCTTCAGCATTCGATCACATTCACCGCCAACCCGCCACGCGAGGTCTCCTTGTATTTATCCTGCATGTCGCGGCCGGTATCGCGCATGGTGCGGATCACCTTGTCCAGCGACACCCGATGCTTGCCATCGCCACGCAACGCCATGCGACTGGCGTTGATCGCCTTCACCGCACCCATCGCATTGCGCTCGATGCACGGAATCTGCACCAACCCGCCGATCGGGTCACAGGTCAGGCCGAGGTTGTGCTCCATGCCGATCTCGGCGGCATTCTCGATTTGCGAAACGCTGCCGCCGAGGCTCGCGGTGAGGCCGCCGGCAGCCATCGAACAGGCCACGCCGACCTCGCCCTGACAGCCCACTTCGGCACCCGAGATCGAGGCATTTTCCTTGTACAGGATGCCGATCGCCGCCGCGGTGAGCAAAAACTCGGACACCCCGTTATCGTTGGATTTGGCGCAAAAACGATCATAGTAGTGAAGTACCGCCGGAATGATGCCGGCCGCGCCATTGGTTGGCGCGGTCACCACCCGGCCACCGGCGGCGTTCTCCTCGTTCACCGCCAGCGCATACAGATTCACCCAGTCGAGCACGGTCAGTGGATCACGCAGTGCCGCCTCGGGGCGCGAGCCCAGGTCGCGATACAGGGTCGGGGCACGCCGTGCGACATGCAGACCGCCGGGCAATGTGCCTTCCGCGTGCAGACCACGGCGCAGGCAATCCTGCATCGCTTGCCAAATCTGCGCGATACCCGCGTCAATTTCGGCAGCACTGCGCCACACCCGCTCGTTGGCGAACATCAGTTCGGAAATCCGCAGACTGTTGCGTTCACAATGCGCCATCAGTTCCTTGCCGCTGTGAAACGGATACGGTTGCACCGTGGTATCGGCAACAATGCGGTCATCGGCGGCCTCGTCGGTGTTGACCACAAACCCGCCGCCGACCGAGTAATACTCGCGGCTGGCCAGCACCCGTTCATCGGTGGCAAACGCGGTAAAGCGCATGCCGTTGCTGTGATACGGCAGTTTCTGCCGCTTGTTGAACAGCAGATCGGTCTTTTCGTCGAACGCGATAACTTTATGACCGAGCACTGCCAGTTGTTTGCGCTCGCGGATCTGCGCCAGCGCCGGCGCGATGATGTCGGGATCGATGCTATCGGGCCACTGCCCGGCGAGCCCCATCAACACCGCTTTGTCGGTACCGTGACCGCGCCCGGTGAGAGCCAGCGAGCCAAACAACTCGACCCTTATCCGCACGGTATTGTCGAGCTCGCCTTCCTGTTGCAACCAGCGGCTGACGAAACGCGCTGCCGCACGCATCGGCCCGACCGTGTGCGATGACGACGGGCCGATGCCGATCTTGAACAGGTCGAATACGCTGATGGCCATGGCTACACCCTGAATACTGCGGCTATTCTATGCCGTCTGGGCACAGTGAACCGACATACGCACGCGCATGCTGATCCTCTACCAACGCGACGACTGCCACCTGTGCGATCGGGCACTGCTGGAACTCGCCCGTGCCGGCGTATCCGATTTCAACAGCGTGTTCATCGACACCAACGCCGATCTGGAAGCGCGTTATGGCACGCGCATACCGGTGTTGCACGATCACCGCAACGGCCGTGAGCTGGGCTGGCCATTTGACGCCGCAAGGGTGCGGCAGTTCCTTAGCGGGGAAAGGCGCGGCGACGGCACCTGACCATGATCAAGGCGCGCTGGTGCCGGTCGGCTTAGGCTGGAGGCAACCTTTCGAAACCGTCGCGAGCGGCCCGAGTGCAACGCGCACGGCGCACAGGAGCTGCAGTGTACCCATAGGTACATGAGCATTCCGAGCCCCGCGCAACGCAGCAATCGGGTCGTGCAGCAGGTTTCGCGAGGTTCCCTAGTCCGCTGGAGTGCTTGTCATGACCGACCCTGCCCTGTACCCGTGTTTCCTCGGCCCGTACGGCGAGAACAACGAGTTGTTGGAACGGCTGGTGATCGAGTTTCTGCGCGATCACGTGTACTGGCGGCGCAATGTGCACCCGGAAGACCCGCCGGTGATCCCCACCCACGCCGCGCTGATGCCGGAATACCAAGCCTTCAGCGCCGACCTGCGCCGCGAGCTGCACAGTCTGAGCGCGGCGTTGAAGCGCTCGGTGCCGTTTCACAGCCCGCGCTACCTCGGGCATATGGTATCTGACCTGTTGCTGCCCGGCCTGTTGGCGCAGATCGTCACCCTGCCCTACAACCCCAACAATGTGGTCGGCGAGGCTTCGCCGGTCACCCTGGACATGGAAATCAGCGCCGGCCTGCAACTGGCGCGCATGCTGGGTTACCGCGCCGACGAAAACCGTCCGGATTGCGCATTCGGCTACCTCACCAGCGGCGGCACCACCGCCAATTATCAAGCGCTGCGTCAGGCGCAGGCGCTGAAGTGGTTTGCGCCGGCACTGGCCAGTGCCTTGCGTAAACTCGGCGAAGACCTGCCCTGCCGCGCCCTGCCCGATGCCATCGGCCAGCTCGATGACTGGGCACTGGGCAATCTGGCGCCCAGTGCGGCGATCGATCTGCTCACGGCCTGGCGCCTGCGTCTGCGTCAGGCGACACCAACTGAACGCACGGCGTGGCAAGACGCACTGCACAGCGAGCGCTTTGAAACCCTGGGCGCAACCACGTTTTTCCAGCGCCATCCGCAGCTGGCCGAAGCGGTGGTACTGGTGCCGGTCACCGCGCATTACTCGTGGCCCAAGGCGATGAAGCTGCTCGGCCTCGGCACCGCCAACCTGATTGCGATTCCCGAAAAGGGCATGCGCCTGGATGCCGCGGCATTGCAAGAACGTCTCGATACCTGCCTGCGCAGCAAGCGGCCGGTGTTGATGAGCGTGGCGGTGCTCGGCACCACCGAGTTCGGCACCATCGACCCGGTGCACCGCGTGGTGGCCGCACGCGACGCGGCAGCCAGTCACGGGCTAGGCCACTGGCTGCATGTCGATGCCGCATGGGGCGGCTATCTCGCCACCTTGTTTCGCGCAGCCGATGGCAGCCTGCTGCCGCGCGCCAAGGTGGCCGAGGGCTTTAGCCAGTTTCCCAGTGACGAAGTCTACGAAGCGTTTGCCGCGCTGTCCGAGGCCGACTCGATTACCGTCGATCCGCACAAGCTCGGTTATCTGCCGTACGGTGCCGGCGCCTTTGTCTGCCGCGACCACCGCGCCATGGAATTGCTCGCCGAAGACGCCGATTATGTGTTCGGCGCCAGCTCCGATCAGTACCGCAAACGCTTCCGCAACCTGGGCCGTTACATCCTGGAGGGCTCCAAATCGGGTGCCGCAGCGGCGGCGGTGTACGTCACCCACAAGGTGCTGCCGCTTGATCGCGACCATTTTGGCCGTATCCCGAAGCAAACCGTGCGCGCAGCCGAGGTATTCGAACAAGCGATCCAGCTCTTTGCCGAGCGGCTGGCAGACATCGCCACCGTGTGTCTGCCGTTTGCGCCAGACAGCAATCTGGTGTGCATCGCCATCAACGCGCGTGGCAATCGCGACATCGCGGCGATGCGCGCCCTGATCGAGAGCCTTTACGATCAATTGCGTGTCGCGCCCGGCCAGCCGATCCAGCAACGCGCGTTCTTCGGCTCGATCACCACGCTCAAACCCAGCGCCCTTGGCGCGATCGACTATCAGCGCGTTCTGGATCTACTTGGCCTGGATTTGCCAACCGGCGAGGAAGACGGCCGCCTGCTGATTTTGCGCCATACCCTGATGAATCCGTTTTTGCGCGATGACAGCGGCGGCACCGATTACCTTGCGCTCTACCTCGAACACCTTGAAGGCCTGCTGCGCGCCGCACTCAAGGGGTCAGGCGTAGGCTGGTAAACACCCGCACGGCGTTGGCAATGGTGTCCTCATCGGCCCATTCGCCGGCGCCAACCGAAAAATCGAGACGCGCGAGTTCGGCCTCGCCGTCGAGCCGGGCCGGGTTGCCGGGTGTCCAGCGAAAACTCAGGCTGACTGGCCGGGTGATGCCGCGCAGGCTCAACTCGCCATCGGCGACAAAACGGTCGGCATCAAGCCGACGAAACCGGGTGGCGGTATAGCGCGCCTGCGGTATCCGTTCGACCGCAAAAAAATCCTCGCCCTTGAGCGTGCTGTCGCGTTCCTCGTTCTGGCTGTCGGCACTGCCAAGATCGATGCGTACCTCGAAGCGGCTATCGGCCAGCGCCTCGGGATCGAAGCGGATGTCGGCAGCGAACGCGGAAAAATGCCCCTCGAATGCCTCGCCCTGCACGCTACCCACGAAACCCAGTTGCGACTGTGTCGTATCGACGCGGTAGTCGGCAGCAACCACCGACAACGGCAACAGCAAGACAAGCAAAGCGACACGCATCATGTTTTCTCCTTGTGGGTTTGCGACCACGGCAGCATCCGGCGCAACACATCATCACGATCCAGCCAGTGATGCTTCAGTGCCGCTGCAGCATGCAGCAGCACTACGCCGACCAACAGCCAGAACAACCATTCGTGCGCGGCGTGAAAAACGGCCTTCAAGCCGGGATCGGCGGGCAGCAGCCGCGGCAGGTTTACCCAGCCGAACCAACGCAGCGCAAAATTGGCTGCCGAATTGAATGCCCAGCCACTGAGCGGCATGGCCAGCAGCAGCACATACAGCGCGGCGTGGGTAGTGGCGGCCAGCCGCCGCTGCCAACGCGGCCCCGGTGCCGCTGGCGCCGGCCCGGCGACAAGCCGCCAGAGCAGGCGCAGCAGTATCAGCGCAAGCACAGTGATGCCAAGCGATTTGTGCAGGGCATAGGTCTTGATCTTGTCAATGCCATTGGGCAGTTCGGTCATGCTCAGCCCGAGTACCGCCATCACCAGCAGAAAACCGACAATCGCCCAATGTAGAACCTGGCTGACCACTCCCCATCGGGTGATTGAATTGCGCAGTTGCATGAGGCTGCTGGCCTTCCGCTCATCAAGCGTGCGAAGCTCGCACCGGACGCGACGAGTGTAGCGCCGACCCGGTGCTTGCCGATGCAACACTGTGTTGCCACCATGGTGCCCGAACGGTGCGAACGGGGGTGCTGTATGCGCGGCATGCTGCGAACGATGAGCTTGGCACTGCTGCTGGTACACGCCGCCGCCCAGGCCACACCCGTGCCGGAAATTCCGATGCTGCGCCGCTACACCGTCGTCGATGGCCTGCCCACGACCTACGTCAGCGAACTCGCGCAGGACAGTGCCGGGCACCTGTGGCTGGGCACCGCCGATGGGCTGGCGCGTTACGACGGGATCGAGTTTCGCGTTTATCGCTACACCCCCGGCGATCCGCACGCGCTGCCGGGCAATCTGGTGCAGGCGCTGTACGTCGATGCCCGTGATCGCGTGTTCGTGAGCGTCGAAGGCGGCGGCCTGAGCATGCTGGACCCGGCGCACGGCCATTTTGTTCACTGGCAACGCAAGACTCATGCCGTGCTGCAAAGTGATGATGTGTTCGCGATTACCGGCACCCAGGACGGTGCGATCTGGTTCGGTACCTACGCAGGTGGCCTGTATCGGCTGGCCAGCGACGGCACGTTGCGCGGCTTCAGACACGATCCGGATCGGCCCGACAGCCTGCCCAGCGACACCGTGATCGCACTGGAGGTCGATGCAGCAGGCACGCTGTGGGTCGGCACTACCAACGGCCTGGCGCACTGGAACGGCAACCGTTTCGAGCGCGTCGAACACGCAGCCCTGAGCCACCCGATGGTGTTGAGCCTGTCCGCCGACCCCGCCGGCGGCCTGTGGATCGGAACCCGCGAAGGGCTTGATTACCGCTCGCCAGACGGCGCGATCGCAGCTGCCGTCTGGCGCGACGGTTTGCGCGACCCGGCCGTATTCAGCGTACGCCGCGATAGCACCGATGAACTCTGGCTGGCGACGCGCAAGGGCATCTATCGGCTGGACGCGCGCGGGCAGCCGGTGTCGGTAGCGCTGGAACACGCACTCGGGCAATCGGACGTGTCGGTCCAGGACATGCTGGTCGATCACGAAGGCGGCATCTGGTTTGCCAGCCGCATGGGCCTGTTCCACCTGCCGCCAGGCTGGCGGCGATTCGCCAGCCCCGACCCCGGCCCCGAAGACAGCTCATTCGCCACTGGCCGAATGGTGCGCAATCTCGCGACCAGCCCCGATGGCCGCATCTGGGTCAATGCCAGCCGGCTCGGATTGATGGTGCTCGACCCGCACAACGGCCGCTTTGCGCCGCAGCCGGCATGGGCAAAAAACCTTGGCAACCCATTTCTCTACGGCATCGGCGTACGGCGCGACGGCACCTTGCTGGTCAGTCGTCGCGATTCCCTGCTCAGTATCGACACCCGCACCGGTGCGCGCCGGCAATGGCGTGTCGGTGACGCCCACGATGCGCCGTTGGCCGGCAGTATCGATCAGTTTGTCGAACTGCGTGATGACACGCTGTGGCTGCTGACGCTGGGCACGGGGTTGCAGGCGCGCGACCGCGCCGGCGCGGTGATCGACACGGTCATCGTGGGCGATGGCAAGGGCTTGCAGGCGGGCGATGTCGAGCAGATCGGTATCGGTGCCGATGGTGCACTGTGGGTTGCCGGCGGCGACGGCTTGCTGACCTGGAATGCCGGCGAGCGGCGCTTGCAGGCGATCCCCGGAGTGTCGCACGAACGCGTCTATGGCTTTGCCATTCATCGCGATGGCTCGGTGTGGTTGGCACGGCTGGGCGCACTGGAACACTTTCACTGGGATGGCGCGCGGCTTGAACGCCGGCTGCGCGTCGATCAGGCGCAAGGGTTCCCCGCGGTAGCGCCAGGCGGCGTGCTGATCGGCAAGGCGGGCGAAGTCTGGGCACCCACAGCCCGCGGTTTGCTGCGTTACTCGCCCAGCAGCGAAACCCTGCGCCGGTACGGCCTGCGCGCGGGTCTGCCCAGCCAGACGTTTCATGACCGTCCACCGCTGCTCAGCGCCGACGGCGTCGGTATCGCGGCTACCCATGGCGGTTTGCTGTTGTTCGATCCGGAGCCCGACCAGCGCCTGGACCGGGCGCAACATCCGTCCACACTGGTCATCGAAACGATCACCGCACGCCGCGGCAACGATGCGATCGCGCTACCCACCACGCAGCCGGTCGTCCTCGGCCCAGATGATCGCGATCTCAGCATCGTGGCACGTCTGTTGTCCTATGCCGACGTTCCCGCACATCGCTATCGCTTTCGCATGGACGGCTATGACGATGACTGGGTAAGCGTTGCCAGCCATGGCGAGCGCGTGTTCGCGCAGCTGCCGGCCGGGCGCTATCAACTGCGCGTGCAAGCGGCCGATGCCTGGGGCAATTGGGTGCAGACGACAGCGCTGCCGGTGCGGGTCGATCCGCCGTGGTGGGCAAGCACTATGGCGCGACTGGCCTACGCCAGCGCGGTGTTGCTGGCGCTCGTGGTGTTTGCGCTGGCCTACCGAACCCGCCTGCACCGCCGCCACGCGTTCGAGCTGGCCGAACAACGCCGTGAACTGGCCGAGCAATCGTCGCTGGCAAAAACCCACTTTCTGGCGACCATGGGCCACGAGGTGCGCACCCCGATGAGCGGGGTCATGGGCATGGCCGAGCTGCTGCTCGCCACCCCGCTGAGCGCACCACAGCGCCGCTATGCCGAGTCGATCCAGCAGGCCGGCCAACACCTGCTGCGCCTGGTCGACGATGCGCTGGATCTGGCGCGCATCGAAGCCGACAAATTGACGCTGCTGATTGCACCCTTCGCGACACGCGCGTTGCTGCAGCAAGTACGCCAGTTGCTGCAACCGCTGGCCGAACGCAAAGGACTGGCGTTCGCGTTCGACATCACCGATGCGGTGCCGCACTGGCTTGCCGGCGACGCCGACCGTATCCGGCAAATCCTGCTCAATCTCGCCTCCAATGCCATCAAGTTCACCGAACACGGCGCGGTGACGTTGCACGTGAATTGGCTCGATGACGCACTGCACCTGGTGGTGAGCGACACCGGCCCCGGGCTGAATGCCGAACAGTGCCAACGCATCTTCGCGCGCTTTGAACAGGCCGAGGGTGCACGCACGGCATCGCGCTACGGCGGCAGCGGCCTGGGCTTGGCGATCTGTCAGGAGTTGGCGGCGGCCATGGGCGGCACGATCCGGGTGCACAGCCATCCCGGCCGTGGTGCGCGCTTTACCGTCTGCCTGCCGCTGGCGATCGCCAGAGCGCCGGTCACAGACGCGCCAACGGCATCGCCAGCAGCGAAAAACACGGGGCAACGCGTGCTGTTGGTCGAAGACGACAGTACCGTGGCCGAGGTGATCAGCGGCCTGCTACACGCACGAGGGCACGATGTGGTTCACGCTGGCCACGGCCTGCAAGCCATCAGCGCGCTGGAGGAACAGGCATTCGACCTCGCCTTCATCGATCTGGATCTGCCCGGCCTGGATGGCCTGGCATTGACGCAACTGATCCGCAGCCGTGGTTATCGCCTGCCGTTGCTCGCCATCACCGCCCGCGCCGACGCCGAGGCCGAACCGGCGGCGCGCGCGGCCGGCATGGACGACTTCTTGCGCAAGCCGCTGACCGGCCAGCACCTGCACGATGCGATGGCACGGTTTACCCGGTGATGCCACACTTGACCGCTGCGCGGTGCCCCGGGTTTCGGCCTTCGGCCTCAACCCGGGCTACACCGGCTTCGAGCGATGCGCTGTCGTAGCCCGGGCTGAAGGCCGAACGGGCCGCAACCCGGGACTACGCGACGTTGCAACGTCGCGCGACTCGGCAGCTACCGCGACCGCCTCAATGCGCCTGATCCCAGTTGGCGCCGGTACCGGTTTCCACCAGCAACGGCACCTTCAATTCTGCGGCACCTTGCATGCGCTCGTTGACGGCGTGGATCAGGGTATCGACGAAATCCTCGTCGACCTCGAACACCAGCTCATCGTGCACCTGCATGATCATGCTGGCGCGCTGGCGATGCGGGGCCAGCCAGTCATCGACACTGCACATGGCGCGCTTGATGATGTCGGCGGCAGTGCCCTGCATCGGTGCATTGATGGCGGCGCGCTCGGCACCAGCGCGTTGCGCTTGATTGCGCGAATGAATTTCGTTGAGATACAGGCGGCGGCCAAACACGGTTTCCACGTAACCCTGCTCGCGCGCCTGTGCTCGCGCTCGATCCATGTACTCGCGCACCCCGGGATAGCGGCTGAAATACAGGGCGATGTAATCTTGCGCCTCGCCGCGCGCGATACCAAGCTGGCGCGCCAGACCGAACGCACTCATGCCGTACATCAGCCCGAAATTGATCGCCTTGGCAGCGCGGCGTTGGTCGCCGCTCACCTGCGCCAACGGCACGCCAAATACCTCGCTGGCGGTGGCGCGGTGCACATCCTGGCCGCTGGCGAAGGCGCTCAGCAGGCCGGCATCGCTGGACAGATGCGCCATGATGCGCAGCTCGATCTGCGAATAATCGCAAGCGACGATGCGCCGCCCCGGCGGCG
>PFJA01000117.1:20297-40968 GCA_002782905.1 Lysobacterales bacterium CG_4_10_14_3_um_filter_64_11
TCTTCGCTGCGAATCGGGATGTTTTGCAGATTTGGATCACTGGAACTCAGCCGCCCGGTTGCCGCACCGGCCTGGTGATAGCTGGTGTGCACACGTCCGGTTTGCGGGTTGATCATCTCCGGCAACTTGTCGGTGTAGGTCGAACGCAGCTTGGCGAGCGCACGAAAATCCAGAATCAGGCGTGGCAGCGGATGATCCGCGGCAATCGCCTCCAGCGCTTCCTCGTTGGTGCTGGGCTGGCCTTTCGGCGTTTTCACCTCCGCGCGCAGACCCAACTCGGCGAACAGGATCGCCTGCAGCTGCTTGGGCGATTCCAGATTGAAGCTGCGCCCGGCGATGGTGTGGGCTTCGTTCTGCAGCTGATGCATGCGTTTGCCAAGGTCCTGGCTCTGCCGGCGCAGATTCTCTGCATCGATACACACGCCGTTGGCCTCGATCCGCGCCAGCACCGGCACCAGCGGCATTTCGATATCGCGGTACACGCGTTGCAGCGCGGGCTCGGCGGCGAGCCGCGGTGACAACACCCGATGCAGGCGCAAGGTGATATCGGCATCCTCGCCAGCGTATTGGGTAGCGGTATCGAGATCGACCTGGGCAAACGAAAGCTGCTTGTTGCCCTTGCCCGCCACTTGCTCGAAGGTGGTGGTGGTGTAGCCCAGGTAATTGCGCGCCAGCGAATCCATGTCGTGGCGGCTGGCGGTGGCGTTTAGCACAAAACTTTCGAGCAGGGTGTCGTCGTGATAGCCGGCCAACTCGACACCATGGCGGCGCAGGATGTGCATGTCGTATTTGCCATGCTGGCCGAGCTTGGCAATCGTGGCGTCCTCCAGGATCGGGCGCAGGCGATCGAGCACTTCACGCATCGGCAATTGTTCCGGCACACCCGGATAATTGTGCGCCAGCGGGATGTAGGCGGCCTTGCCGGTTTCGACAGCGAGGCTGATTCCGACCAGCCCGGCGCGCATCGGGTCCAACGCATCGGTTTCGCTGTCGATGCAGACCAGTTCCGCCGTACCCAGGCGATCGACCCAGGCATCCAGTTGTGCCCGCGTCAGCACGTTTTCGTAGGCACCTTTCACTGCCAGCTCGGGTGCCGGGGTGGGCAGGCGCGATGGGCTGGCCGATACGCCGGGCGCGGCGTCCTTGCGCGTGACCGCACTGCCATCCAGATCGCGCAGTGCAGCGTTGAAGCCATGGCGCGTATATAGCGCACGCAATTGCTCACCGTGCCGCTCGCGCAAGTGCAGATCGGTCGGTGCTTGTGCCAGCGCGACATCGGTTTTTATGGTGATCAACTGCCGGTTCAGCGGCAGCCGTGGCAACGCTTCACGCAGATTTTCCCCGACCTTGCCGCCGATCGCATCGGCGTGCGCAATCACCGCCTCCAGTGTGCCGTATTCGCCCAGCCACTTGGCGGCGGTCTTTGGGCCGCATTTGTCGACGCCGGGGATGTTGTCGACGGTGTCGCCCATCAGCGCCAGCAGATCGACGATCTGATCTGGACGCACGCCAAACTTGTCGCGCACCCCAGCGTCATCGAGCACACTGCCGTTCATGGTGTTGGTCAGCATGATGCCGGGCCGCACCAGTTGCGCAAAATCCTTGTCGCCGGTGGAGATCGTGACCTCGATCCCGGCAGCGGCCGCCTGCAACGCCAAGGTACCGATCACATCGTCCGCTTCCACGCCCGATTCGCGCAGAATCGGAAAACCCAGCGCCTCGACGATCTGCATCATCGGCTCGATCTGGGCGCGCAAGTCGTCCGGCATCGGCGGCCGCTGCGCCTTGTATGCCGGGTACATCGCGTCGCGGAAGGTCGGCCCCGGCGCATCGACCACGAACGCCGCGTAATCGGGCTTTTCGCGCAGCGTCGCGCGCAACATGTTGAGCACCCCAAGCAATGCCCCGGTCGGCGCACCATCGGGCGCAGTCAGCGGCGGCAGGGCATGGAATGCCCGATACAGATAACTGGAACCGTCAATCAGGACAAGGCGTGGCATCGGCTGGTTACCCATCTGCCGGCGCTGCGGCGTAAGCTGTATGGTATCGCGCCTTGCCACCGCGCTTGAGTGCGTAGCGCCGATTTGCCATGCTGACGCACAGCCTTGCCGCACGCCGCCATATGAAGGAGTCCATCATGCGCATCGCGTTCCTGCTTCTCGCCCTGAGCCCGATTGCACTGGCCCAGACCCCAATGCCGAAATCCGACCCGGCGTTGCCGCCACCCGACCTCGGTGATCAAGGTGTCGGCGCCGCAGTCCCGGAAACGGCTTCGCAATACCTGCAAAACGACAAGGTGAAGGAGCAATACGATCCCGACCCCAATCTCACCCTGCGCATCGGCCCGAACGGCGACAAGATCGAAGAGTACCGCCAGAATGGCCGCATCGTCATGGTCAAGGTCACCCCCAAGCGCGGCGCGACGTATTATTTCCGCGATACCGACAATGACGGCAAAATCGATTTTTCCGATTCCAACAGCAATGTCGCGCCGGTGTATTTCAAGATCTATGAGTGGGAATGAGCGAAACTCCAAGCAAGCCCCGTCCTTTATTGCGAGCGCAGCAAAGCAATCCAGTGCATGGATTCATGCGCAACATCCGGATTGCCGCGTCGCTGCACTCCTCGTAATGGCAGCTTGTTCAGAGCGCCCTGAGTTCGTGCTGCGAGCCGAGGTGCGACCGGCATGACGCTACGCCCCTATCTCGACCACCTGCCGCAACTGGGTGAGCGCGTTTATGTCGATCCCGCCGCCACCGTCATCGGCGATGTCGTGTTGGGCGACGACACCTCGTTATGGCCGGGCGCCGTGGTTCGTGGCGATGTCAATTTCATCCGCGTCGGGGCGCGCTGCAACCTGCAGGATGGCTGCATCGTGCATGTCAGCCACGACGGCCCGCACGCCAAACGTGGCGGCTTTGCCACTTGCATCGGCGACGATGTCACCATCGGCCACGGCGCCCTCATCCACGCCTGCGTCATCGAAGATGCCTGCCTGATCGGCATGGGCGCGATCGTGCTCGATGGCGCTGTCGTGCATCGGCACGGCTTCGTCGGCGCCGGTGCGGTGATAGCGCCAGGCAAGGTCGTCGGCAGCGGTGAACTGTGGCTCGGCAACCCGGCACGCTGTGCGCGCCGGCTATCGGACGCGGAGATCGAAAGCCTGTACTACTCGGCGCAGCATTACCTGCGACTCAAGGATCGCTACCTGACTCGGTCCGCGCCGAGGTAGCGCAGAGCCGCTGATCGAACTCTTGCCTGCGCCGTTGACGCCGACCAGTACCAACAGCACAGGGCGCGCCATCAATGGCGTGCCGCCACCCTCGCTTCGCCGCCCAGCTTGGCGGGCTGTCGCAACAGGGTACGCAGGCGTCCACCGGCATCATCGGTCTGCACCACAGCGAGGCGCTCATCGAAACGTTGGCGCAGTGCGTCAAGCATGGCCTCGCGCGGCATCGCAGCGTCGCGCAGGGCCTGCACGATGGTGTCGTAATCGGCAATCGACAACATTACCGCGTCTGGCGCGTTGTGGTGGGTGACTACCAACTTGCCGCTGCGCGCCACGGCTGTCATGCAACCGACCTTCTTCACATCGGAGACCGGCGCGTGCGGCAGCTTGGCGATGGCGTCGAGATTCAAGGCCAGCGGCATGGCAGCGCTCCAGTCGGCAGGTGAACAAAGGCCATGGTACCCACTGGTCTTGTTTTCGGCCGCCGGCCGCGCACGCGGCACGGACCGGGGCCGAGCGATGTTTATGACTACGGCGCAGCGCGTTCGTTGTCGCTGAGCGCACGCGTGGCACGAAAGGCGTTGCCCTGGTACCAGTTCGGCCATTGCCCGGAACCCGCAATCACCCAGCCAACCCCATACAAGGCGTTGATATCCTGCACCACGCCGCGCAGATCCCAGTTCGGGTCGAACTGATCGGCCGGCTGGTGGTAACGGTTGAGCAGGTAATCCTGAGTCGCCTTGGCAACATACTCCTTGCCGTGTTCTAGGTTGTCGGTGCCGCCCTTGGCGTACAGCGCCGGCACGCCGGCTTTGGCGAAGTTGAAGTGATCGGAGCGGAAGTAATAGCCCTTTTCCGGCGCGTCCTCTGCCACCAGCGTACGGCCCTGCTTGCCGGCGATATCGGCCAGGATGTCTTCCAGCTCTGAATTGCCCTTGCCAATCACTACCATGTCGCGGGTTGGGCCGAGCACCGGCATCGCATCAAGGTTGATCACCGCCGCCGTTTTGGCCAACGGCAACACCGGCTGCATGGTGTAGTAGCGCGAGCCAAGCAGGCCCGATTCTTCCAGCGTTACCGCCACAAACAACACCGAGCGCTCGGGCGCCGGGCTCTGGGTGACGAACGCCTCGGCAATTTCGAGCATGCCGGCTACACCGCTGGCGTTGTCGATCGCGCCGTTGTAGATGGTGTCGCCTGCTTCGCCTGCATGCGTGCCGAGGTGATCCCAGTGCGCCATGTAGATCACCGCTTCGTCCGGCCGGCTGCTGCCCGGCAACAGGCCAAGCACGTTGTGTGATTGGGTCTGATTCAGACGGGTAGCGAGGGTGGTCGTCAAGGTGGCATCAAGTGGCACCGCCTTGAAACCACGCTGGTTGGCGGCGCGGCGCAGCGCGTCCAGATCGAGGCCGGCGGCGGTGAACAGGCGGTTGGCGGCATCGCCGCTGAGCCAACCCTGCGCCGGCAGGCGCGGATCGCTGTCCACCGTACGCGGCAGATCGAACTGCGGGCCCGACCAACTGTTCTGCACCACGCCCCAGCCATAACCGGCGCCGGCATCGTCATGGATGATCAACGCGGCACTGGCGCCCTGACGCGCGGCCTCATCGAACTTGTAGGTCCAGCGCCCGTAATAGGTCATGCGCTTGCCCTCGAACAGGGATTCATCGCCAGCATGAAAGCCCGGATCGTTGACCAGCATGACCACAGTTTTGCCGTTCACGTCGATCCCGGCGTAATCATTCCAGCCCTGCTCCGGCGCATTGACGCCGTAACCGACGAAGACCACAGAACTGTTTTCAATCGCCACCGCGGCCTGCTCGGCGCGGCTGCCGATCACCATGTCGCTAGCAAACGCAAAGTCCAGCGCCTCGCCCTTCACCTGCACCGCCAAGTGCGCGGCAGGATCGACTTCCGATTCGACCATCGGCACGGTTTGCAGGTAGCGATCGCCATTGCCGGGCTTCAGCCCGAGCCGCTCGAACTGCGCCTGGATGTACTGCACCGTGAGTTGCTCGCCGGCACTGCCTGGGGCACGGCCAGCGAACGCATCGGATGCCAGCGTGCGCACATGGGCGCTGAAATCTTCCGCCGACACCTCCGGCCCGAAGCCATGGCTGGCTGGCGCAACAACGACCTCCGCCGCGCCATGCTCGGGCGCAGTCGGAGAACAGGCGGCCAGCATGAGGCTGGTAGCCAGGCAGGGAAACGCATAACGATTCATGGGCACACCTCAAGTCGGCAAACCCCGATTGTACGGTCTACCGTTGCCTTGAGGGCCAGTGCAGCATGGGGAACGTCTCGAAGCCGTCACGAGCGACCCGAGCGCAAGGTGCAGCTTCACTTCCCTGCTACGCGGCTCGCTCGGTCGAGTCGCTGAAAAAATGGGCCAGAGTCGATTGCTACTTACAAGCCAGAACCCCCCTCGGCTCGTCATTCCCGCGAAAGCGGGAATCCAGTGATTTCAGAAGATTGAGCAAGAGCGAGGCACTGGATGCGCGCTTTCGCGGGCATGACGGCGCTAGAGTACGTGCCATTCGGGTTTCCATTCGGGTCTTTCCATTCGGGTCAGAGTCGGTTTTCGCCAGTACCGCACGATCCAACAGGCCGACGGATTCCTTGGCGTTCTTGGCGAGAGATGTGCTTCTTCACAACACAGTCGCTGACAAGAAGCCCCTATTCCGCAGGCGGCTGCTCGCCGCTGTAGGCTTTCGCCGTAGCGCCGGTGACCTTGCCCACGGTAGCGCTGTCGTGCACCCACAGCTCGACCTCGCGCTTGAACACCAGCTCGCCTTCCACCTTGGAATTGGCGCCGATCACCACTTTCGGCACGCGCGGCTTGCCAAACGAAAACAGGCTCCAGCTATGCGATTGCTCGATCATGATGTCGCCGCGCACCAGCGAACCGTTGCCGAGCACGATATCGCCATTGACGGTTTTGATCGCACCGGCCACCGCATGATCGAGGCGAATCGCGCCATTGACGGTTTCCGCACGGCCTGTGACGCTCGCGCCGCTGGCCAGGGTGATGGAGCCATTGACGGTTTCCACATACCCATCGATCACCGCGTCGGTAGCGATGCGAATACCGCCATTCACCGCTTCCAGATGCCCGACCCGCGCCTTGGAACCGACGGTGATGCTGCCATTGACCGTTTCCGCGCTGTCGGCGCTGACGCCATCTTCAATGCGGATCGCGCCGTTGACGGTTTCCAGCGAACCGTAGCTTTCCCCGGCACTGGCGACGATGGCGCCATTGACCTTGTCGATATCCTTGCCCTCGGCGTGAACCACGCCCACCGCGACCAGCAACCCCATGCACAGCAATGCGATACGAAACATGTTCGTTCCCCGAAGTTGAGCGTGCCCGGCAACGATGCCACCGCCGTGCCAAGGCATGGGTACAATCACCCATCGCCTGACAAAACGCCTGTGCCGAAATGCCTAGTTCACCTTCACCATGCCCGAAGCCCGTCCTGCTGCTGATCCTAGACGGCTGGGGCCATCGCGAACAATCCGCCGACAACGCCATCGCCCAGGCCCGGGCGCCGAACTGGCGGCAATTGCTGGCTGATTGCCCGCACACCCTGATCCATACCGAAGGCCGTTACGTCGGTCTGCCCGATGGCCAGATGGGCAATTCCGAAGTCGGCCACATGAACATCGGTGCCGGCCGGGTGGTGTATCAGGATCTCACCCGCATCGATGCCGCAATCGAGGATGGCAGTTTCTACCGCAACCCGCAGTTGCGCGCCGCCTGTGCCGATGTCAACAGCAGCGGCGGCTGCTTGCATGTGTTCGGCCTGCTCTCGCCCGGTGGCGTGCACAGCCACGAACAACACATTTTCGCGCTACTCGATCTGGCCCATCGCGAAGCGGTTGAGCACGTGGCGATCCACGCGTTTCTCGATGGCCGCGACACCCCGCCACGCTCGGCGGCAGCCAGCCTGGAGCGCTTGCAGCAGGTGTGTGCCGAGCGCGGTAATGCCCGCATCGCCAGCGTCAGCGGCCGCTATTACGCGATGGATCGCGACCAGCGCTGGGAACGCATCGAACGCGCCTGGAACGCCATCGTCGATGCCAAGGCCGCACGCCACGCTGGCACCGCCGCCGCGGCGTTGCGCGCCGCCTATGCCGCCGACGAGAACGACGAGTTTGTCACGCCCACGGTGATCGCCGATGGTGTGCCGATGCGCGATGGCGATGCGGTGATCTTCATGAACTTCCGCGCCGACCGTGCGCGCCAACTGACCGCCGCCTTTGTCGCCGCGGATTTCAGCGGTTTTGTGCGACCGCGTGTGCCCCGGCTCAGCCGTTTCGTGTGCCTGAGCCAATACGATGCGCGCTTGCCGGCCGCGGTGGCGTTTGCGCCGGAAAACCTCAGCAACACGCTCGGCGATGTCATCGCTGATGCCGGCCTCACCCAGTTGCGTATCGCGGAAACCGAGAAGTACGCGCATGTCACCTTCTTTCTCTCGGGCGGCCGCGAGACGCAGTTGCCCGGTGAGGATCGGGTGCTGATTCCCAGCCCCAAAGTGGCAACCTACGACCTGCAACCGGAGATGAGCTGCCCCGAACTCACCGCCAAACTGGTTGAGGACATCCGCGCCCGGCGCCACGATCTGATCGTGTGCAACATCGCCAACCCGGACATGGTCGGCCACAGCGGCATTCTGGCGGCGGCGATTCGTGCGGTCGAAGCGGTCGATGTGGCACTGGGCGAAATTCGCGCCGCAATCGAAGCGGGGGGCGGCGAAATGCTGGTCAGCGCCGACCACGGCAATCTGGAGTTGATGCGCGACCCGGACACCGGCGAGCCGCACACCGCGCACACGGTCGGGCCGGTGCCGTTGCTCTATGTCGGCCGCACAGCACGCCTGCGCAGCGGTGGCGCACTGCGCGATCTGGCACCGACCGTGCTGCACCTGATGGGCCTGCCGCAGCCGCCCGAGATGACCGGTCGATCACTGGTCGAGTTGGTCTAAGTGTGGCGGGCACTGGCACTGCTCGGCCTGCTTGCCATTGCGGCGAACGCAGCCAGTGCACCGAACGCGGCGCAGCGCAAACGCCAGGAAGCGGAAACCGCACAACGGCTGGAACGCTTGCGCGAGCAGATCCGCACGCTGAGTGCAGAACGTCGCGCCCTGGATAACGAACGCGGCAGCTTGGCCGCCGCCTTGCGCAAAGCCGATGACGAAGTCGCCGCGCTGAACCGTGCGCTGCGCAAAACCGAGGCCGCATTGGCAACCCAGGAACCCGAGCTGGCGCGCCTGGAAGCGCAGCGCGCCGCGTTGAACCAATCGCTGGGCACGCAGCGCAGCGCACTCGCGGCGCTGCTGCGCTCAAGTTATGCGTTGGGCCGCCATCAGCAACTCAAGCTGCTGCTGGCGCAGGATCATGTCGCCGACCTGTCGCGGGTGTTGGCGTACCACCGCTACGTGCAGGCAGACCGGCTCGATCGCATCCGCAGCCTGATCGATGAGCTCGATGCGCTGCGCGAGTTGGGTCGCCGCGCCGATGCTGCACGCGAACAACTCAACGGCACCCGTCTGGACCAGCAGCGACAACTGGCGCAACTTGAAGTGCAACGCGAGCAACGTCGCAGCTTGGTGACCGGCCTGGAGCGCCGCCGCCGTGACGCCAGCGACAAGCTTGAAAAGCTGGACAGCGACGAAAAGGCGCTGCTGACCTTGCTGGCGCGCCTGCGCGATGTGCTCGCCGATGTGCCGCGCCAACTCGACGACGCCAAGCCACTGAGCACCCTGCGCGGCAGCCTGCCATGGCCACTGAGCGGCACCCTGCTGACCGGCTTTGGCGGCCGGCTGCCCGATGGCCGCAGTGGCAACGGCTGGCTGATCGCCGGCACCGCCGGCGCTGATGTGCGGGCAATCGGCCATGGCCGAGTGGCGTTCGCCGACTGGATGAGTGGCTACGGACTGATCCTGATCATCGATCACGGCGACGGTTGGATGAGCCTGTACGCCAACAACGACGCGCTGCTCAAGGAGGGCGGCGACTGGGTTCGCGCCGGTGACCCGATCGCCACGGTTGGCAGTTCCGGTGGCCAGGGCCGCCCCGCCCTGTATTTCGAATTGCGCGCCAACGGCAAACCGGTAGATCCGCGCAGTTGGCTGCGTCGGCGTTGATGCGCTGTTGGCTGTGCGTAGAGCATTGGCTCCGCGAAGGACGCAAAGAGCGCAAAGGAAGCAATGCAGTGAAACATTTGTTGCGTCAATTCCGCCGATTTTGGTGCGCGGTCGCCACGCTGCTGATCCGGACAGAGAAACCGTGGCCTGACCACCACTGATTGCCGTCAGTGTTATCGCAACGAATGCCCGCTGTGTTACGGATAGACAACTTTGCGTTTTTCGCGATCTTTGCAGACTGCTGTTGCACTCTACCGACCGGCATCCGTAGCCGGTGGCGAAGCCAATCGCGACCGCCGCGGGCCAAATGCGCCATAATCGACCCATGAACTTGCGCACCGTGCTTTTCCTATGCTGCCTTGTCGCAGCGCCGGCCCTGGCCCAGACCGAATCGGCTTCCAAATCGGGGGTCGAAGCGGACGCGACTGTCGCGCCGGAGGCGGAAGGCACCGTGCCGCTCGCCGACATCCAGCGTTTCGTGTCGGTGTATCGTGCCGTGCGCCAGGGTTATGTCGATGAATTGCCCGACCGCAAAGTGATGCAGGCGGCACTGCGCGGGCTGCTAACCGACCTCGATCCGCACAGCGCCTACCTCGACAAGGAGCAGGCGCAGGGCATGGATGAGTTCGCCAACGGCAGCTACGACGGCGTTGGGGTGGAGCTGGTGCAGTTGCCCGACCGCAGCCTGCGCGTGATTGCGCCGATAGATGGCACTCCGGCCGCACGCGCCGGCTTGCTGCCGGGCGATGTGATCATTGCCATCGATGGCAAACCGGTGGATGTCGATAACGCCGATGCCGGCAAATCGCAATTGCGCGGCGAACCCGGCACCAGTGTGGTGCTGCGCGTGCTGCGTGAGGACCAGCCGCAGCCGCTGGAGTTGACCATCGAGCGCGACACCATCCGCGTCACCAGCGTGCGTGCGTGCCTGCTCGAACCGCGCTACGGCTATGTCCGCATCAGCACCTTCCAGAGCGAAACCGGCGCTGAACTGGGCAAGGTCATCGCCGGCATTCAATCCACCGACGAGCCGCTGCGCGGCTTGGTGCTCGACCTGCGTTCCAATCCTGGCGGCGTGCTCGGCGCGGCGGTGGAAGCGGCCGACGCGTTTCTCGATGCAGGGCTGATCGTCGCCACCAAGGGCCGCACACCGTTTTCCAATGCCCGCTTCAATGCCACCCGTGGCGACCTGCTCAACGGCGCACCGATCGTGATTCTGGTTGATGGTGGCAGCGCCAGCGCATCGGAAGTACTCGCCGCCGCGCTGCGCGATCATCGCCGCGCACTGATCATGGGTGAGCGCACCTTCGGCAAGGGCACCGTGCAAACGGTATTGCCGCTCGACAACGGCGATGCCATCAAGCTTACTACCGCGCGCTATTACACGCCCAGCGGCGGCTCGATCCAGGCGCGTGGCATTCGCCCGGACATCGTGCTGAAAGCGGCGAGTTTTGACGAGGACAGCGACGAAATCCTGCCGCGCGAGTCCGACCTGCCAGGGCACCTGCAGGCCGCCGATGCCGGCAGCGAGCGCGGCGAGCGCGAGCCCGGCAAGCCCGCAGCCGACAGCGATTACGCCATCCACGAAGCGCTGATCATGCTCAAGGGCCTGAGTGTGTTCGGCGATAAAGCTGCCGCAGGCAACGCTACCGAAGATGCCGCTTCGGCAACGCCAGACGCGCCTGCGCGTTAGGGATGCTTTGAACAAGCTGTCATTGCGAGGAGCGAAGCGACGTGGCAATCCAGAAATGCGCAAAAAAATCAAACTGCTGGATTGCTTCGTTGCGCTCGCAATGACGCCAGATGTGGCTTATTCCGAGGTTCCTTGGGGAAACGCTGAACAACTCAGGGTTTCCGCGCGCCGTGGATGGCCTGCAGACCACGCGCCGGCCTTTTAATCCGCACCGCCGTGCGCCGATAATGCGGCCATGAATGAGCCCAACGGATTCCAGTTTCCCGGTCGCTTCGAGCTATGCGCCATGGCCACCGCCGACGCCGGGTTGCAGCAGACACTGCCCGAATTGCTCGCGGCACTTGGCCTGCGCGTGGATCGCGCCAGCCTGCGCGTACGCACCTCCAGCGCCGGCCGCTACGTGTCGGTCAGCATCCACTTTGAAGCCGCAAGCCGCGCCGCTTACGACGCCGCACACCGCGCCCTGCGCGCACACCCTGGGGTGAAATGGACGCTGTGACCGCCCCCTCTCTGCATTGGCTGGTGCGCGATCTCGGTCGCCAGCCGTACGAACCGATCTGGCGCGGCATGCAGGCATTCACCGACGCGCGCGATGAGCACACGCCCGACGAATTGTGGCTAGTCGAACACGACCCGGTATTCACTCTTGGTCAGGCCGGCAAATGGGAGCATGTGCTGCTGCCCGGCGACATCCCGGTAGTGCCGGTCGATCGCGGCGGCCAGGTGACCTATCACGGCCCCGGCCAACTCGTTGCCTACCCACTGCTCGACCTGCGCCGCGCCAAAATCGGCGTGCGCGAACTGGTCGACCGCATCGAACAATCGATCATTGACGTACTGGCCGAATGGAACATCACCGGCGAACGCCGTTGCGGCGCACCCGGGGTGTACGTCGCCGATGCCAAAATCGCCGCGCTCGGCCTGCGCGTGCGTCGCGGGTGCAGCTTCCACGGCCTCGCTTTCAACATCGCCATGGACCTGGAACCGTTCACCCGCATCAACCCGTGCGGCTATCAGGGCTTGCGGGTGACCACGATGCGCGACCTCGGCGGTCCGTCGAGCGTAGCCGCGGTCAAGCCGGCGCTGGTGGCGGCGCTGTCGCACAACCTGCGCCTGCACGCCGAATACGCCGCCGCATAATCACTCTGCCTTGGGAACATCGCGTGTATTGCGCATCGTTCATCTGGGAACCGGGCACCTACGATGCCGAGTTCCATCGACTCAATGCCGAGATCGACGCTTTCGCGCAGAGTCTTCCCGGTTACCTTGGCGTCGAGTCGTGGCAGAGCGCGGATGCCACGCGCCGCTGCGTCAACTACTACTGGGCCGATCTGGAGACGCTCAAACGGTTCTCGGAACATCCCACGCACCAGCAAGCGAAACGGCAATATGCGCGTTGGTATAACGGCTATCACATCGTCATTTCCGAAGTCATCCGCTCGTACGGTGACGGCACGTTGGCGCACATCACGCCAAACAGCCGTGATCGCGGCGCAGCCTGATTCAGGCACAGTCACTATCCTCGCGTCGGCAGGATGCGTAACCGACAGCGCAAGTCAGCATTGCGCAGTTGCCACCCGATGCACGCAAGTCAGTGGAGAGTTGAATGTCATTGCTCGAAAAAATAGTGTCTGGCATCCACGGCGCCCGCGCTGCGGTGAGGTCTGATCGCTTCAAGTCGGGCGATCACGTGATCAGGTGCGTGCAGTGCGGCAATCAAAGCTTCGAGCGCGGTTCTGCACAGCTCAATACCGCCATGCTCACGTTTCTGGATCTGGATTGGGCGAACCGAAACGCCTACATTCTGTCGTGCAAGAAATGCAGCCATGTCATGTGGTTCTCGATCGAACCTGACAAGATTTAGCCGAACGCTGCGTTGTGGCCGCACCACGCCGTTACCGCTGAACCGGAGCGCCCGCGCCGGCGCGGCCATTGCCGGCCGAATCCAACCCGGTTGGCAGCCACCCTGATTCGCGCCGCGTGCGCCTTTGATGAACAGAGGAGGGCCATAACCATGATGAAGAACCACCCACACCCCGGGCGCTGCTGCGCGCAGACGTGCTTGTGCCGCTCGGAATCGAGGTGACCGACGCTGCGCAACGGCTCGGGATGTCGCGCACCACCTTGTCGCGCGTTATCAACGGCCGCGCCGGCATCAGCCCGGATTTGGCGATCCGTCTGGAGCGCGCAGGGGTGAGTACCGCCCGCTTCTGGATGACGTTGCAAACCAACTATGAACTGGCGCAGGCCGAACAGCGCAAACAGCCGCCAGTGCAGCCGCTACAGGCGGCGTGAGGCGAAGCCTGCAATCCGTTTGTTGGTTACTACCATGCCGCAGCGGCAGTGGCTGCGCGTCTGCGGCTGCATGCGCTCAAGGGCAAGCTCAGGGGCATGGGGTGGTGACCGTGCAAGCCAATTGGCGGGTCACGTTTCGATTCCAAGGCGACGATGCGCATGTCGTCGATTATCAGGATTACCACTGAAGGAGCACCGCCATGCGCATGCACAACCCGCCCCATCCCGGCGAACTCCTGTGCGCGCTTTGGCTCACGCCGATGGGTCTGTCGATCACCGATGACGAGCAATACCGCGACTCGGTCCGCGGAAGAAGCAAATTTCGGCGGGTGCAACACGCCAGAGTCGGCATTGCGGCAAGCTACATCCCCCAGCCCGCAAGATCGGGGTTATCACCATGCCCCTCGAAGTCCTGGAACTTGAGTTACTCCGCCTGCCGTCCGCCGACCGCACGCGGTTGCTTGATCTCGTGATTGCCACCCTTGATGCCGACAAGACCCGAGACCAGGCATGGGACGATATCGCCGCCGCGCGCGACGCAGGGATCGAAACAGGATATTCCCAGCCCGTTGCCGGTCGCGACGCCATCACCCGCCTGCGATCTGAGCTCACCTGAGCTACACGCTGCATCGCGACGCGGAGCGCGAGCTCGCGCAAGCGGCACGCTTCCTCGACGAGTTCGAGCATGCGGTTGAATTGCTGATCGAGCATCCCGGAATTGGCGCACCTACTTCGGATGACCGCCGTTGGTTTCCTCTCGCGGGTTTCCCGTACTCCACATCTACCGGCGGCTCGACTCCGGTATCCGTGTATTGGCGGTACGCCACCAGCACCGCGCCCCCGAGCATGGCCAACAGCGCCGGTAATGCTCTCGCATAGAGGACGATTGGCCGCTCGCCTTCGCAGTGGTCCTTTCGGACTTGTGTGGCCGCACCACGCCGTTACCGCTAAACTGGAGCGCCTTCGCCAGCGCGGCCCGGCAGTTACGGGCCGAATGCAATTCGGTTGGCAGCCGCCCCACCCGCCCCGCACGCGCCTTCTGAGCCCGCCATGTCCGAGATTTCCAGCAGCAAGTCGATTCCGCTTCAGGTTCTGGGCGATGGCCCGGCCACGCTCGAACCGGGGCGCAAACAACTGGGCGGCGACAAGATCGCGCGCAGCCCGGTGCAGTTCGACGCCAATGCGCCGCTGTTGCGCAAGCCGAGCTGGATTCGGGTACGGCTGCCTTCGGGCAATGCGGTACAGACGCTCAAGGCCAAGCTGCGTGAAAACCGGCTGGTGACGGTGTGCGAGGAAGCCAGTTGCCCGAACATCCACGAGTGTTTCACCCACGGCACCGCCACCTTCATGATCCTGGGCGAGGTCTGCACCCGCCGTTGCAGCTTCTGCGATGTGGCGCATGGCCGGCCCAAGCCGCCCGATGCCAGCGAACCGGCGTCGCTGGCACGCACCGTCGCCGACATGGGCCTGCGTTACGTGGTGATCACCTCGGTCGATCGCGACGACCTGCGCGATGGCGGTGCGCAGCACTTCGCCGACTGCATCCGCGCGGCGCGGGCGCTGTCACCGGCGCTGAAAATCGAAATCCTGACCCCGGATTTCCGTGGCAAGGGACGCATGGAACGAGCACTGGAGATTCTCGCCACGGCGCCGCCGGACGTGTTCAACCATAATCTGGAGACGGTGCCCGACCTGTACCCGAACGTGCGCCCTGGCGCCGATTACCAGTGGTCGCTGACTTTATTGGCCAAGTTCAAGGCGCAGCACCCGGACATCCCGACCAAGAGCGGGATCATGCTTGGCCTCGGCGAAACCTTCGCGCAAGTGGAACAAACCCTGCGCGATCTGCGTGCGCACCAAGTCGATATGGTCACCATCGGCCAGTACCTGCAACCCACGCCGCACCACCACCCGGTGCTGCGCTACTGGACTCCCGACGAGTTCAAGGCGCTGGAAACCCTCGGCAACGCGCTGGGCTTTACCCACGTCGCCTCCGGGCCGATGGTGCGCAGCTCGTACCATGCCGACCGGATGGCGGCGCAGGCGGGTTTGACCAAGGCTTGACCGTGTTTTACCGTTTGAGCGTCAGCCACCGCTCAGTTTGCGCGCTGGTTTTGCGGCATAGTGACGACTCGCTGGTGAACGCGCGGCGCTGGCGCCGGTCACAGGGCACGGTGATCGCGACCTTTGGCACGCGCCGTGCACAACCAATCAGGCACACTGTTGAATCGCAAGTCCCGCTAATGGGGCGAGGAAAAAGCATGTTCAAACGCATTCGCAATGTTGCCGTCATCGCTTTGCTGGCTCTGGCCATGGCAGTGCCGGCGACGGCTTGGGCAAAAACCGCCGCCAGCGAGTCGGTAACGCGCGCCCCGACGCGCGATCAGGCGCTTGCCGCGCAACGGGTGTATGGCCTGCTCAGCGACAGCCGCTATCACTACAAGCCGCGCCCGCTCGATGATGCACTGTCTTCGCAGATTTTCGATGACTACCTCAAGGCGCTGGACAGCCAGAAGCTGTTCTTCACGCAGGCCGATATCGACGCCTTTGCCGCCTACCGCACCACCCTCGATGACGCGATCCGCAACGGCGAGTTGCAACCGGCGTTCGACATGTTCAACGTCTACATCCTGCGCGTCGGCCAGCGTGTCGCCTTTGCACGCGGCCTGCTCAAGCAGCCGTTCGACTTCACCGGCGAGGAAAGCTACCGCTTCGACCGCGAAGACGCGGTGTGGGCCAGTGACGATGCTGAACTGCAAGCCATCTGGCGTCAATACGTGAAAAACGATGCGCTGCGTCTGCAACTGGCCAACAAAAAACCCGCCGCGATTGCCGGCACGCTGGACAAGCGTTACGCCAATCTTGCCGAGCGCGTGCAGCAGATCAAGAGTGAGGATGTGTTCCAGACCTTTCTCGACACCTACGCCAGCGCCATCGAGCCACACACCAATTACATGACGCCGCGCACCACCGAAAACTTCAACATCTCGATGCGGCTGTCACTGGAGGGCATCGGCGCAGTGCTGCAACGCCAGGACGACTATGTGGTGATCCGCTCGGTGGTGCCGGGCGGCCCGGCCGGGCTGTCGGGCAAACTTGGCCCGGGCGATCGCATCGCCGCCGTTGGCCAGGGCCAATCCGGGCCGATGGTGGACGTGGTGGGTTGGCGGATCGATGATGTGGTGGACCTGATCCGCGGCCCCAAGGACAGCGAAGTGCGGCTCGACATCGTGCCGGCAACCGCCAGCGAGGACGGCGCACACCAGCAAATCACCCTGATCCGACAAAAAGTGAAGCTCGAAGAGCAAACCGCCAAACGTTCGATCATCGATATCGACAACGGCCAGGAAACACGCCGGATCGGAGTGATCACCCTGCCGACGTTCTATCTCGATTTCGAGGCGCGCCGCCGCAACGAAGCCGACTACACCTCGGCTACCCGCGACGTAGCGCGGCTGCTGGGCGAGCTCAAGCAGGATAAAGTCGATGGCGTAGTCATCGACCTGCGCAACAATGGCGGCGGCTCGCTTACCGAAGCCATCGAACTGACCGGTCTGTTCATCGACACCGGCCCGGTGGTGCAGGTGCGGGAAGCGGCGGGTCGGGTCAGTGTGGAGACCGACGAGGATGCCGGCGTGGCGTGGAGCGGCCCGCTGGCGGTGCTGGTCAATCGCGCTTCGGCTTCGGCCTCGGAAATTTTCGCCGCTGCAATTCAGGATTACGGCCGTGGCCTGATCATCGGCGAGCCCACGTTCGGCAAGGGCACGGTGCAGAATCTGGTCGATCTGGACCGCTGGCCGCCGAGCGAAAAACCGCGTTTTGGCCAGGTCAAACTCACCGTCGCGCAGTTCTTCCGCATCGATGGCGGCACCACCCAACTCAAGGGCGTAGTGCCGGACATTGCCTTTCCGGTCAGCCTGGATGCCAGCGAATATGGCGAAAGCACCTTTGACAACGCCTTGCCGTGGACCCGTATCGCACCGGCACCGCACAGCCTGCTGGGCAACTTTTCGCCGCTGCTGAGCCAGCTCAACGCGCGCCACCAAAACCGTGCCGACACCGATCTCGAGTTTGTATGGTGGACCAACGACGTGGCCGAATACCGCAAGCAACGCGAGCGCAAGGAGATTTCGCTGAATATCGCGCAGCGTCGCACCGAGCGTGATGCGCTGGAAGCCAAACGCAAACAGCGCGAAGCCGAACGCCAGGCCGCTGGCCTGGACACCCCCGCGCTGGCCAAGGCCGACGATGGCTTGCAGGCCGACGAGCGCGATATTGCTGCGCAGGTTGCCGAAGAAAAAGCGCGCGAAGAACGCCCCGACGCGCTGGTCAAGGAAAGCGCGGCAATCTTGGCCGATGCCATCGACCTGCTCAGTACCGACAGCACATTGGCAGCGGCCGTCCACCCGACGGTGGCCGCCGGCCACTGGGCCGACTGAGCGCCATGCCAACCCGGTTTCATCTGCGCCTGTCCGACCCGAGCAAAGCCCGCGGCAGCGAGCCGGGGCTGGCCTTCCGTGCGCTCAGTGCCGAAGGCTTTGCCGAGGAACTGCAAAACGCATTGCGCGAGGATGGCCTGTTCAAACGTTGGCAAGCGGCACAGCCCGACCCGGACGCGGTCGATCCGGCGCTCGGCGCAACCGACCCCAACGCTGTGGTCAGCGCCGCACAGCACGATCTGGCCATCGACCTGATTGCCACCACCAGCCTCCCCGGCCCGGTGCTGCGCCACCGCCTGCGCCTGCTCGCCGGGCACGGTTGGGCATTGCATGATGTGACAGCCGTTTGAGCCACGGCACCGCGTTTTTTTAGCCCATCGGGTTGAGGCGAAGCCGAAACCCGCGGCTCAGCCAGTGTTCTGGATACCGGCGGCGATGCCGTTGACGGTGGCCACCAACGCATGAAACAACGCATCCTCGGGCCGCCCGGCGGCGCGCCAACGGGCCAACAGGTCAACCTGCAACAGGCTGATCGGATCGACGTACGGGTTGCGCAGGCGAATGCTCTGCGCCAGCCGGCGGTCGCCTTGCAGTAGATAATCCTGGCCCTTGATCGCCAATACCGCGCTGACACAGCGCTGAAACTCCGTGGCAATGCGCGCGAAGAACGGCGCGTGAGCGGCGCCCGCGAGCTGCGAATAGCGCTCGAAAATGGCGATGTCTGACTTCGCCAGCACCATTTCCAGGTCGTCGATCAAGGTGGCGAAAAATGGCCAGTCGCGCACCATTTGCGCCACCGCATCACGACCAAAATCGGCGATCGCGGTATCGAGCGCGGTGCCGAGTCCATACCATGCAGTCAGTCCGGCGCGATTCTGGCTCCAAGCGAACACCCACGGTATCGCGCGCAGGCGTTCGATGCCGCCACTGCCACCGCGCCGTGACGGCCGCGAACCGATGCGCAGCCGCTCGATCACATCGATCGGTGTAGCAGCGCGGAAGTAATCGGCAAATCCGGGGTCGTCATGCACCAGCGCGCGGTAATGCTGCCGCGATACGTGCGCCAATGCGTTGACCCGCTCGCGCCACAGGTCTTCGCGCGCATCGGCCGGTCGTGGACGCAGGGTGGCACGCAACACTGCACCGGCCGCCTGCTCCAGATTGCGCTCGGCCAGCGCCCGCACCCCGTATTTGCGATGGATCACCTCGCCTTGCTCGGTCACGCGTAAAAAGCCATTGACCGAACCGCGTGGCGCGGCGATCACCGCACGCTCGGTCTTGCCGCCGCCGCGGCTGGCCGAGCCGCCACGACCATGAAAGAAGGCGATCGCGATCCCGCTTTCCTGCGCCAGCGCGGTAAGCGCCACTTGGGTGCGCTGCAACGCCCAGCGCGAGGCCAGCAAGCCGCCATCCTTGGCGCTGTCGGAATAGCCGAGCATCACCAATTGCCGGTCGCCGCGTTGCCGTAGATGCGCGCGATACACCGGGTCGGCGAACAATGAGCGCAGCGTCGCCTCGGCTGCCTGCAAGTCGGCAACGGTTTCAAACAGCGGCGCGACATCAATCGGGATGGCATTGCCGTGCTCGACGCAACCCGCCACCCGTGCCAATGCCAACACCGCCAGGGCATCGGCGGCACTGCGGCTCATGCTGACGATGTACGGACCAATCGCCTGTGCGCCATAGTGTTGCCGCGCCGTGGCAACGGCGCGAAATACCGCCAGTACCGGCGCTGCGATTTCAGCATCCGGCTTCGCCGGTGCGTGGCCGGCGATCAAGCCATGCAGCATCGGCGCGCGCGCGCCTGGATCGCTGTCGGCAAACGCGGGCTGCTGCACCAAGGCCGCCAGCGCGGCGTCGTGCACCGCTGAATCCTGGCGCAAATCCAGCGTCGCCAGATGAAAACCGAAACAGCGCAGGCGTCGAAGCAAACGCCCCAGCGCAAACTGGCCGGCGTGCGCGCCGCGATGCACGGCCAAACTGGCATCGATGCCATCCAGATCGGCGGCAAACTCGTGCGGGTTGGCATAGCCAGCCTCGCTACCGCGCACAGTGGCGCTGAGGCGGGCAGCGATCAACGCCAGCAACTCGCGATACGGCATGTCGCCTTCGCGCGCCGGCTTGCGCGCCGCCACTTTCGGCAGCAACTGCCGATACCGGGCGAGTCGATCGAGCACTGCCTGATCCACCGCCACCCGCAACAGCGATTGGGTAAGCACGGTGCGCAACGCCAGCACATCGCGCCGGTACGCCTGCAACACGGTGGCGCGTTGCGCTTGCAGGGTATCGAGCATGGTGTCGGCGCCGACGTTCGGATTGCCGTCCATGTCGCCACCAACCCAAGTGGCAAATTGCAGCACCGGCGGCAACGCCGGGCACTGGCCGTAGGCGGCGGTCACTGCCTCGGTGAGCGCCTCGTGAAAGCCCGGCACCACCCGATACAACACTTCGCTGAGGTAATAACCGACGTGCTCCATTTCATCGCGCACGCTCGGTTTCACCATCGGCATGTCGCTGGTCTGCCACGCCGAAGTAAACGCCACCCGGACGCGCGCGCGGCCCTTGCGCCGCTCGTCCGGGGTGAGCGTGTGGTCGATGTCATCGACCAGGCGCCGCACCACCTCGCGCTCCTTGTCCAGCAGCACCCGCCGCACCGACTCCGTGGGGTGCGCGGTGAACACCGGCTGCACGCACAGCCGCTTCAGCACCTGCTCGAGTTCGGCATAGTCGACACCGGCTGCGCGCAATTCGTGCAACACCGCTTCCAGGCTGCCCGGCTGCGCGGCCGCGCCGGCTTTCTGGTATTCGCGGCGACGGCGAATCCGATGCACGCGCTCGGCCAGATTCACCGCCTGGAACCACAACGCAA
>PFJA01000242.1 GCA_002782905.1 Lysobacterales bacterium CG_4_10_14_3_um_filter_64_11
CCCGGGCTACTGGGGGTTTTTGGCTGGCAGCGGCGCCCGTTTGCGCGTGTTGTGGTAGCCCGGGTTAGGCCGCAGGCCGTAAACCGGGATTTTGCGTGCGGCCGCGGTGAACCGGTACGGGGTCCCGGGTTTCGGCGTCGCCTCAACCCGGGCTACTGGGGGGGCGACGCTGGCGAAAGGCGCTCGGCGAACAGCCGGCGTGGCCACGGAAGCGGCTGGCAAAATGCGAGGGGTCGCGGAACCCGGCGCAAAACGCGATTTCGGTGATTGGTGCGTCGGTGCGTGTGAGCATGTCCGTCGCCCGATGCATGCGCGCGGACAGCAGGTATTGGCGAAAGGTCATGCCATTTTCCTCATGAAACACGCGACTGAACTCGCTGCGGCTCAAGCCACAGCAACGCGCCACTTCCGCTTCGCACAGTTTCTCGTGCAGATGCGCCTCGACATAACGGCAGGCCTTTGCGGTGCGCGCCTGTCTGACGTCCTTCGCAGCGAAACGCGCCGCCATCGGCACCGCCGGTATCGGCATGGCGTTGGCGCGGCTGCCGTCCAGATCCCGGGCCGACGCCGCCTGCCGCAACCAGTGCATCCGCAGTCGCAGCGATTGCGCGGTCACCGGCTTGATCAACACGTCCCACACGCGGGCGCGCAACGCCCACAGCAGCACCCCGTCGTAACACGGTTCAACCAGCATCAGCACCGGAATATTGGCGTACTCCTTGCGCACGTTGAGCAAGGTACCAAGGCCACGGGTGTTGGGGTAGTCAAAGTCAAACACGATCAGCGCCGGCTGAATCTCACTGACTCTCGACAACACCTCCTCGTCGCCATGCACAACCGCCAAGCGGCAGCTTGCCGCCAGCTCCGGCATCGGCCCATGCCGGCACGCGCGCAGGCAGCAATCCACCCACAAGGCATCGACCCCGTTCATCGATCCGGCCTCCCTCGCCAAGGCGGCCGCGCACCAACCGCGCACGCGCACGCCAAACCACACCCTGGCGACCCCCACGCACCATCGAACCGGCGATGTGCCAAAGCATGGTAACGCATCGCGCGCCACCGGCATGCGCCTTTGCGCACCGTACAATGGCGCTCAACCCACTGCCGGGCAGACGCGATGCAAAGCTTCCTGTGGTACGACCTCGAAACCTTCGGCAAGGACCCGCGCCGCACCCGCATCGTGCAGTTCGCGGCGATCCGCACCGATGCCGAGCTCAACCCGCTCGATGAACCGTGCGTGCTGTGGTGCCAGCCCGCCGACGATCTGCTGCCATCGCCCGCCGCCACCCTGATCACCGGCATCACCCCGCAGCAGGCGCAGCGCGAGGGCATGCCGGAAGCCGATTTTATCGGCCGCGTGCATGAGTTGCTGGCGCAGCCGGGCACCTGTGCGGTGGGCTACAACAGCCTGCGTTTTGACGATGAGTTCATCCGTTTTGGCCTGTTCCGCAACTTCCACGATCCCTACGCCCGCGAATGGGCACGCGGCAACTCGCGCTGGGACTTGCTCGAATACCTGCGTCTGGCCTATGCCATGCGTCCGGACGGCCTGCAATGGCCGCGCCGCGATGATGGCTTCGCCAGCTTCAAGCTGGTCGATCTGGCCGCCGCCAACGGCGTCAGCCACCAACACGCGCACGATGCATTGTCCGATGTGCAGGCGCTGATCGGGCTGGCGCGGCTGGCGCAACGCGCGCAGCCCAAGTTGTGGGATTACGCGCTGACCTTGCGCAACAAGCGCAGCGCTGCCGCCCACATCGATGTCACCGCGCAGATTCCGCTGCTGCACGTGTCCGGGCGGTTCCCGGCCAGCCGTCGCCATGCCGCGCTGGTGCTGCCGATTGCCCGCCATCCGCACATCGATAGCCGCATCATTGCGTTTGATCTGGCGCAAGACCCGGGGCAACTGCTGGCGCTGGATGCCGATGACATCGCTGATCGCCTGTATACCCCCGCCGCCGACCTGCCCGATGGCGAGCAACGCATCGCGCTCAAGGAAATCCACCTCAACCGTTGCCCATCGCTGGTGCCGCTGGAGTTTGTGCGCGACGCGGATTGCGCGCGGCTGGGCATCGACATGCAAAGCAGCCTCGCCAACGCCGAACTGATCCGCCGTGCCAGCGGTCTGCCGGAGACACTGCGCCGGGTGTTCGCGCGGTCATCAGGCTTTGCGCCGGGCGATGTCGACGCCTCGTTGTATGACGGCTTCATCGCCGATGCCGACCGCCGCCATTGCGAGCGTGTGCGCGCCACCCCGCCCGAACGCCTCGGCCACGAGCACTTCGCCTTCGCCGACCCGCGTCTGGGCGAATTGCTGTTCCGCTATCGCGCGCGCAACTGGCCCGACACCCTCGACGCCGACGAACGCGCGCGCTGGGACGACTACCGCCGGCAGCGCCTGCAAACCGACATCGGCTGGTCGGAATATACCTTTGCCAGCCATGCCGCCGAAATCGCGCAATTGCGTCAACACCACGCCGGCGATGGCCGCGCGCAGACTCTGCTCGACGCCCTGCAAGCCTGGGCCGCGCAACTGCAGGCCGGGTTATGAGCCGGTCGCTATGCACAGGTCAGCGCCCATCCTGTTGGGTAGGATGGGTAGAGCACAGCGAAACCCACCAATATCCGACAGCGATGGGTTTCGCTGCGGTGTGCGCACTCGATGACGCCACCGTCGCCGCCCCGAAACTGGTCGCCGCCATCAGCGAACGCCTCGCGCTGGTCGCACCGCTGATCGATTACCTGTGCGCCGCGCTGGAGCTGGAGTATTGATCGGGGTCCGAGGTTGCTTTGCCACCGTCGCATTTTTCGTGGGTCGCGGTGAACGGGTGCGGGGTCGCGGTGAACGGGTGCGGGGTCCCGGTGAACGGGTACGGGGTCCCGGGTTTCGCGGGCCGCGGTGAACGGGTGCGGGGTCCCGGTGGACGGGTACGGGGTCCCGGGTTTCGGCTTCGCCTCAACCCGGGCTACTGGGGGTTTTCGGCTTGCAGCGGCGCCCGTTTGCGCGTGTTGTGGTAGCCCGGGTTAGGCCGCAGGCCGTAACCCGGGATTTTGCGT
>PFJA01000132.1 GCA_002782905.1 Lysobacterales bacterium CG_4_10_14_3_um_filter_64_11
CAGGCGCGGCGCGACGCCGAGCAGCGCGACAAGGGGTATCGCGAACGCGCGTTGAAAATGTACCCGTGGATATGCGGTCGCTGTGCGCGCGAGTTCACTCGCGCCAACCTGCACGAGCTGACCGTGCACCATCGCAACCACGATCATGACTGCAATCCGCCCGACGGCAGCAACTGGGAGTTGTTGTGCGTGTATTGCCACGACAACGAACACTCGCGCTACGTCGATTACACCGGCGAAAGCGCCGCTACTGCCGAGGCAAAAACGGAGCTGGCAACAACCAACCCGTTCGCCGGGCTGGCTGGCCTGCTCAAGGACAAGCGCTGAAGCGACGGCCGCTGGCGTTCAGATTTCCGGGGCGATCTGCTGCTTGATGCCTTCGAGCAGCTTGCGGTGTTCTTCGTTGCTGTCGCCGCCACCATAGACCAGGGCGCCGGAGGTGTAGGTACTGCCGAAGGTTGCCGCTGCGATGTACACCTGGCCGATGGCATTGGCCAGTTGTGCTTCGTCCATGGGCGGCAACGGATGGATGAACACACTCCACACGATGCCATTGGCCACTGCGTAGCGGGCATCGAGTACCGCATCGAAATTGGCCTGCAACATGCGTTGCACGATTTCGATGTCGATCGCATCGGTGCGGGCGATCGGGGTCATGATGCGCATCCGCCCGGCGCGCTCATCACCCACCAGAATCAGAGTGCGCTCGCGCACCTGGAACTGCACGGCGTTGCCATCGGCGCGCGCTTCGGGGTCGATCCGCTTGATCAATTCGGCCAGCCCGGCCAGCGTCATGTCGCCGGGCAGACGTTCCACCGGCGGTGCGGTCGGCGCCTGATCCGGGGCCTGGCCTTGCAGCGCTTGTGCCGACGCCGGCCCTGCCAGCAGCAGCGCTGCACCCGTCAACAAGGCGACACAAAGACAGCGTGCATGCGTCATCGGCGATCCGCCACGGTTTGATTTGGCGCCCACTGTACCCACTGGTGTAGTGCTTCGCTACCATCGCTGCTTTCAAAGCAGCGCCGGAAGCTCTGGCCAAGGCGCTGCGCGCAGGCAATGGCAAGCCCTTGGCAAGCTCGGCAACACTGGCATGGCGCTTGCGGAACGCCCCGGCGGGCGGTCTTCTGGCTGGCCAGACGACCGCTGAATGTGCCGGCAACGCCAGCGCATGCAGACCGCGCTTGACGCCAGCCCGCGCTGCGGTCAGTCTCGGGCATCACCCTGGATCGAGGTTGCCATGTCCGTCGCACGTATTGTGTTGCTGGTTGTCTGGTTGCTGGCGTTGGCTACCGTGCTGTTGCCGATCGTGCATCCACTGGCCAACGTTGGCCGCTGGCTGTTCTGGGTATTGCTGTTCGCGCACCTGATCGAGTGTGTGCTGTACTGGCCGCGCCTGCGCGCCGCGCCCGGTTCGCGCCTGGGCCATGTCGTGAATACGCTGTTGTTCGGTATCGTGCACGTGAAGTCGCTGCCGCGGCCGTGAGCCTTACCCGCGTTCGCGGCCAGCATCCGCCGGCGCCGGCTGGCCGACTCGCTCCGGCCCATGGCGCACGAAGCGCCACCACAGCAAGCCCGCGCACAGGCTGAATGCCATCATGGTGCTGGCCAGCAACACCGCGTTGGCAGCGATGGCCGCCACGACTGCGCCGGCAATGATCGCATTCAGGCCGAGGCTGATGAACGCTTGCAGTGAAGAAGCCGCACCGCGTTGACGCGGATAGCGATCGAGAATCAGCAACGTGATGATCGGAAACGCCAATGCCACTCCGAAGGCATTGAGCGCCAAGGGCAGTACCGCCCACGGCAGCGCTGGCGCGGTGGCCAGCAGGTTGTAGAGCAGGTTGATCAGTGCCGCACCGATGCACACGCTGAAACCGGCGCTGGCCAGGGCCTTGCCACCGACACGGCCGGCGAGGCGACCACTGGTGAATGCGCCCAGCATCATGCCGCTGATCATCGGTGCAAAAAACCAGGCGAACTGCTGTGCGTTCAAGTGCAGGATATCGAGCACAAACGCCGGCGCCGCGCTGATGTAGACGAACAACGCGGCAAAGTTGCAGCTCGCGATCAGGCTGAGCCGCAGAAACACGCGGTCGCGCGCCATCGCCACATTGCCATGCCACAGATCGCTGGCGCGAAACGACTTGCGCGCGTGCACGGGGTGGGTTTCCGGCAGCGCCCGCAGCACCGCCAACAGGATCAACGCACCGAACACCACCAGAAACCAGAAAATGGCGCGCCAGCCGGCCCAGCCCAGCAGCCAGCCACCGATGACCGGTGCAATCGCTGGCGCCAGCCCAAAAATCATCGATACCTGGCTCATCAAGCGTTGCGCGTCGTGGCCATCAAACACGTCGCGGATTACCGCCCGCCCGACGATCATGCCAACGCCCGCCGAGAGGCCCTGGAGCAAACGGAAAAACAGCAGCCAGCCTATGCCGGGGGCCAATGCGCAGCCCATCGATGCGAGGGTGAATACCGCCAGGCCGCCGATGATTACCCGGCGCCGCCCGATCGCATCGGACAGCGGCCCATGCAGCAGGCTCATCACGGCATAAGCGAACAGATACACGCTGATGGTTTGCTGCATCGCGACTTTGCCGACGCCAAATTGGCCGCCGATATCGGGAAACGCCGGAAACACGGTGTCGATCGAAAAGGCGCCAAACATCGCCAGCGCCCCGAGCAGGGGCGCGAGACGACGGGGCGGCAAGGTGGAGCGAGCGATCATGTCGTTACCGCGAACGGGCCCACAGGATAGCAGCGCAAAGTGCAATGTCGGTGTCGGCCGGATGCAACGCTGTGATCCGCGCTGGATGGGGCCGGGGCCACGAAACCAGCACAGAAACGTAAAGCTACGGGTCGGCAAAGGCCGCAAAAAACGCAAAAGGCAAGCACGAAACCGAATCAGGAGACGAATGGGTAGAGACCAATGGCGTTTGCTCAAGCCCGACCTTCCTTGGCTCGTCAATCCAGCGAAAGCGGGCATGACGACGCCAAACCACGTGCCATTGCACCAAGATTCGCTTTTATTTGCGCCTTTGGCGTCCTTTGCGGACTGTTGCGCTTTACGCGCTCCAAGTCCCGGGCCCCGGGGCCCAAGTCCCGCGCCCCGAATAGTGCCCCGAATAGTGCTTTTGTCGAGTGCTGCAAAATGCGAAAATAGCCAGCCATGCATCGCATAGGCGCGATCACCACGCCAGCGCGTGTTCCTTGCAGCTTGATCAACTCCGGACTCTCAATGACTGTAACCGCCGACGAACGCTTTGTTCCCGGTCAACGCTGGTATTCCAGCGCCGAACCCGAACTCGGCCTTGGCACGGTATTGCGTGTGCAGGCACGCAACGTGCAGATCGTGTTCGATGGTGCCGATACCTTGCGTCAGTACGCCATGCACAGCGCGCCCTTGCTGCGGGCGGCGTTTCGGGCCGGCGAGCGGATCTGCATCGACGGCCGCGAATGGCGGGTCGATGCCGTCACCGAGGTCGATGCGCTGCTGGATTATCACTGCGGCGAGCAGACCTTCAGTGAAGGTCGGCTCGATGCCGGGCAACCGGTTGCGCAGGCTGACAGCCGGCTGTTGTCCGGTCGCATCGATCGCAGCGGTCGCTTTGACTTGCGTGCCGAGTTGCTGACGCGCCGCGCGCAGGCGCGTAGCCATCCGGGCTGGGGCATTCTGGGCGCGCGTATCGACCTGATCGATCATCAATTGCGCATCGCCGCACTGGCCGATGAGCGCAACCCAGTGCGCTTGCTGTTGGCCGACGAGGTTGGCCTGGGCAAGACCATCGAAGCCTGCCTGATCGCCGCCCGCCTGATCGCTACCGAGCGTGTCGGCCGGGTGCTGGTGCTGGTGCCCGAATCGCTGGTACATCAATGGTTCGTCGAGTTGCTGCGTCGCTTCAACCTGCGTTTTGCGATCTTTGACGAGGAGCGCTGCGCGGCCATTGTCGATGCCAACCCCGGCGCCAACCCGTTCGAAGATTCGCAGTGGTTGATTGCCAGCAGCGATTGGCTGGCCAGCAATGCAAAACGCCGCACGCAGTTGCTGGCGGCTGGTTGCGACCTGGTGTTGATCGATGAGGCGCACCATCTGGAGTGGCATCCGGACGACATCAGTGTGCAATACCGTTTCGCCGAGCAGTTGGCGGCCAGTGCCGCGCACCTGTTGTTGCTGTCGGCCACTCCCGAACAGCTCGGCATGGCCGGGCATTTCGCGCGGCTGCGCCTGCTCGACCCGGCGCGCTATCCCGATCTGGCGGCGTTTACCGCCCAGCTCGAGCATTACCAGGAGCTGTCGCGGATCGTCGCGGCACTGGACGCCAGCAGCGTGCTGAGCGCAGCCCAACGCGCCGCATTGCAGCGCCTGTTCGTCAACGACGGCGACACCCTGGCCGGGCATCTGGATCGGCTTGCCGCCGGCGAGCACGGTGCGCGCGAAGCCTTGATTGCCGACTTGATCGATCGCCACGGAACCGGACGAGTGATGGTGCGCAACCGGCGCGCGGCAGTTGGCGGTTTTCCCAAGCGCATCGGTCACCTCGATCGCCTGGCTGCCAGTGACGACCCGACCCATGCCGGCACCTTGCTCGCCGAGTTTTTGGCCGATGCCGATGCGACCGGCGATGACGCGCAACACTGCGAGCCGCAACACGATTATCTGCGCGATCCGCGCCTGGACTGGCTGCTGGCGGTGCTGGAGCGCATCGCGCCGGGCAAGGCGTTGCTGTTGTGCCGTTCGCGGGCGAAGGTGCAGGCGCTGGAAGAAGCCCTGCGTTTGCGCTCGGGGGTGCAGGTGGCACGCTTTCATGAGGACATGAGCCTGCTGCAACGCGACCGCAATGCCGCCTGGTTTGCCGACCCCGAGGGTGCGCCATTGCTGATTGCCAGCGAAGTCGGCGCCGAGGGGCGCAATTTCCAGTTTGCGCAACACCTGATTCTATGGGACTTGCCGCTCGACCCCGACCAACTTGAGCAGCGTATTGGACGACTCGATCGCATCGGCCAGCGTGGTGATGTCAACATCCATGTCAACGCCGTAGTTGGCAGCGCCCAGGACATGCTGCTGCGTTGGTACGACGAGGGCCTGGATGCTTTTACCGGCGTGGTTGCCGACGGCCGCAGCCTGCTGCGCGCGTTTCGCAGCGAACTACTGGCGCTGGCGCCACAGCCGTCGCATTACGCTGTCGATGCGCTGATCGCGCGCAGCCGCAGCCTGCACAGCGAGCTGGCAACGCGCATTGCCGATGGCCGCGATCGCTTGCTCGAACTGGCCAGCCAGCGCGGCGATGACCGCTTGCGCGATGCCCTGCGCGCGGCCGACGACGAGGACGCGCACGATGATTTTCCGCTGCGACTGCTGGAGCAGCTTGGCGTGCAGCACGAAGACCTCGGTAGCGGCCTGTTCAGCATCGACCCCGAGTATCTGGCAGTCGATGGCCTCGATACGCTGAAGGAAGGCCCCAGCCAGGTATGTCTGGCGCGCGAGCTGGCGCTGGCACGCGACGACGTGCTGTATCTGCGTGCCGATCATCCACTGGTGATCGCCGCCGGTGATCTGGTGTTGGCCAGCGAAGCCGGCAACGCCGCGTTCGTGGTCGACGAATTGCCGGCGCGCAGTGCGATTCTGGAGGTGCTGTTCGTGCTTGAGTGTGTCGCCGCGCCGGGTCTGGATGCCGAGCGGTTTCTCCCGGCGCTGCCGATGCGGGTAGCGGTGGATACACGCCTGCAATTGCGCCCGGACTTTCGCCTCAGCCCGCGTGCGCAGCAGCGTGCCGCCGAGCGCGACTACGACCTCAGCGGTCAGCGCCGATTGCTCGGCAAGTTGCTGCCGCCGATGCTGCACGCCGCGCGCGAGATCGCTGCGGCGCAAGCGAGCGAACGCATCGCGCGAGCGGTGCAGCAGGCGCGAGTAACGCTCGATGCGCAGATCGAACGGCTGCAGGCGCTGGCACGGCACAATCCAGCGATCGATCCGGCACAGATCACCCAGCTTGCCGCCACGCGCGAGCAACTCGCGGCAGCGCTGGCACAGGCACGGCCACGGCTAGATGCGTTGCGCCTGGTGGGCAGCCCGGATTTTGTCAGTCTGCGTGGGTGATGAAGCCGAGCTCGCGACTGGGGGAGAAGGCTAAAACACATTGGGTCTGCGTACATGATTCGGGTGTTATCAAAATGATCATTCCGCCGTGAAAAAATCCGACTTCCATTACCAACTTCCGGTCGAGCTGATCGCGCAGCAGCCGCTGCCGGAACGTTCCGCCAGCCGGTTGTTGCATGTGCCGCCGGCACCGGCCGCATTCGCGGATCGCTCGATGCGCGATCTGCCGGGTTTGCTGGCACCCGGCGATCTGCTGGTGTTCAACGATACCCGCGTCATCCCGGCGCGACTGTTCGGCCACAAGGATAGCGGTGGCCGCATCGAGATTCTGATCGAGCGCATCCTCGATGCGCGTGAGGCCACGGCGCAACTCGCCTTCAGCAAGGCACCCAAGGCCGGCAGCCGGATCGTGCTCGATGCCGGTGGCGAGTTGCAAGTAATCGCGCGCGAGGACGCGTTTTTTCGCCTGCGCCTGCAATCGCACGAAAGCTTTGAACAACTGCTGGTTCGCGCCGGACGGTTGCCATTGCCGCCCTACATCGCCCGTGAGCCGGACCGCAACGACAGCGAACGTTACCAGACCGTGTTCGCGCGCAATGCCGGCGCGGTAGCCGCACCCACCGCCGGCCTGCATTTCGATGAACCGTTGCTGGCGGCGTTGCGTGAACGCGGCATCGGCTTCGGCCATGTCACCCTGCATGTCGGCGCCGGCACCTTTCAACCGATGCGGGTGGAATCGTTGCACGAGCATCGCATGCACAGCGAATGGCTTAACGTGGGTGCGCAGTTATGCGAGCAGATCGTGCAAACCCGTGCTTGCGGGGGGCGAGTGATCGCGGTCGGCACCACCGTGGTGCGGGCGCTGGAAACCGCGTTGCGCGATGGCCTGGTGCAGCCGTATGCCGGCGACACCCGTATTTTCCTGTTCCCCGGCAAGCACATCGCATCGGTCGATGCCATGCTGACCAACTTCCACCTGCCCGAATCGACGCTCTTGATGTTGGTGTCGGCGTTTTCCGGGCGTGAGCGCATCTTCGCCGCGTATCGCCACGCCATCGCGCAGCGCTACCGGTTTTTTTCGTACGGCGATGCGATGCTGCTGTATCCCACCTAAGGATGGTCTGAACAAGTCCATTCAGACTCACCGAGCCCGGCACATGCCCGGACCCGGCAATGCGATGCTCAACCCCGATCAGCCCTCGGAATCCACCACCACCGCGCCATCCTTCATCGGCAGACGGTCGCCCACCTCGCCCGGATCGTTGGTCATGCGCAGGGTATCGATCTGATCCTTGTAGCGGTAGGTCACATCGTAGGCCACGACTATCGGCTTCTTGCCGAGCGCGATGGTTTCGCCCGGCTTGCGGGTGACACGCTTGCTTGCGGTCTCGCCATCCACGACATAGGTCACGTCGTAACCCACCACTTCATCGCGGGTTTCGGTGATCGTCTGGCACGAACGCTCAACACGCGATTCGCTGTGCGCATTGGCCTCTTGCTGGTTCTCCTGAATCTTGCGGCCGGCGTAAGCACCGCCGGCAACACCCGCCACCGTGGCCACGGTCTTGCCGGTGCCACCACCGATCTGGTTGCCGAGCAGGCCACCGACCACAGCACCGATGGCGGTACCGGTGATCTTGTTCGGATCCTTTGGCTGCACCTGATATTCGACGACCTTGTCTTCGCAGACCTCGCGCGGGCCGGTGCGCGACTCGGTGATCGGCTCGACAGCGAGCACCTCACCCTTGACATTGACGATCTTGGTGATTTCATCGACCTTGACGACCTGCGCATAATCGCCGAACAGGCGGCTCTGGTAGGCCGCCATCGCGGAGCCACCCGCCAGGACGGCAACGATGGCGATGACTAGTGGCTTGTTCATGGACTACCCCTCAAGATGAACCGGATGAGCGGCACTGGCCGCGGCGTCATTAGAAGCCCTGCAAGCTGAACCGCAGCCCGAACCCACCGCCCCATGACACTCCGGAGCCGACATGAGAAAACTGTTGTTCGCACCGCTGTTGCACTTCGCCCGCAAGCTGCGCTTTCCGACGCTGTTCGCGCTGACCACGAGCCTGTTCGTGCTCAATGTGCTGATTCCCGACCCGTTGCCATTCATCGATGAAATCGTGCTGGCATTGGGCGCGCTGCTGTTTGCTGGATGGCGGCGCAAGCCAAATGACGCGGGCAATGCTGACTGACAGCCACTGCCATATCGATGCACCTGAGTTCGACGCAGACCGCGCTGCGGTGATCGCGCGCGCGCGCGCCGCTGGCGTCAGCCGCCAGATCGTGCCGGCGATCGCGTGCGCGTCATGGCCATTGCTGCGTAGCGTGTGCGCGCAGCATCACGGCCTGTTCCCCGCCTACGGCCTGCACCCGATGGCTCTGCCCGAACACCGCCCCGAGCACCTCGCTGCCCTGCCCGACTGGATCGCTCGCGAACATCCGTTGGCAGTCGGCGAATGCGGGCTCGACTTTTTCGTGCCGGGCCTGGATGCCGACGCGCAGCATTGCTATTTCAACCGGCAATTGCAGATTGCACGCGAATTCGATTTGCCGCTGATCATCCATGCCCGGCGCGCGGTGGACGCGGTGATCGCAGGCATTCGCCGAGTCGGCAAACTGCGCGGTGTCGTACACAGTTTCTCCGGCAGTGAAGAACAGGCAAGGCAATTGTGGCAACTGGGCTTTTATCTCGGCCTGGGTGGCCCGCTCACCTACCCGCGCGCCAATCGCCTGCGCCGCCTGGTCGCAGCGATGCCGCTTGAGCAACTGTTGCTGGAAACCGATGCGCCCGACCAACCCAACTGCGGTCATCAGGGCGAGCGCAATGAGCCGGCGCGCCTGCGCGAGGTGCTGAAGGTGGTAGCGCAACTGCGTGGCGAATCCGAAGCGCGCCTCGCCGAAGCGACCTCGGCCAATGCCGAGCAGCTGTTCCGCTTGCCTGATCGCAGCAATCACCAGCAACCCTTGGCGCACGCCAACCGTGCCAGCGACACCGGCAGATGCCAACCCTGAGCAATGCGGCACGAAGTTGTAGCGCACGTCGCCAAGCGGGAACCATTGCCGTCGTGCGCGCCTCCAAGACGAGGGTTTCGTGCAGCAGGAGAGGATCATGCGTCATGTCAACAAGACTATCGGCCTCATCGTTGGCATCGTGCTGGCCATGCCCGGTTTTGCCGCCAGCGCAGCGCAAGCCGATGGTGAAAAAGCCACGCCACAGCGCCTCGACCTGCACGTGAAAGCGGGCCCCGAGCCAAGAGTCGCATCACAAGCCAGCGATCTGGCGATCGAGGGCTACAGCCCGGTTTCCTACTTTGAAAAGAACCTGCCGGAAAAAGGCAAGCCCGAGTTCCAGAGCACCTATCAGAGCAAGGTGTATTACCTCGCATCGGCCGAACAGTTGGCAAAATTCGAAGCCGACCCGAAGCACTACGCGCCGGTGTTTGGCGAATATTGCCCGTACAGCCTGGCGCTGGGCCGACGCGTCGCCATCGACCCGACCCGTTTCGAGATCGTGCAGGGCCAGTTGCTGCTGTTCCACAATTCGGCTGAACTCGACGCACTGAGCGAATGGGACAAGAGCAAGGACAAGGATCAATTGCTCAAGCGTGCCAACGGCGAGTACACCCTGTTTCGGTTCTGATCTGCGTTTGCAGTTGCATATCCCCAGCTTCGTTCGCACCTGCGCATTGCGCACCGCAAGCTACTGCGTGTTTCCCTGAATCGACCGGCAACGGCGCGCGGGTGGCGGCGAGGCTGCGTGTGACAGCGCACCGACGTTGGCCGGCGACAGACGCAGCATGCACAGGCTCCACCCACCTGATGCCGCGCGACTCCGCGCGGCACGGGACTTCATATGAGGTCACCATGAAAACGCCAAGCAAACACGACACATCCTGCTGTACGCCGAACGCACACGCGCAGACACCCGCCAAGGCTGCCGCAATACTGGTTGCGCCGATCGCCAAGCCCGCCGCATCGCCCGCAAAGTCGCCGCCTGCGTCCCACCACGCGGCTGGCGCGCCGAAGGCACGCTCATGAGCCTGCCCAGCATTGATGAGCTCAAGGGCAAATGGAAGCAGCGTGTCGGTTCCGCCAAGATCGTCTGGGGCAAGCTGACCGAAGACGAACTGCTCAAGTCCGAAGGCCATGCGCAAAAGCTGGCCGGTCTGGTTCAAGAGCGTTACGCCATTACCCGCGACGAAGCCGACAAACAGGTTTCCGACTTCTTCAAGAAACACAGCTAAAGCCATCGCGGTCGCCGCACCACGCGTCGCCACCGGGCTCCCCCCTGCATCGCATTGCCCGGCGTCCCCGGTTGTGACTCTGCACGCGGCGGACGCCAGACCATCAGCCAACGGAGTATTCCATGCAATCACCCATTCGCACCTCGCTCATCGCTGCAGCCGTCGCGCTGAGCCTGTTCGCAATCGCTGGTGGCGCCAGCGCTACCGATAGCGTTTCCCAGGACGTGGTTGAAGCCCGCCAGGAAACCCAAATCTGGACCACCTATGCGCTGAGCCCGTACCTGCGTGCCAACGACATCAAGGTGACCGTGCATGGCGACACCGCCACCCTCACCGGCAAAGTGGGTGAGGATGTCGACAAGGATCTCGCCAAGCAGATCGCGTTGGGTGTCAACGGCATCCAGAAGGTCGACAACCAGATTGTGGTGACCTCGGACTATGAGGCGCCCAAAGCGTCCACCGACCGCACTTTCGGCGAGTTCATCGATGATGCCTCGATCACCACTGCGGTGAAGTCCAAGCTGCTGTGGAGCAAGCACGCCGAAGGTATGTCCGCCGATGTCGACGTACTGCGCAGCAAGGTGACTCTGCGCGGCACCGCCGCCAGCGTGGCGCAAAAGGAAGCAGCCGGGCGGCTGGCACGCAACACCAAGGGCGTGATGTCGGTTGACAACCGCATCGAGGTCAAAACGGCCAAGACCACACAACACATGCCGAGCCGGTCGATGTCCGACACCTGGATCACCACCAAGGTGAAGTCGAGCCTGGCCTACTCGGCCAATGTCGATGGCTCCGCGATCTCGGTGACCACCACCAAGGGTGTGGTCGATCTGAGCGGCAAGGTACATAGCGGTGCGGAGCGTGCGTTGGCGATTGAGCTGGCGGAAAACATCCGCGGCGTTACTGCCGTGCATGCCAAGGGGCTTACTACGCTCTAATCCAGTATCGCGCTGGACGATCACGCCGCAGCACAATCCTCGAATGAGGATGCTGCGGCGTTTTCATTTCTGCACGACAGCGAAACAGGTCTATGCCTGTCGGCGAAACGGCGAGCGATCGCAAGCCGCGACAATTTCCGCCGTTCGAGCAATCGGCCGGCCAGGTGACGCCATGGGTGCGCCAGCGCACCGACGAACGCCGCGCCGAAGCGAAGACTAAGCGCTTGTTGAACGGCACTCAATTCGTGGAATCCCTGCTTCGATTCGTTGTTCGCGGCGTGGCCATGACGAACGCAGTCAATGCCTGTGCAAAGCACTGCGGCCAGCACTTTGGCGCTGTGCGAAGTCACTGGGTCCATCCACGATGTCAACACCGTATTCGATTCCCGTCGCCGGATCGAATGACGGAAAACAACGGCGATTTCCACCAGGCCACTGCCATGATCCGTCTATTGCCCCATGTCCATCCCTCAACCCGAATCTCGCTGCTGCCGATTGCAGCGGTGCTGGCTGGTCTGCTCTCACTGGCCGGTTGCGCCACCACCCAGCCAGCACCGGATCAAGCGCTGCAGGCCGCTGAAATGGCCATCGGCAATGCCGAGCGTGATCGCGCGTCGCAGTTTGCCGCCGCTGAGCTGAGCGAAGCCAGAACCAAGCTCAGCGCCGCACGTGATGCCGTGCGCAATGAGGAAATGGTGCACGCCAAGCGTCTCGCCGAGCAGTCGCAGGCCGACGCCGAGCTGGCATCCGCCAAAGCGGGCGTTGTTCAGGCCACCACCGTCAACGACGAGATGCAGAAGAGCATCGACATCCTGCAGCAGGAAATGCAACGCAACAAGGGAGCACACTGATGACCACACGCACCCACAACCTCGCACCGCTACTCGCCACCGCCATTGCCTCGCTGCTGATGGTCGCGTGTTCCAGCACACCGACCAAGCCGGAAGCCGCCAGTGGTGCGCGCCAGAAGCTGACCCAGTTGCAGGCCAACCCGCAGTTGGCCAGCCGCGCCCCGGTTGCCATCAAGGAAGCGGAAGCCGCGGTGCGCGCTGCTGAAACGCCGAGCAAGGACGTAGTGCTGACTGCGCATCGCGTTTTCATCGCCGAACGCAAGGTGGATACCGCGGTGGCGTTGGCGCAAAGCCGGATGTTGGTGGACCACCGCAAGGTACTCAGCGATGAGCGCGACAACATGCGTCTGCAAGCGCGAACCAACGAAGCCAACCGCGCGCACGCCGATGCTGAGATGGCACGCAGCCAGACCGATCAGGCACAAATGGTCGCCGACCAAGCCCGCCTGCAGAATGCCGCGTTGAAGCAGCAGATCGCCGAACTCAACGCCCGCGAAACCGATCGTGGCTTGGTCGTCACCTTGGGCGACGTGCTGTTCACAACCGGCCGCGCCGATCTCAAGGGCGGCGCCACCAGCAACCTCAGCAAGCTCGCCGCATTCCTCAATCAATACCCGGATCGGACGGTGGTCATCGAAGGCCATACCGACAGCACCGGCAGCGAGGACTTCAACATGGGCCTGTCGCAACGTCGCGCCGATTCGGTGAAGACATACCTTGCCGGTCAGGGCATCGCAAGCCATCGGCTTGATGCGCTTGGCAAGGGTGAAGGCTACCCGGTGGCCGGCAACGACTCGGCAACCGGCCGTCAACAAAATCGCCGCGTCGAGGTAATCATCGCCAACGCCACCACCCGGTAATCGGTCGGCAAACGAAACCGCAGTGGTTGCGTTTGCCGACACCGCCGTGCCCGCTGACGCGTCGCGTCACCGGCAAGGCGGTGCGCGATTGGGTGTGCGTTGCCGCCACCTCGCGTCAATCGCGTTGCGATTGCCCGCTTTGCGTGGCTGTTCAACAACCGCGGTCATCGCAAACTGATGGTGATCGATGGTCGCGTCGCCTTCACCGCCGGCATCAACATCAACATCAGCGGCAGCAAGGACGAAGCGGAACATCTGGCCGGCGGCTGGCGTGCCCCCGAGTGC
>PFJA01000265.1 GCA_002782905.1 Lysobacterales bacterium CG_4_10_14_3_um_filter_64_11
GATCTGGTCGTGCGCGCGCAACACCTGCAGATTCTGCCACAGGTTGCGCGCAACCTCGCCCGAGGCCGGCGTCTTGATATCCATCACCCGCGACACGCGCGGATCGACGCCGCTCAGATCGATCGCACCGGAGGTTTCCAGCGAAACGCAATAACCTGCGTCGCACAAGCGCTCCAGCAAGAAAAGGCAACGCTTTTGCGCCAGCGGCTCGCCGCCGGTCACGCAGACATGACGAACGCCATACTGCTCGACCTGCGCCACAATCGCATCGATCGTCCACCATTCGCCACCATGAAAGGCATACGCGGTGTCGCAGTACTGGCACCGCAACGGGCAACCGGTAAGGCGCACGAACACGCTGGGCCAGCCGGCATCGCGCGCCTCGCCCTGCAGCGAACAAAAAATCTCGGTCAGCCGCAGCCGACCACTGGCATCCGACGCATCCATCGATGGCCCACTTACTGCCGGTCTTCGAGCATCATCGCGCGCAAGCGACCCTGCGCAAGACGCGATACGGTGGAATCGGGATAGCGTTCGATGACTTGGCCCAGGGTGGCGCGCGACGCATTGAACTGCTTGAGCTCATACTGACAATAACCCAGCTTGAGCAGCGCATCGGGAGCCTTGGCCGAGTCCGGAAAGCGCTCCAGCAACGCCTGAAAGCTGGCCTGCGCCAATGCGAAATTCTGGGTGACGTAATAACTCTCGCCCAGCCAGTAATGGGCATTGGGTGCAAACGAGCCATCAGGATACGCAGCCAAAAACGCCTTGAACCGACGCGCCGCCTCGGCGTACTCTCCGTTCTTGAGTGCATCGAAGGCTTGATCGTAGGCCACGCGCTCATCGACCACCGGCGATGCAACCGCATCGTCCGGCTCAGCGCTGGCATTCGGCTTCGGCTCGCCCGCGGCAGTGGCGGTTGTCGCGTCCCCTCCAACACCGTGCTCCGGCACGGTTGGCGTCTGCTCATCCTGAACCGGGGCTGCCCGCGCCGGCGCTGCAACCGCGTCCGCAGACGGTGCAAACGAACCCGACTCGATGCGGCCGATACGGCCATCGAGATCGAGATATTGCTGACGATTGCGTTGCTTGAGTTGTTCCAGCTCGAACTGCTGTTTTTCCAACTGCGCGCGCAAGGATTGAATCTCGCTTTGCAGGTCGGTGATGCGGTTGAGCAATTCGACGTTCTGGTTGCTGGCCTGCGCCTGCGCTTGCTGCTGCTCCAGTCGCGCCACGCGATCGGCAAGGCTGGGACGCGCCTGCGCAAAGACGGAAGCGGTGGCCACCAGGGCCACCGCCGCCATCAGGTTACGTAATACACTCACACTGAAATCGACGGACACACGCATTACTTGGCGGTGTAGACGATCTCGACGCGGCGGTTCTTCGACCAGCAATCCTCGTTGGAATCGGTGCAGGTCGGCTTCTCTTCGCCGTAGCTGACCGTGGTCAACTGCGCCACGGAGCCGCCATTGGCCTGCAACGCCGAGGATACTGCCGTGCCACGACGCTCACCGAGGCCGAGGTTGTATTCGCGGGTACCGCGCTCGTCGGCATTGCCTTCCAGCGTGATGCGGGCGCTGGAACGATCCTTGAGGTACTGCGCATGGCAGCTCAGGATGGCCGCGTACTCGGGCTTGACGTTGTCCTTGTCGAAGTCGAAATACACCACGCGCTGACGCAGGCAGCTATCGGTGTCCAGATCAGCCGGCTGGTAGCCGGTCGGAGCCGGCGGCGGCGGCGCGGGAGCAGGTGCCGGCGGCGGCGGCGGCGGCGCCGGCTCTTCTTTTACTTGCTTGGCACAGGCGGCCAATGCCACACAAACGGCAGCGGCCAACAGCAGGCGGGTAGAGTTGTTCATGAGTGGTCCTCGGGTATTCAGGATGTTTTTCGTTGTTGATCGGTTTGCGGGTGGAGCCCGAACTGTAGCTTGCTAACGTTGCCGAAACGGTGACCAGGCGGGCTCCCGGACATCACCGTCAGCAAAAACCAGACGCTGCCGCACCCGCGCATCGGCCGATACGGCATACAGCACGCCGCGTTGTCCCTCGCGCGCGGCGTAAATCAACATGCTGGCATTGGGGGCAAAACTCGGCGATTCGTCGAGATTGCCCGGAGACAGGTTCTGCCAGCGACCCAAGCCCCCAAAACTGCGATCCATAACAGCTATACGATAAACGTTTCCGCTGCCTTGCGCCATCGCCACTTTTTTGCCATCCCAGGAAATGGTGGCACGGGCATTGTAATCGCCATTGAAGGTCACCCGCAGCGGATCACCGCCGCCGGCGGAAACCTCGTAAATCTGCGGTTTGCCACCGCGATCAGAGGTGTACATCAGGCGCTGGCTGTCCGGCGTCCACGCCGGTTCGGTGTCGATCGACCAGTGTTGGGTAATCTGGGTCAATGCCTTGCTGGCCAGGTCCATCACATAGATTTCCGGATTGCCGGTGCGCGACAGCGTCAACGCCAGGCGAGTGCCGTCGGGCGAAAACGCCGGCGCGCCGTTGATGCCGCGATGGCTGGCCACCAATTCGCGCGCACCGGTACTGATTTCCTGAATATAAATCGCCGAATTGCCGCGCTCGAAACTGACATACGCCAGGCGCCGGCCATCCGGGCTCCAGGCCGGCGACAGCAGCGGCTCGCGCGAACGCACCACCACCTGCGGGTTGAAGCCATCGGCATCGGCAACCATCAGCGCGTACTGGGTGCCGGGGCCAATTCCGGTTGCCGTGACATAGGCGATGCGGGTCCAGAAAGCACCGCGCACGCCGAGTATTTTCTCGTACACCAGATCGGCAATCTGGTGCGCAACATCACGCATCGCCTGCGGGCGACCATCGAGGGACAACCCCAGCACACGTTCCTGCCTGGCCACATCGAACAATTCAAACTCGCTGCGATAACCGCCATCGGGGCTATCGAGAATGCGACCCAGCAATATGAAATCCTGCTTCAGCAGCCGCCAGGTGGCGAAATTGATCTCCTGCGCACGAATCGGCTTTTCCACCAGATCGGCATCGGCGAGGGTACGAAACTGGCCGGAGCGATTCAGA
>PFJA01000032.1:0-2837 GCA_002782905.1 Lysobacterales bacterium CG_4_10_14_3_um_filter_64_11
GTAGCTGTAGCTGGCAAAACCCGGGGCAGAGTGGAGTGCACTTTTGTGATCATCGCCGAGAAAGTGCACTCTGACCCGAGGCCGCTGACCCGCGGCCGCTGCCTGCGAATCAGTTTGGTCGCGTACTGCTGCCAGGCGTTGGTTGTATGCGTATTTCGAAGATGGTGCCATCCGGATTGATGACGATAATCACGTCATAACCGTCTTGATGATTGATGATCAAGTATCCACCACCTGGCAACGGACTTGTCTCGTCTATAGAACCTTCCATGGACACGACAGGAACATAACCACCATCGACACGCTCGAACACCTGCGATAGGTCGTTTGCCGGCCAATAAAGCTCGCGTACTTTGCCGGAAGCACCCACCCGCGCTGTATCGCTCACCAGCACATTCCCCGCTGCATCAACAGCCGTCGCAACTACCAGACCATCCGCTGACTGGCGCAGCGTCACACAACCCTTTGCACACGGATCAAACGCGCGCGTCCGCGCCACCGCATCGCCAACCGGAACACACATCGCAAGTGCGAGAAAAGCCAAAACCAGTCGAGAACCAAAAATATGCATGATCAATACTCCTCTGGTTCAGATTGGAGAAAATGTCGGCCAAGGATGCCCTGAACAAGCTGTCATTGCGAGCAGCGCAGCGATGTGGAAAGCCAGAAATGCTCAACAAAATCGCGATTCTGTATTGCTTCGCTGCGCTCGCAATGACGCCAGATGTGGCTTAATCGGAGGCTTCTATAACCGCCAAATGCGACGCGCTCTCACGAGCGCGGTGTCAGCGTAACAAAAAAAACATTGCCGTCAAGCGTTGCGGCTCGGCCCATCGATCCATCCTGCGTGCCACTTCTCCGCACCACTTCACTTCACCCGCCAGGCTCACACCGCGTTGGAATCGCGGTGGGGAGCTCGGGCTCGCACCGCGTTCGACAACACTGTGGATGACGGCCACTGCCACAGGCGGCTACAATCCACGGGTTTGCCCGCCCTGAAGGAGCCGCCCGTGACCGATCCTGAGCTGAAGTACCACCGTGTTCTGCTCAAGCTGTCCGGTGAGGCGCTGATGGGCGAGGCGGACTACGGCATCGATCCGGTGGTGATCAGCCGCCTGGCCAGGGAAATCCTCGAAGCCAGCCGCGCCGGGGTGCAGGTGGGTGTGGTCATCGGCGGCGGCAATATCTTTCGCGGTGCCGGTCTGGCTGCGGCCGGCATGGACCGGGTCACTGGCGACAACATGGGCATGCTGGCCACTGTCATCAACGCGCTGGCAATGCAGGACGCGCTGGAAAAGCTCGGCGCCTACGCGCGGGTGATGAGCGCGCTGAAAATCAACGAGGTGTGCGAGGACTACATCCGCCGCCGCGCGATCCGCCATTTGGAGAAAGGCCGCATCGTGATCTTCGCGGCCGGCACCGGCAATCCGTTCTTCACCACCGATTCGGCGGCCGCACTGCGCGCGGTGGAAATCAATGCCGACCTGCTGCTCAAGGCGACCAAGGTTGATGGCGTGTACGACCGCGACCCGGCCAAGCATGGCGATGCCGTACGCTTTGAAACCCTGAGCTACGACGAAGTGCTGCACCGCGATTTGCAGGTGATGGACACCGCCGCGTTTGCGCTGTGCCGTGATTACTCCATTCCGCTGCGCATTTACAGCTTGAACGAACCCGGCAGCCTGATGCGCATCCTCAAGGGCGAGCACATCGGCACCCTGGTGCACGGTCGCGACTGATAACACCATGCACGGCCACGACCACCCCGATCACGAGCGCGGTCACGGTGCCGGCAGCACCCGCGCGTTCGCGCTCGGTACCCTGATCAATCTGGCCTATACCGCACTGGAAGCGGGCTACGGCCTGGCTACCGATTCGCTGGCGCTACTCTCGGACGCGCTGCACAACTTCGGCGACGTGCTTGGTCTGGCGCTGGCCTGGGGCGCCGCGATTCTGGCGCAACGGCTGCCGACCGCAGAGCACTCGTTCGGTTGGCGCCGCGCCACCTTGCTGGCACCGTTGGCCAATGCGCTGATTCTGGCGGCGTTTTCCGGCGCGCTGGCGTGGGAAGCACTGCGCCGCCTGAGCGCGCCGCCGGATGTGCCGGCCCTGCCGGTGATGATCGTCGCAGCGATCGGCGTGGTCATCAATCTGGTCAGTGCCCGGCTGTTTCATGCCCGCCAACGCAGCGACCTGAACCGACGCGGAGCGTACCTGCACCTGATGGCCGACGCGGCGGTGTCGTTCGCTGCCGTGGTCGCTGGGCTTGGCATGTTGACGCTGGGCTGGTTCTGGCTCGACCCGGTGCTGGCACTGCTGGTTGGCGTCGTGGTCGCCGTCACCGCTTGGTCGCTAATGCGCGAAAGCTTCGCGCAGGTGATGGATGCGGTTCCCTCACACATCGACCGCGAAGCGGTGCTCGCCTTTTTGCAAGCGCAGGATGGCGTTGAGCAAGTGCACCATGTCCACATCTGGGCGCTGGGCGCCGATGAAGTGGCACTGACCGCGCACATCGTGCGTCCGCGCGTGGATGATCACGACGCGTTCCTCGACACCCTGGTACGCACGCTCAACGAGCGCTATGCGATCAATCACGCCACCTTGCAATTCGAACACGGCACCGCGTGTGCGCACGATCAGCACGATCTGGCACCGCATCATTGACGCCGGGACTCGGGGCTCGGGGCTCGGGGCTCGGGGCTCGGGAAAATCGTAAAGCCGCTGGTCCGCAAAGGACGCAAAGAGCGCAAAACGGCGGAGAGCGCAATGTCTGTTCCGCCGCTGCGCGGGGTCCCGGGTTTCGGCTTCGCCTCAACCCGGGCTACCGGGCGTTTTTG
>PFJA01000032.1:2859-3001 GCA_002782905.1 Lysobacterales bacterium CG_4_10_14_3_um_filter_64_11
GCACGCCGTGGTAGCCCGGGTCAGGCCGCAGGCCGTAACCCGGGATTTTGCGCGCGGCCGCGGTGCACCGGCGCGGGGCACCGGGAGCTTTTGGCGTGCAGCGGTGCCCGTTTGCGCACGCCGTGGTAGCCCGGGTCAGGCC
>PFJA01000008.1 GCA_002782905.1 Lysobacterales bacterium CG_4_10_14_3_um_filter_64_11
CGCGAAATTGGTCAGCCGCAAGGGCGTCAACTGGAACTACAACACCGCGCCGGTGCCCGCACTCGGCGGACGCCGGCTGTGGTGGCCGCGTGGACGCGTGCTTGGTGGCTCCAGCTCGATCAACGCCATGTGCTACATCCGTGGCCATGCCGGCGATTACGACGAGTGGGAGCAACTCGGCGCCAGCGGCTGGAACTGGAATGCGGTGCTGCCATGGTTCAAGGCATCGGAAAGCAACAGCCGTGGCGGCGATGTGCTGCATGGCGGCGATGGCCCGCTCGCGGTCAGCGACCTGCGCTACACCAACCCGTTGTCGCAGGTATTTCTCGATGCCACCGGTGAGGCCGGGTTGCCAGCCAGCAACGATTTCAACGGTGCTACCCAGGAGGGTTTCGGCTGGTATCAGGTCACCCAGCGCAACGGCTCGCGCTGTTCGGCGGCAACCGCCTACCTCGATCCGGTGCGGGCGCGGCCCAACTTGCGCGTGATCACCCGCGCCACCGCCACTCGCCTGGTGTACGAGGGCGACCGCGTCAGTGGCGTGGCCTACAGCGTCGCCGGTCGCGGCATCTTCTGCGAAGGCGCCAGCCGCGAGGTCATCCTCAGCGGCGGCGCGATCAATTCGCCGCAGTTGTTGATGCTCTCGGGCATCGGCCCGGCCGATCAATTGCGTCGCCTGGGCATCGATCTGCGCGTCGACCTGCCTGGCGTCGGCGCCAACCTGCACGATCATCTCGACGTGTGCACGCTGCGCAAGTGCACCCAGCCGATTACCTACGACCACACCAACGATGCCTGGATTGCGTTGCAATATCTGTTTGCACGGCGCGGCCCGGGCACCAGCAACATCGCCGAAGCCGGCGGCTTTCTGCGCTCGCGCCTGGCCGAAGATGAACGCCCCGACCTGCAATTTCACTTCGTACCGGCGCAGCTCGACGACCACGGCCGCCACCGCCTGCCGGGCGATGGTTTTACCCTGCACGCCTGCGCGCTGCGTCCGCGCAGCCGTGGCCGCCTGTTGCTGCAATCGAGCAATCCGCTTGATCCATTGCGGATCGAACCCGAGTACCTCACCGACAGCGAGGGCTACGACCTCAAGATGCTGCTGGAAGGGGTACGTCTATCGCGCGAAATTTTTGCGCAACCGGCCTTCGACGCCTATCGCGGCGACGAACTGTTCCCCGGTGAAGAGGCGGTTGATGAAACGCACCTGATCCAGTTCATCCGCGACAAGGCCGAGACCATTTATCACCCGGTCGGCACCTGTCGCATGGGTGGTAGTGACGATCCGCAGGCGGTGGTTGATCCCGAACTGCGCGTGCGCGGCATTGCCGGCCTGCGCGTGGTGGACGCCTCGGTGATGCCCAAGTTGATCGGCGGCAATACCAATGCACCAACCATGATGATCGCCGAGCGCGCGGCCGATTTGATGGTCAAGGCGCAAAACCAGCGAGGAAGCGTTTAACAAACTGTCATTGCGGGCGTAGCGAAGCAATCCAGTGCGTTGATTGGCGTGAAATCTGTGGATTGCCGCGTCGCTTCGCTCCTCGCCAACCTCTCGATCGGGGCTGTGTGTTGCGTTGAGGTATTTGCATCGGATCGCAGCCGAAGCTTTCACCGGCCTGCGGCCGGCGAGGCCTTTTTCAGGGCGGAAAAAGGCCGAAAACGCCTTGCGCCGGATCGCACGCAGGCTCAGCTCCTGCTTCGCCTGTGCCCTGCGCTACGGTTCGCCAGCCTGCGTGACCGCCGTACTTTCCACGCACCGCCCGTCGGGTTCCTGGCCCGTGTGCAGTTGCAGCCACCGGCACAGGCGGCCCGCCATGGCGAAGAATGAGGCTTGCTCAGTGCTTCCCCCAAGCCGGACTCGCGGCAGTAAGCAATCAATCGCCGGGAAGCGCCAGATCTTGGGCACGCAGTGGCGTAAAGGCGCCGTTTTCGAACCGGCGCAACACCGGCTGGATGCTGGCATCGGCGGGCAACGGCGCGCCCTCGCGCAGATGCGCCCATAGCCGGTCGAGCGCGCGATAGCCATAGGCCAGCATCGGCACATAATGCGCCGTCAGCGGCGGCAGGCCGAGAAACCCGTCGAAATGCTGGGCATTGGCCACCGACCAGAACCGCACGTTGCGCTGCTGCGCCCGCGCTGCACGCAGCCACGGCTCGGCGCTGAATGCCAGCGGGATCAGGCCATCATCGCGACCATGCAGCACGATGACCGGCAAGCCCGCGCGCGGCACTCCGGCCTGGGTCGCCTGCACACCCTCGATCACCCGCCGCGCCATCGCGCCCTGCCCGTCCCACAACCCACGCAAACAACGCGCCGAGGCAAAACCCGGGTCAGCGCCGGCCTCGGCCAGACCGTCGGCCAGGCCCAAACCGGCACCCGGCGGTATGCCCGAACCATCGGCCCACCACGCCGCACGCGCGGCCGCAGTGGCCGCTGCTGGCGTGCCGTCACTGGCCACGCCAACAAAGCGCGCAGCACACGGCATTGGCGCTGATCCGCTGCGTGCGTAGGCAGCCGCATAGGTCACGCCCACCGCACGCCAAACATCAAACGCGGTAGACAAGGCGGCTGCCATCAACGCGCCGTCGTTCCAGCCGTTGCCGCGCAGGATCGCCAGCGCCTCGGCGGCCTGCCCTGCGGGCGTATCCGCCTGCAGCAGTCCGGCCGCGCGCAGGTTGCGGCAACGCGCCTGCGCAGTGAGCGGATTCAACGCGGCGAAGCCGGCAAACGGTGCCTGCGCGAACTGATCTGCCTGCAACGCGCACGGCGCCAGCAGCCCGGCCTCGGTCGCGTAATCGAACAACGGCCGCCCCGTCGCAGCGTAGACGTTCGGCGAAATCGCCACCACGCCATCGAGCCACGGCTCCACGTCTTCGCTGGCGCGCAATACCGCGCCGCCACCGTTCGATACACCCACCGCGATCACGCGGGTATTGGCGAAGGTAAACGGCGCCTGCATCGGATAGCTGCGATCGAGCACCTCCAGCGCAAACTGCGCGGCCTGCT
>PFJA01000243.1:0-2529 GCA_002782905.1 Lysobacterales bacterium CG_4_10_14_3_um_filter_64_11
GCGGTACCCCGCGCGGTCGCATCAGGCGGCATAATCGGCACATGGAATCGCAGACCTTTTCCGTGCGCCTGGACATCTGGCTCTGGGCCGCGCGTTTCTTCAAGACCCGGCAATCGGCAAAGCAGGCCATCGATGGTGGCAAGGTGGTGCTCAATGGTGCGGCCGGCAAGCCAGCGAAGATGATCCGTGCCGGCGACAGCCTGCACATCACGCGCGCGCTGGAGCGTTTCGAGTTGCGCGTGTTGGCGGTGTCGGAAAAACGTGGCCCGGCGAGCGTGGCGCAAACCCTGTACCGTGAGAGTGATGCCAGCGTTGCAGCACGCGCGGCGATGACTGAGCAACGCCGGCTCACCGGTGGGCCGGCACCACATCCCGACGGCCGCCCCGACAAACGTGCGCGGCGGCAGTTGCAACGCATCAACAAGGGCGAGGGGGAGTTGCCACCATGGTTTCCGCGATGACCCATGGTGCTTGATGACAAAACCGGCCCGTCGTCATTGCGTAGCCGCTCCTCGCAATGACAGTGAATTGCGAATTGCGTCATCCCTACCGGAGCATTGCATGCACATCACCCCGTACGGCGCCGCTGGTCAGGTAACCGGTTCGTGCCATCTGCTGGAGTTCAACGGCTTCAAGGTGCTGCTCGATTGCGGACTGATCCAGGGCAGCAACAAGGACGAAGCGCGCAATTTCGAGCCGTTCGGCTTTGATGTCGCCGCGATCGACGCGGTGGTACTCAGCCACGCTCACATCGATCATTGTGGCCGCTTGCCGGTGTTGGTGCAGCGTGGGTTTCGCGGCCCGATCTGGACCCACAGCGCGAGCGCCGATCTGCTGCCGGTGATGCTGAACGATTCGGCCGCGCTGGCCGAGCAGGATGCCGAGCGTGCCAATCGCCATCGGCCACATGACGCGCCGGAAATCCAACCGCTGTTCACGCGTGAGGATGTCGCCGACACCCTGGCGCTGGTGCGCGGCCTGCCGTACGGCAAGGCGCAGTCGTTGTGCGAGGGGTTGCAACTGCATCTGCACGATGCCGGGCACATTCTGGGTTCTGCGGTGGTGGAGTTGCTCGGCCAAACCGAACAGGGGTCACGCCGGCTGGTGTTTTCCGGCGATCTTGGCATGCCCGGTGCTCCGATATTGCGCGATCCGCATGCGCTGGCGCAGGCGGATCTGGTATTGCTCGAATCGACCTATGGCGACCGCGCGCACCGTGAACGCAACGCCACCGTTGCCGAGTTGGGTGAGATTTTTCTGTCGGCCTGGGACGGTGGCGGCAATGTGCTGATTCCGGCATTTGCAGTGGGCCGCGCCCAGGAGATCCTGTACTGGTTCGCGCGCCATTGGGATGACTGGAAGCTGTCGCGCTGGCGCATCTTTCTCGACAGCCCGATGGCGCAGCGGGTTACCGATGTGTATTCACGGCATATCGGTTTGTTCGACGCGCAGGCGCAAAAGGTGTGGAACGGGCATCCCAAGCCGTTTCATCTGCCGAACCTGAATCTGGTGTCCGATGTGGCGCAGTCGCAGGCGATCAACCAGATTCACGGTGGTGCCATCATCATCGCCGGCTCGGGCATGTGTACCGGCGGCCGCATCGTGCATCACCTGCGCCAGAACCTGGCGCGGCGCAATGCGCATGTGCTGATCGTGGGCTATCAGGCCAACGGCACGCTGGGGCGGCGGCTGGTCGATCGCGCCGGCAAGGTGCGCATCTTTGGCGAAGACATCGCCGTCAATGCCGATATTCATACCGTCGGTGGGCTGTCGGCGCATGCCGACCAGCCGCAGTTGCTGGCTTGGTATGGCAGTTTTGAGAACCGGCCGCCGGTGTTGTTGGTGCATGGTGAAGACGCGCCACGCGAAGCCTTGCAGGCCGAGTTGGTCAAGCGCTACGGCTGCACGGTGAGCCTGGCGCAGCCGGGTCAGCGGGTAGCGGTGTGAACGAGCCCGCGCCCGAACCAGTATTCCGCGCCAACGCAATCAGCAAGATTTACCGCATGGGCGATGTCGAAGTGCAGGCGCTGCGCGGCGTCGATCTGGAATTGTTTGCCGGCGAATTTGTGGTGTTGCTGGGCCCCTCGGGCAGCGGAAAATCGACCCTGCTCAATATCCTCGGTGGCCTGGACGTGCCCAGCGCGGGCCATGTCTGGTATCACGGCCAGGACTTGACCACCGCCAGCGAGAAGGAACTGACCGCGTTCCGGCGCGAGCACGTCGGTTTTGTGTTCCAGTTCTACAACCTGATCCCGAGCCTGAGCGCGCGCGAGAACGTCGCCATCGTCACCGAAATCGCCAAGGCGCCGATGACGCCGGAAGACGCGCTGCGCCGGGTCGGGCTGGACGACCGCATGGATCACTTCCCCTCGCAGTTGTCCGGCGGCCAGCAGCAGCGCGTCGCGATCGCCCGCGCCATTGCCAAGCGGCCGGCGGTGTTGTTGTGCGATGAGCCGACCGGCGCGCTGGATTCGCAAACCGGCGTGCGCGTGCTGGAGGCGCTGGAGGCCATCAACGCCGATCTGGGCA
>PFJA01000243.1:2550-2692 GCA_002782905.1 Lysobacterales bacterium CG_4_10_14_3_um_filter_64_11
ACAACGCCGACATCGCGCGCATGGCGCATCGCGTGTTGCACCTTGCCGACGGCCGCATCGTGCGGGTCGAGCACAACGCGGTACGCATTGCCGCCAGCGAGCTGCGCTGGTGAGAGCACTAAACCGCAAGGCGTTCGGCGAT
>PFJA01000243.1:2707-13055 GCA_002782905.1 Lysobacterales bacterium CG_4_10_14_3_um_filter_64_11
GGGCAGGGTGTCGCGATTGCGCTGGTGATCGCCGCCGGTATTGCCAATCTGGTGATGGCGCATTCCACCTACGCCTCGTTGCAGGGCACCCGCGAGCGCTTCTATCGCGATTACGCCATGGCCGATGTTTGGGCCGGCTGCAAGCGCGCACCGGAGGCGCTGCTGGACCGAATCGCGCAGATTCCCGGCGTGGCACACGCGCAGAGTCGGCTGATCGCGCTGGGCAATTTGTCGGTGCCGGGTTTCCACGACCCGGTCAAGGCACAGGTGCTGTCGCTGCCGGCGAGCGGCGAGCCGCGCCTGAATCGCCTGTACCTTCGCGCCGGGCGGCTGCCCTCGGCCGAGCATCCCGATGAAGCGGTGCTCAGCGAGTCATTTGCCAGCGCGCATGGCCTCGCGCTGGGCGCGCGCATCCGCGCCACCCTCAACGGCCGCAGCCAGTGGTTCCGGGTGGTGGGGGTGGTGCTTTCGCCGGAGTACGTGTATCAGATTCAACCCGGCGCGACGTTCCCCGACTTCAAGCGCTTCGGCGTGTTGTGGGTGGGCCGACGCGCGCTGGAGGCGGCGCTGGACATGGACGGCGCCTTCAACGAAGTGGCGCTGCGGCTGCAAGCCGGTGCCGACGTGCGCACGGTGATCGCCGAACTCGATCTGCGTCTGCGCCGCTATGGCGGCCGCGGTGGCTATGACCGCAACGAGCAGTTGTCCAATCGCTTTCTGACGAGTGAATTGCAGCAGTTGCAGACTATGTCGCGGTTGTTTCCAGCCATTTTTCTGGCGGTCGCGGCGTTCTTGCTCAACGTGGTGTTCACCCGTTTGATCGGCACCCAGCGCGATCAGATTGCGGTGCTCAAGGCGTTCGGCTACAGCCGCGCCGCGATTGCCGCGCACTATGCGTTGATCGTCAGCCTGATCGCGATGGTGGGGGCGGTGGTCGGTGTGCTCGGCGGAGCCGTGCTCGGGCACTGGCTGGCCGGTGTGTATCAGGATTTCTACCGCTTCCCGTTTCTCGATTTCCATCTCGATGTCTCGGTGATGCTGGGCGGTATCGCGGTGACCCTGCTGGCGTGTCTGCTCGGTGCCGGGCAAGCGGTACGGATGGCGGCGCGGCTGCCGCCGGCCGAGGCGATGCGGCCGCCGGCGCCGGAACGCTATCGGCCGACCGTGATCGAGCGCTGGGGCATGCAGCGGCATCTGTCGCAGCCGGCGCGGATGATCCTGCGCCAGCTCGAACGCCGCCCGCTGCGCGCGCTGCTGTCGGTCATCGGGTTGGCGCTGGCAGCGGCGGTGATGATGATCGGGCGCTTTCAAAGCAATTCGATCGACTACATGATCGACGTGCAATTCCGCCAGGCGCAGCACAACGACCTGGCGGTGGATCTGGTCGAGCCGACCGGACGCGGTGCGCTGTTCGAGTTGGCGGCCTTGCCCGGCGTGCTGCATGCCGAACCCTATCGCAGCGTGCCGGTGCGCTTGCGTCATGGCTTGCGCCACTACCGCACCGGCATTCAGGGGCTGTTGCCCGATGCCGAACTCAAGACCCCGGTGGATCGCCGCCTGCGGCCGATCGAGTTGCCGCCCGATGGCCTGGTGATGACCGATTACCTGGCGCAACTGCTGGATTTGCAGATTGGCGACGAGGTGCAGGTGGAAGTGCTGGAAGGGCGCCAGGCGCAGTTGCGCATCCCCCTGACGGCGGTGGTCAGCGAATACATCGGCGTGCAGGGTTACATGCGGCTGGATGCGCTCAATCGCCGGCTCGGCGATGGCGATGTGCTGTCGGGGGCACTACTGCGGGTCGACCCGACGCAGCAGGAAGCGTTGTACCGGCGGCTGGAGGCGCGGCCACGGGTGGCCGGCATCGGTGCGCGGGTGATCGGCATCAACAATTTTTACGACACCCTGGCCGAGAGCATGCTGGTGTTCGCGTTCATTTCCACCTTGCTCGGCGGGGTAATCAATTTCGGCGTGGTCTACAACGCGGCGCGGGTGGCGCTGTCCGAGCGCGGCCGCGAACTGGCCTCGCTGCGCGTGCTCGGCTTCACCCAGGGCGAAGTGGCGACGCTGCTGCTCGGCGAACTCGCGGTGCTGGTGCTGCTGTCGATACCGCTCGGGCTGGCGTTCGGTTATGGCCTGTCGTGGCTGTTCGCGCTGGGCCTGCAGACCGATCTGTACCGGGTGCCGGTGGAGTTGGCGCGCAGCACCTACGCGTTTGCGGCATTGATGATGATCGCATCGAGCCTGATTTCAGCGCTGGTGGTGTGGCGGCGCATCACCCGCCTGGATTTGATCGGCGTGTTGAAGACGCGCGAATAGGGTCTCTGCGAGAATGCACGGATGAAACGAATCTGGATGTGGGTCGTTGCGGCGGCCATCGTGCTGGCGCTGGTCTGGGGCTTCGCCAGCCCCGCGCGCAGCCTGAGGCTGGCCGAGGTGGTGCGCGCACCGTATATCGAGGGCTTCGAGGAAGAAGGGCGCACCCGGCTGCGCGAGCGCTACCTGATCGCCAGCCCGGTGATCGGCGTGGTGCAACGCATTGTGCTGGAGCCTGGCGATCCGGTGCGTGTCGGGCAGGTGCTGGCGACGGTGATGCCGTCGGTGTCGGTGTTGCTCGATCCGGGTCGGCGCGCGCAGGCGCAGGCGGAGCGGAACGCGGCAACGGCCGGCAGCGAAGCCGCACGGCAACGGTTGCGCGAGGCGCAGGCGGCGCGTGAGCTGGCCGACCGCGAACACCTGCGCTTGCGCGATCTGGCCACACGCGGTGCGGTTTCCGCCTCGGCGCTGGATGTCGCGGCCGCACAGGCAGCGCAAGCGCGTGCCGGCGAACGCGCGGCGCAGGCCGAACGCATGGCCGCGCAGCAACGCGAGGCGGCAGCGCAGGCATTGCTGGCGCAGGAAGGCAAGGGTGGCGGCGAATCCATTGCCCTGCAATCGCCGATCGATGGCGTGGTCATCCGCCGCCATGTCGAGAGTAGCGTGCCGGTGCTGGCCGGGCAGCCGCTGCTGGAGTTGGGTAATCCTGCGCAAATCGAGGTCGAGGTCGAAGCGCTGTCCACCGACGCGGTGAAACTGCGCCCTGGCATGGCGGCCAAGGTGTTGCGCTGGGGCGGCGAAGGCGAATTGTCGGCGCAGGTGACCCGGATCGAGCCGGGTGGTTTCACCAAGGTCTCGGCGCTGGGCGTCGAGGAGCAGCGCACCCGGGTGATACTGCAATGGGTCGGTGAGCCGGCGCAGTGGGCGGCGCTGGGCGATGCGTATCGGGTCGAGGTGGCGTTCGTGCTGCGCGCCGACGCCGCAGCGCTGGTAGTGCCGGCGAGCGCGGTGTTCCGGCACGGTAATGGCTGGGCGGTGTACGCGGTGCGCGATGGCCGCGCGCGCCTTAGCGAGATCGCGGTTGGCGGATTCGCTGCGCGGCAGGTGGAAGTGGCATCGGGGCTGAAGGTCGGCGAGCGGGTGGTGCTGTTCCCCGACGATCAGTTGCATGATGGCGCGCGCGTGCACGCGGCACAATGACGGCGATGACGACCGCAGAAATCGGGTCCGAACGCTCGCGTGAACTGGTGGCCCATGATGGCGCGCGCTGGTTGTTGACGGTGTTGTCGCCGGCACGGCCGCGCGCCGCGTTGCTGTGGATTCCGGCGTTGGGGGTGGCCGCGCGCAGCTATCGCCGCTTTGCCGAGGCACTGGCGACGCAGGGCGTGGCGGTGGCCTTGCACGAGTGGCGCGGCATCGGCAGCAGCAGCTTACGCGCCAGCCGCAACTGCGATTGGAGCTATGCGCCGTTGTTGCTGGAAGACCTGCCGCGTGCGCGCGCGGCGCTACGTGAGATTGCACCGCGGGTGCCTGTGTTTCTGGGTGGGCATAGCCTTGGCGGGCAGTTCGCCGCGCTCAGTGCCGCAATTGATCCGGCGAATGTTGATGGTCTGGTGTTGATCGCCGCCGGTTTGCCGTACCCGCCGGGTTTCTCACCGCCGATGCGCATCGCCATGCGTCTGGCATTCATGCTGTTGCCGGCGCTCACCGGTGTGCTCGGGTTTCTGCCGGGGCGGCAGTTGGGCTTTGCCGGGCGCGAGTCGCACGGGGTGATCGGCGATTGGGCGGCCACCGGCCGTCACGGCAACTACCGCTTGCCGGGATTGCCCGCGGATATCGAGCAGCGCCTGCGCGCGGTGCAATTGCCGGTGTTTGCCATGCATTTTGCGCGCGATGCCTTTGGCCCGGAACGTGCTCTGCACGCATTGCTCGACAAGCTCGGCGCCGGCTGCGAAAGCGAGATCCATGGCCTCGATGCACTACAACTTGGCACCCATGCCAACCATTTTGCATGGATGAAGCAGCCCGATGGCGTGGTGCATCGGCTCGGGCGCTGGGCGCGGGCGGAAAGCCGCGCGGATTGAGCGCAGGAGTCCCGCGTTGAACGGTTGGCAGTGATCGACGTCGCCATCCGTGGTGCGATGTTGCCCTGACCAGGCCGGTTACTGCGGATCGATCACCGCGCGTTTGACCGCTTCGGCGGTAGCCGGATCGATGGCGTTCAACGTGCGCCACGATTCCATCATCTCGCTGCGCAGCCCCATGCCGGCCTGGGCGACGGTGAGGCCGGCCACGGCCTTTGCGAACGCCGGCTTGATCCGCAGCGCATGGCGGTAGGCGTCAATGGCGTTTTGTTGTTGCTTCACACCGACGTAGGCAACCCCCAGATTGTTCCAGGTGTCGGCGTGTTCGGGGTCGATGCGTGATGCTTCGAGCAGTGCGACAACGGCTTTCGGGTAATCCCGGATCGCAAGATAGCCGTTGCCGAGATTGAACCAGGCGAGTGCCGCTTGCGGGTCGATTTGCGTGGCCTTTGCCAGCGCGGCGATCGCTGTTGGGTAATCCTGAAGCGATAGATGGCTTTCCCCCAGCCCCTGCCATGCGCCGGCCAGTGCCGGTTCGATCTGCACCGCCTTGGTGAAGGCGGCGATGGCATTTTGCGGCTGTTCCAGACGTTGGTAGGACAGGCCAAGATTGCCCCATGCCTGCGCCAGTTCGGGGTTGATTTGCACAGCTTTGGCAAAGGCTTCAACCGCTTTTGCGTGCTGCCCAAGGCGCTGATGGGCAAGACCGAGGTTGCCCCACGCTTCGACGATCGTCGGGTCGATCTGCAATGCGTGTTGATAGGCAGCGACCGCTTTGTCGTTCTGCGCCATGCCAAGATGGGCCGTGCCAAGGTTGAACCAGGTGCTGGCACGCTGCGGGTCGATCAGCAGCGCGTGCTGGTAGGCGGCAATTGCATCGGCGTACTGGTGCAGGCCGGCGTGGTCGATGCCAAGGTTGTGCCAGGCATTGCTGAGCTTGTCATCGAAGCGTACGGCGTTGCGGTAGGCTTCGATGGCCTGCGGATACTGGCCCATCTGGTCGTGGCTGATGCCCAGATTGAACCAGGCGATGGCGTCGCCGGGATTGCTGGTCACGCGTTCACGGTAGGCATCGGCAGCTTGTTGATGATCGCCGCGCGCGCCAAGCGCTTTGCCGAGGTTGATCAGCACATCGGGGTTTTTCGGGTTTATTTCCAGCGCCTTGCGGTAGCTGAGCACGGCGTCCTCGGTGCGGCCGATGCGCAGGTACGTATTGCCCAGATTGACCAGGGTGTTGCCATGGCCCGAGTCGATTTTCAGCGCCTTGCGGTAAGCGTCGATCGCGTTCTGGTCTTGTTCGAGTCGGTCGTAGGCCAGGCCGAGATTGCTCCAGATATCGGCATTGTCCGGCTCGAATTGCAGGGCGCGCTGGTAGCCATCGACCGCACGCGCAAGCGTATTTCTGTGCAGGTTCGCGTTGCCCAGCCGGAACCAGGCTTCGCCATTGTTGGGGGCAATGTGCAGCGCCTGTTGGAAGGCATGCGCTGCCTTGTCGCTCTGCCCGAGGTTTTGATATGCGTTGCCGAGCACCAGCCAGGCATCGGCGTGCTCGGGATCGATGCGCAACGCGCGACGCGCAGAAATGCCGGCATTCTGGAATTGCCCAAGAGCGAGCTGCACGGCCCCCAGTTGTTGCCAGGCATCGGTGTCTTCCGGGTCGAAGCGAAGCGCTTGTTGGAACACTTCCACGGCGATCGGCTTCTGGTTGATCCCGGCGTAGCCCATCGCCAAGGCAAACCATGCCGGCTCGGTGGTTTTTGCACGCTGCATCCAGCTCTCGGCATGGCGGCCCATGCGCAACCAGTCGCCCTTGTTGTGCAGGGCAATGGTGCGATTGAGGTCGTCGAGAATGCTGGCGGCTGGTGGCCCGGTTGGCCCGCTGTCGCGTTGCGCCAGCGCGCCGAGCCATTCCACCGGCGCGGCAAAGTCGATGTCTTCCCTGGAACGTACTGATAGGCCAATCAGATGGCCACTGGCAGCAAATACAGCGCCGCCGGCAGAGCCGCGTGACAACGGTGTGGAAAGTTGCAGGTAATAGCCACCGGCCAGCGAGCGGCGGCCAGCGATCAGCCCTTCGCTGATATTGAGTTGACCGCCCTTGAGCGTATCGATGGTGAAGACGCGATGGCCGACGTGTGCGCTGGCGGTGCTGCCAAGGGTGGCGGCCGGGGCGTTGAGGCCGGCGACGGCATAGGAGCAGACATCGTGCTCACCATCGATGTACGTTACCGTGGCCGGGAACGAGCGGCCGTGATGGCTGACCTGCACTGCACCGGCTTTGCGCACGCCAGCGCAATTGCTGGCGACCACCTGTGCCGCGATCACCACGCCATTGCTGCGGCTGATGGTTTTGCCGTTGTTGTCGTTGACGCTTACCAGCACCACCGAATCGGAAACGGCGCTGAACACTCCGCTTGCGGTTTTATCCTGTGCCAGTGCGGCGCCGGTCAACAGACACAGGCAACCAGCAAGCAGCTGCAAGGCAGTGTGTTGCGATGGCGCGGCGCAGCGATTGGCGGCGCGACGGATCATTGGCGGTGATGGTCTGCTCACGGGTCTGCTCGGTTTTGTGCCTCAGCTCGGTGGATGGTTCAACGGGCGTTGCCGCGGCGTGCGGGGGATCAGGGCGGGTCGATCAGGGTGTCGAAAACCATGTCGGACAGCACCGCATCCAGGCTGCGCAACTTGCGATACGATGCAATCATCTCGGCCTGCTGGCCAGCGGCACCTTGCGCCAGTGCCAGCCCGGCCCAGGCTCTGGCGAATCGCGGTTCGATCTGCACTGCTTGCTGATACGCGGCGATGGCGTCCGGGTAGCGTTTGAGCCCGGCCAGAGCCAGCCCCAGATTGTTCCAGGCATTGCTGTGCTGTGGATCAAGGCGCAGCACTTGCCGATAGGCGCCGATCGCTTGCGCGTGTCGTCCAAGATCGCGCAAGGTGTTGCCGAGGTTGTACCACGCAACCGGCACATCCAGATTGAGCCGCAACCCCTGACGATACGCAGCAACGGCCTGTTCGGGCTGCTTGAGCTGGTCGTGGGTCATCCCCAGGTTCACCCAGGCGTCGACCCGTTTTGCGTCGATCTGCAACGCGCGCTGGTAGGCGGTAACGGCATCGCCAGGTTGCGCAAGAACGCGCTGGGCATTGCCGAGCGCAACCCAGGCGCTGGCATTGCCGGGTTCGCGCTGCGTCCACTCAGCAGCTTGCGGCAACGACACGGGTTCGTCACCTGCGCTGGTGGCGGCCGTGCCGCTAGCCAGAGCGTGTTCGTGGACTGTTGTCCCCAGGTCGCCGGCCGCGTCGGTTGCGGTTGCCTGGCCGCGTGCCGGGCTGGACGTAGCCGCCAGGCCCAGCAACACGCCGATCCATAGTGTCGCACTCCACGTCATGTGCTGTTCCTGGCTGTTGTTGCGACCGATTGAAGGTTATCCGGTGCGGTGTCGCCGCACCAGCTTGCCACGATGGCAACGGGTGTGGGTAATGCGCGCTGGCGCTCTGCTGTCATGACGCTGACACGTTTTCGCTCTTGAATTGCGTGCATTGCACCCCTTGTTCGATGGCGAACGTGAAGCTTGGTTCCAGCACGCAGTTCGGGTGGTCGGGACTTTGTGCGGCATCTGGATTGACGGTGCAGGCGGTGAGCGGTTGGCTCGTTCGGTTGAATCCGGGGGTGTTCATGAAAGCGATTATTCTCAGTGCGGGTCAGGGCAAGCGCTTGCTGCCGTTGACTGCCGAGCAACCCAAGTGCGCGCTGCCGGTTGCGGGCCAACCGATTTTGCGTTGGCAGTTGCAGCAACTGGCGGCGGCGGGAGTGGATGAAGCGGTGGTGGTGACCGGCTTTTGCGCCGATGTGGTCGATCGCATCGTTGCGGGTGTCGACGATCTGCCGGTACGCACGCTGTATAACCCATTTTATGCCGCGTCCGATAATCTGGGCACCTGCTGGATCGCGCGTCATGAGATGGATCAACCGTTCATGATCGTCAATGGCGACAGCTTGTTTGAAGCGGCCATCCCGCGCGCCTTGCTGGCCGCGGACGGCGGCTTTCCCATCACCTTGGCCACCGATGCCAAGGACAGCTACGACAGCGACGACATGAAAATCATCGCCAGCGGGCAGCGTTTGCTGCGCGTGGGCAAATCGCTTGATCTGGCCGTCATCAATGGCGAATCGATCGGCATGATGGTGTTTCGTGGCACTAGCGGCGGGCTGTTCCGCAACCGTTTGGAGCACAGCATGCGCCATGGCGACGGGCTCAGTCGCTGGTATTTGTCGGTGATTGACGCGTTGGCGCAGGAAGACCAGGTGGGCATCTGCCCGATTACCGGTTTGAGCTGGTGCGAGGTGGATGACTCGCGCGATCTTGCACACGCCCAGATCGTGGTTGGCCGCTGGGCAACTGCGGCGGCCGTGGCGGCATGAACGCCACCCTGGACACGTTCGGCTGGCCCGATTCGGTGATCCGCAGTTAAACCCGCTGGCATGTGCTGTTGCGCCCGGTGCAGGCCACGCTGGGTTCGTTGGTGGTGGTGTGTGAGGAGCCAGTGACGCACGTTGGTGCGGTGTCCGAGCCGGCTTTCACCGAACTGGCGCGCGTGGTGGCGGGCTGCGAGCCTGCGCTCTCGCAGGCGTTTGCCTATGTAAGGATCAACGGGTTGATGTTGATGATGGTTGATCCGGATGTGCATTTTCATGTCATCCCGCGCTAAGGCGTACTGAAACAATTCGCCGGCATCCATTTCATGACCGTGGCTGGCCGGGGCGGCCGGTGTTGGCTGCGCCCGACCCGGCCACGGTGCAGGCATTGCTGGCATTGCACGAACACCTGCAGGCAGTTTGGCGGTCGCTGTGATGCTGCTATTGAAACCAGCATTCGGTGGGTTCCGTCGGACGACTTGCGGCACTCAGCGAGGGGGCAAGGGGCGAGGCAAAAGTTTTCCGTTGTAACGTTGATGCAATGGATACGACATCGCTGAGTCATCGGGGCCCGCCCAGAATGGCCCCCATATCCGGGCACAGAACGTAAAAACCCATGGGCATGACACTACGCGTGAAGCCAGACATGGCAGCGCATTCTCACGACGCACCGATACCTTGCAGTTCGGCCGCATCGGCAAACGCTGTGCGTGATCGCAAGGATGCCCAGACGACTTGCGTTTATGTCATTGCGCATAGCCCGGTGCAGCTTTGGGGTATCGACGCGCAGACGCGTTTGCGCCGCCAGGTAGCGCAATTGCCGAACCTGCGTTGGATCGATGATCTGCGCGCGGCAGGCGATGCGCCGGTGTTGTTGCTGCGGGCGGACTATCTGTTCGAGGTGCGTACGCTCAAGGCGCTGGCGCGACAGAGCGATGTCGTGCTGTATTGCGGCAGCGATGCGCGTGCTGCGGCCATGCAACTCAGCACGGCCGATCGCGTGCAGGCGCTGCACTGGCTCAATAAGCGCGCGGGCGAGCCACCAGCGGCGCTGCGCAAGATCGCCAGTGAGGCGCTGAGCCGCTTTGATGCAACGCTGCGCCGCGCCGAAGCGCCGTTGCTGGAGCCGGTGGAAGGCGAGCGCCGTGGGCAGCTTGAATCGCTGTTGTATGGCAATGCCTACAAGGGCATTACGGATCTGGTGACCAAATGGTTGTGGCCAGCACCCGCCCGCCGCGGAGTGCGCTGGTGCGCGGATCACGGGATCACACCCAACGCGGTCACCACGTTCGGCCTGTTGCTGGTGTTGGCTGCCGGGTTCGCATTCTGGCAAGGCCATTACCTGCTCGGCCTGGCGATGGGCTGGTTGATGACATGGCTCGATACCGTTGATGGCAAGCTGGCGCGGGTCACCGTGCAATCGAGCCGCCTCGGCCACCTGCTCGATCACGGTGTCGATCTGATCCATCCGCCACTCTGGTATTTGCTCTGGGGTTTTTCGCTGGTGAACTTCCAGCCGCTGTGGGGGTTGGAT
>PFJA01000005.1 GCA_002782905.1 Lysobacterales bacterium CG_4_10_14_3_um_filter_64_11
GCGACAGTGCGCTGATTTTCGAGTTGGTGGTGTGGCTGACCGCAGATGCCACCAAACGCCCGGGATCGGTGAAGGCCGCCTACAACTGGGCACTGGAAAGCGCGCTGGCGCGCTACCAGTTGGAAATCCCGTTCCCGCAGCGTGACTTGCATCTGCGCTCGGTGCTGGGCAACACCACGCTCGAGAGTCTGGCACTGTCGCACAAGGCCGGCTCCGGCCAACGCCAGGCCGCCACTGCAAGCGACGCGCCGGCACACGAACAGCCGGCGCGCAACGAGACCGCCGACGAACTGGCGGCACATGCCGCAAACACGCGGCCGGCATCGGCGCACGACGCCTGAGCGGATTGCGGCGTGGCACGGTTGCACGAATTGAAGGAGTGGTTATGGCGAATGTGATTGCAGCGAAGGTGCCGGATATCGGCGATTACCACGGTGTGCCGGTGATCGAGCTATTGGTCAGCATCGGTGATCGCGTGGCAAAGGATCAGGGCCTGGCGACGCTGGAATCGGACAAGGCGACCATGGAAGTGCCGTCGAGCGTTGCCGGCATCGTGCGCGAGCTGAAGGTCAAACTCGGCGACACCGTGTCCGAGGGCGATGTGATCGCGTTGCTGGAAGTTGAGGCTGAAGCTGCCGCCAAGCCAGCGCCTGAAGCGAAACCGCCAACGGCGGCAAAGCCTGAACCTGCCGCGCCGGCGAGCAAGCCTTCGGCTTCGCCACCCACCGCTGCCAACGGCAGTGGCCGCAAGGCCGACATCGAATGCGCGCTGCTGGTGCTCGGTGCTGGCCCCGGCGGCTATACCGCTGCTTTTCGAGCCGCCGACCTCGGCCTCGACACCGTGCTGGTCGAGCGTTACCCGAATCTCGGCGGGGTATGCCTCAATGTTGGCTGCATTCCGTCAAAAGCGCTGTTGCACGCCGCCGCGGTGATTGACGAGGCTGCCCATGCTGCCGACTACGGCGTCAGCTTCGGCGCGCCGAAGATCGCGCTCGACACCCTGCGCGGTTACAAGGAAAAGGTAGTCGGGCAGTTGACCAAGGGCCTGGCCGGCATGGCCAAACAGCGCAAGGTGCGTACCCTCGCCGGTGTCGGCGCGTTCGTTTCGGCCAATGAGGTGGAAGTGCGCACTGCCGACGGCAGCACGCTGGTGCGCTTTGCACAGTGCATCATCGCGGCCGGTAGCCAACCGGTAAAGTTGCCGTCGTTCCCGTGGGATGACCCGCGCATCATGGATTCCACCGACGCCCTGAATCTGGCCGACATCCCCAAGCGGCTGCTGGTGGTCGGCGGCGGCATCATCGGCCTGGAAATGGCGACGGTTTACCGCGCCTTGGGCAGCGCGGTGACGGTCGTCGAACTGCTCGACCAGTTGATGCCCGGTGCCGATGCCGATCTGGTCAAGCCATTGGCCGAGCGCTTCAAGAAGCAGGGCGTGAGCGTGCATCTCAAGGTCAAGACCGGCGCGGTTCAAGCGCAGAAGCAAGGCATCAAGGTCAGCTTCGAGGGCGACAACGCACCCGCGCCGGCGCTGTTCGACCGCGTACTGGTATCGGTGGGGCGTGCACCCAACGGCGGCAAGCTTGATGCCGACAAGGCCGGCGTAAAGGTCAGCGAGCGTGGCTTCATTGCGGTGGATCGGCAGATGCGCTCCAACGTGCCGCACATCTTCGCCATCGGCGATCTGGTCGGCCAGCCGATGCTGGCGCACAAGGCCAGCCACGAAGGCAAACTGGCGGCCGAAGTGGCGGCTGGCGAGAAGCGCGAATGGGTGGCACGGGTGATCCCGTCGGTGGCCTACACCGACCCGGAGATCGCCTGGGTCGGGGTCACCGAGAGCGAAGCCAAGGCCAAGGGCCTGAGCGTTGGCGTCGGCAAGTTCCCGTGGGCGGCCAGCGGCCGCGCCATCGGCATCGGCCGCACCGAAGGTTTCACCAAGCTGATTTTTGATGAAGCCAGCCAGCGCATCATCGGTGCCGGCATCGTCGGCGTGCATGCCGGCGACCTGATTGCCGAATTGGCGCTCGCCATCGAAATGGGCTGCGAGGCCGGCGACATCGGCCACACCATCCACCCGCATCCCACCCTCAGCGAATCGGTGGCGATGGCCGCCGAGGTGTACGAGGGCACCATCACCGACCTGTATATCCCGAAAAAGCGCTGACACCGCGTAACCGTGCCCCGGGTTTCGCCGCTGCGCGGCTATAACCCGGGCTACACCCGGGGTGCGAGCATCGTGGTGTAGCCCGGGTTGAAGGCCCAACGGGCCGTAACCCGGGATGGTGCAGCCGCGCCCATCCATCGCCGCCACGCCAACAATGACACTGCGCGCCACCGCAGAGGGCCGTGATGCGCGTTATTTCTCGAACTTTCCGAGAGGCCTGTGCGGTAGTGAACAAGGAGACCCGGGCAACGGCGGCGTCGGTATTCTGAGCTGCCTGTGCGGCAGTGAACGCCCTGACCCGTGCAGGCCACGGCCTTACGCTTTTCTGAGCTGCCTGTGCGGCAGTGAACGCGGTTGTTGGTGCTGGTGCGATTATCGGCATTTTCTGAGCTGCCTGTGCGGCAGTGAACGTGGGCGGCGACGTGTGCATTGCGCACCATGTCTTTCTGAGCTGCCTGTGCGGCAGTGAACGCCACCGAAACTGGCGAAATGTCGCCCATACGTTTCTGAGCTGCCTGTGCGGCAGTGAACGCGCGGTACTGGGCGACAACGTGGCGTTGCGTTTTCTGAGCTGCCTGTGCGGCAGTGAACTCTTGCTGGCTTTGGCGGTGGCTTGGTGGCTTTTTCTGAGATGCCTGTGCGGCAGTGAACGCGACTGCGCGGGTCGGTGCGTGCGCGCGTATATTTCT
>PFJA01000010.1 GCA_002782905.1 Lysobacterales bacterium CG_4_10_14_3_um_filter_64_11
GCTCGCCGGCTTGCCCAATCAGCTCACCAGCCCCTGCGGCGTACGCGTGGAGCTGTGCGATGCCGAACCCGAACTGCACCTTCCGCCCGCCGAGCCGGCGTTCATCGTTACCCATCATCAGGCAAACCAGGGCTGGCACCGCGGCCGTGCCGGCATGCACTACCGCGATTTGATCCCGGGACGGCTCGGCGGCCGCTTCATCGCCTCGCACATCCGCATCCCCGATGGTGGCAACGTGCCCGACTACGTGCATTACCACCGCGTGCGCTTGCAGATGATCTTGTGCAAGGCCGGCTGGGTGCGCGTGGTCTATGAAGACCAGGGGGAGCCCTTCGTACTGCGTGCCGGCGATTGCGTGCTGCAACCGCCACAGATCCGCCACCGCGTGCTGGAAGCGTCTCCCGGGCTGGAAGTGATCGAACTGGGCTGCCCCGCGGTGCATGAAACACTTGCCGATCATGCCTTGTCGCTGCCCAATGAACGCCACGCCCCACAGCGCGTGTTTTCCGGGCAGCGTTTTGTGCGCCATATCGCCGCCGCTGCGCCGCACACGCAGTGGCGGGCAGCAGGCTTTGCCGCGCGCGATACCGGTATTGCCGCCGCTACCGATGGCCTGGCCAGTGCCAAGGTCATCCGCTTGACCGACACCATGCCTGCCAGAACGGTGCAGGCGACACTGCGACATGACGGCGAGTTGCTGTTCCTGTACGTGCTGCGCGGCAGCCTGGGCCTGCAAAGCCCGCAGCATGGCAGCCACACGCTGGGCCAGGACGATAGCTGCGTGATTCCGGCAGGCAGCGCGTTTGCACTGCATGCTGGCGATGGCCTTGAGCTGCTGGAGGTTTGCCTGCCTGGCTGAACGCGCCTCTACAAAAGCAGGTAATGGGTGCGCCGGAGGCGTGGGAGCACGCCGGCACGTGAAGCCTTTCGCCAGTCCAGTCGCCGGCAGGCCGGCTCCCACAAGAGGGATGAGAGAATCACTACAGCTTGCGCCGACACTGCCGTTAACGTGGCCGACGGATGCAACGGGATGCCCACCGTGATCGAGAACATGGCGAAATCGGGAATCGAAGCCGGCCTCACCCGGCTGGCGGTTGCCGCCAACAACATCGCCAATGCCGCCACGCCCGGTTTTGCACGGCAGGGCGTGATCCAGAGTGCGCAGGTTGGCGGCGGCACGCAGGCGCGTGTGGTATCCGCTGGCAATGATGCGGGTGCATTGCTGGAAGACCAGGTCAACCAGCTCACCGCCAGTTACGCGATCCAGGCCAGCACACTGAGCCTGAAGGTGGCGCACAACACCCTCGGCACGCTGCTCGACCAGCGTGCCTGAACGGGTGTTGTTCAGAACCGGTAAGTCACCTGCGCGCGATAGGTCAGCGGATCGCCGAAGAACGCGGTGAGCGTGCGCTCACGGCCGAGCGTCGGCAACAGTGTGGCATCGTTGACGAAGTCCCAACCCGAGGTGATGTAGCGCTTGTCGCCGAGGTTGCGGCCATGCAAGCCAAGCGTCCAGCGGCCATCATCCGAGTTCCACACGATGCTGGCATCGAACAGGGTGTAACCGCCTTGATCGAGCAGGAAGCTGTCGGTCTCGAACTGGTTGGTGGCACTGCGATACGACGCGCGCGGCAGAAACGACAGTGCACCATCAAGCCCGAACCAACGCGTCGGCACGGTGTAGTCGAAGCCGACATTGCCGGTCCATTCCGGTGTGTTCTGGAATGTCGCAGTATCCGCGATGTCGACGCCAAAGGCGTTGATGAACGTGGTGAACTCGGCGTCGATATAGCCCGCCGACCAATTGAAGCGCAGCGAATCGCCATCGCTCAGCATGTCGCTGGCCAGTTCGGCGAGGCCCTCGAACTCAACGCCACGGATACGCGCCTTGCCGGCATTGGTGGTGACACCGACGAAGGTTTCGTTGACGCCGTCGTTGTCGGTGTCCACACCCACCGAACCGGGCACCTGGATGTCTTTATAGTCGTTCCAGAAAAGCGCCAGACTGGTGCTCACCCGGCCCGCCAACCATGAGCCCTTGTGGCCAACCTCGTAAGCGGTAACCTGCTCGGGCTCGAATTGCAGGAAGTCCTTGATCTCGTCCGGATCGCGGGTACCGTTGCCATTGCGATCAGGCGCGGCCGTGCCCGAGCCGCGCGGATCGAAGCCGCCACCCTTGAAGCCCTGCGAGAAACTGAAATAGACCATGTGGTCATCGACCGGCTTCCACGAAAGCCCAGCCTTCGGGGTGAAATCGCGGAAGGTTTCACTCCCGCTGAAGTTGGTCGCCGTCGCAATCGGAATCGCGCTGCCGCCGAAGAAGTCAGAGGTGCCGCCAATCAGGGTGCGGCGCAACATGAACGCGCTGCGCTTGTCCTCGGTGAAACGGCCACCGAGCGACAATTCCACCGTGTCAAACAACTTGATCGATACGTCGGAGAACACCGACCAGGTTTTGGTGCCGATATCGCCGATGGTATTGGCATTGAGCCCGGGCAGATTGAGCAGCGTACCGGTGGTGCCGAGGATCACATCAAACTCATTGAACGCATTGGCATCGAGGTAATAGAAACCGGCCACACCGGAAACCCGATCCGTGGTGAACTGCAATTGCAGTTCCTGGCTGAACTGATCGTCCTTGTATGCCACTGGCACATCGATATCCACCGATTGCAGGCCGTCGAAATCGTTCGACCAGGCAGCATTGCTTTTGCGAAACGCGGTGATGCTCTTGAAGGTCAACGCATCGTTGATGTACCACTCCACGGTACCGCTGATGCCGCGGTTGCGCTGCATCGCTTCAGGATTGTTCAGGCCGGCCTGGGTGTCGAACACACTGGCGAGCACCGCCTCGTTGGTGAGCAGACTCGGCAACACGCGATGGCCCTGGCG
>PFJA01000039.1 GCA_002782905.1 Lysobacterales bacterium CG_4_10_14_3_um_filter_64_11
CGAGCCCAGCCTTGCCGGCGTCTCCAACTGGGCCGACACCATACGCGGCGACGAGAATTGGCGCTTCACCGGGCCGTGGCACTACCTCAACGTGCCCGACCTTGGTTGTGACTATCAACCGCCGCGCGATTGCCCCGATGGCAACTGCGTGATCGGCGCCATCGACGCGCAGACGCGCGTGCTCGCCGATGCCTCGCAGCCGCGGCAAAAGCGCATCGAGGCGCTGAAGTTCGTGGTGCATCTGGTCGGTGACGAGCACCAGCCGCTGCACGCCGGCCTGCGCACCGATCGCGGCGGCAACGACTTCCAGATCAACTACCTGGGCGAGGGCTGGAACCTGCACAGCGTGTGGGACAGTTTGATACTGCGCCAGCCCTTGCAACACGATGGCAGCTGGCAGGCGATGAGCACGCGCCTTGCCAGCAACGCGCCGCTGCTGTCAGCCAACGAGCTGCCGCCGCACAGTGGCCCCCGCGAATGGGCACTGGAATCGTGCGCGCTGATCGGCGCCGAATCGCTGTACCCGCGCCGCCATAAAATCAGCGGCAGCTACCTGCAAAAACACCGGCCGCTGGCGGAACAGCGCCTGCATCTGGCCGGCGTGCGGCTGGCGATGCTGCTCAACAACGCACTGACCGGGCCACACTGATCAGGTCATGCGAACGCCCTGCCCTCGCCGGCTTCTTCGTGGGTCACGCCATCGCGGATGTGGTAAATGCGTTTAAACGTAGGGATGATTTTCTCATCGTGGGTGACCACGATGATCGCGGTTTCGTAGGTGCGCGCCATGTCGTTGAGGATGCGGATGACGGCCATCGCACGCACCGAGTCGAGCGGTGCGGTTGGCTCGTCGGCCAGGATCACCGGCGGGCGGTTGACCAGCCCACGGGCGATTGCCACGCGCTGTTGCTCACCGCCGGAAAGCTGCGACGGCATGGCGCGGGCGCGATGCTGAACATCCAGCGCGGTGAGCAGTTCGAGCGCCCGCGCTCGCGCCTGCGCATTGGCCACCCCGGCCAGCATCGGCAATAGCGCCACATTGTCGGTGACATCGAGAAACGGAATCAGGTACGGCGCCTGGAACACAAAGCCGATCTTGTCGCGTCGCAGCGCGCGCAGATCGCGGACTTTCCAGCCGTCGTCGTAAATCACCTGCTCGCCAAGCACCATGCGACCGGCGCTAGGTTCGATCACCGCGCCAAGGCTCTTGAGCAGTGTGCTCTTGCCCGAGCCCGACGGGCCGATCAAGCCAACCACCTCGCCGGGTGCCACCTGCATATTCACGTCTTTCAGTGCATCGACGGCGGTGTCGCCCTTGCCGTAGCGTTTGCGCAAGCCTTCGATGCGAATGCCGTAATCGCTCATGTCAGCCACCGATGGCTTCGGCCGGATCGACCTTCAGCGCCATGCGAATCGAGACCAGGCTGGCCAGCACACAAATCACCAGCACCACGAACAAGCCGGCCAGCGCATCGAGTGGTGTCAACAACACATATTTCGGAAATATGGGTACCGCGAACGTGGCACTGATCTTGCCCACGGCAAACCCGATCAGCCCGAGTGCAACGGCCTGCTGCATGATCATCGCGGCGATGGTGCGGTTGCGGGTGCCAATCAGCTTGAGCACGGCGATCTCGCGAATCTTGTCCATGGTCAGCGAGTAGATGATGAACGCGACAATGGTCGCGCTCACGATGGCGAGGATCACCAAAAACATGCCAATCTGCCGCGACGACGTGGCGATCAGCTTGCCGACCAGGATGCCTTCCATCTGTGCACGGGTGTAGACCGTCAAACGCTTCCAGCGGCGGATGGATTCGGCCACCACGTCCGGTGCCTGGCCAGGCTTCAGCGTCACCAGCACCGCATTGACCGAGGCATTGCTGCTTTGCGAGGCGATCACCGCATCGAACAGACCGGGTACGCCGGGCCGGTTGAAGGCCGGGTTTGCCTCAGAGCGGCGGCGGCTTTGCCAGATCGCATCGTTATCCTTGAGAAACTGCGCCTCCTGCGCATCCTTGAGCGGAATGAACACCATTGGGTCGCCGCTGGAGGACACCATGCGCCGAGTCAATCCGACCACGGTGTATTGGCTGCGGCGAATCGCCAAACGATCACCGAGTGCGAATCCGGACGAAACATCCGCCACCGCCTCGTAGTGGCTGCGGGTGATCTGGCGTCCGGCCACCAGATACGGCGGCCAACCGGGCGCGACTCCGCGCAAGGCAGGCGCGATCCCGACCACCATGGCCCGCACATCGCGCTCGCCTTTGCGCACTTGCATGGTCAAATAGGTGACGTTGGCGGCGGCGGCCACGCCCGGCATGGTGAGAATGCCGCGATAGGCATCATCGGCAAGGCTGGAAGATTCCGCGTACGGGCCAAGCGTGTCGCGCTGCACCACCCACAGATCGGCGCCGCTGTTGTCGAGCAGCGCCTTGCCATCGTCCACCATGCCGCGATACACCCCGGCCATGGACAGGGTCACACCAATCAGCAGGCCCAGACCGACGCCTGTGAAGGCAAACTTGCCCCAGGCATGCACGATGTCGCGGCCGGCCAGGCTGATCACCGCGGTGCGCCCGGAATACGCTCAACCACATGGATTGCGCTATGCGCGGCGAGCAGCTTCTCGCTGTAAACGATCACCTGATCGCCTACCTGCAAGCCGTCGCGCACCTGCACCTGCCCATCCAGATCCGCTGCGCCGATTTGCACCGCAGTGAAATGCAGATCACCATCGACGAGTTGCCAGACACCGGTCTGGTTGCCGATCCGTCGCAGCGCAGCGTTGGGAACCACCGGTGCCGCCGCCAGCGCCGGCAGTTGCACCGTCACTTCGGCCAATTCGCCGATTGGCGGCATCGCCGCCAGCTGCGCGTCAAACACCACCTTGGCCAGCATTTCCTCGGTCACCGCATCGGCCATTGGCTCAACGCGCACCACCCGGCCAGGCAAGGGTTGCCCGCCGCGCGAGCGCAACTCAATGTGCGCCGGCAACCCGGCAACTAGCCCGCCGGCACTGCCCTGGTCGAAGCGTACATTGACCCACACACTGGCCGGTTCGATCACCTCCAGCACCGTCTGGCCGGCAACGATCGTTGTTCCCGGATCGGCCGTGCGCAACGCCACCACACCATCGACCGGCGCTATCAGGCGCAGATCGCCGCGCTGTGCCAACAACGCCTCACCATCGGATCGCGCCCGCGCGATGTCCTCGCGCGCCGCCGCAAAAACCGCATCGGCAATCTGCAATTCCTGCTGGCGGGTGGCCACCACTTCCTCGCTGATCAGGCGTGCGACCACCAATTGTCGATAGCGGGCCAACTGCGCACGGGCATACGCCTGCCGCGCTTCGGCCTCGCGCAGCGCCGCCTGCGCACGCTTCACGGTGGACTCCTGCGCGCGCACGCGGTCATCCAGATCGACCGGCGCCATTTCGCCAAGCACTTGCCCGGCCAACACCCGATCACCAACATCGACATCAAGCCGCTGCAAGCGCCCGGCAAAGGTCGTGCCAATTTTGTACGTGTAGCGCGCATCGACCGTGCCGATGCCGTACAGGGCGGGCGTCAACGCCTGCGCCCGCACGGTGGTGACGGTGACCGCGATTGGTGCCAGCGGCCCCGAGTGCAGCGCGACATACCCCAACAGCATCAGCAAGGGTATGACCACGGCCAACAAGGCAACGGTACGGCCGTGCAATGGAAGCTTCCTCATCATGTGACCCCAATATCCCGGCAATGTATCGCAACGGCTCCCCGGGAGGGAGAGCGGCTCGGCGGAGCCGACGCGAACCGCTCGACAACCGGAGCGATCATGCTGTCCATGCGTTTCTCTGGCATTTCCGCACCACCGGAAATTGTTACAGGATGTTGCTGCGGCCCAACCCGGAGCGGTACTCGAGCGCCGGCGATGCGCCCGCTGTCGCAACGTGAACCCCAAAAAACGCAATCGATGACGCCAATCAAGCCTGCGTCGGGATTTCCACGCGCGCCTCGGTACCGCCGCCATCGCGCCGGTGCAGGCTCACCGCCCAGCCGTTGGCGTCCGCCAGTTGCCGGACGATAGCCAAACCCAAGCCGCTGCCAGGCGCGCGGGCATGCCGCGCCCGCTGGAACGGCTCGAACACGCGCTCGCGCTCATCGTCGGCGATGCCGGGGCCGCGATCCAGAATCCGCACCACCACCTGCGTTGGTGCGCAATCCAGTTGCACTTGAGTCGCACTGCCTTGCCCGTGTCGCCAGGCGTTGTCCAGCAGATTGGCCAACGCCCGCCGCAGCGCCAGCACCGGCACGCTGCGGGTGCAATGGTCCGGCGTCTGCCAGACCACCTGTGCGCCTTGCCGGCGCACATCGGCTACTGCCGCGTCGAGGATCTCGCCCAAGTCGCAGGGCTGCGGCGGTTCCGGCGCAGCACCGCGAGCGAAGCTCAGATGCTGACCGATCAGCCGATCCATGCTCTCGACATCGCGTTCGATATCCTCGATCAGACTCGAATCGACGGAATCGGGGAGCATCGCCAGCGATAGTCGCAAACGCGCCAATGGCGTGCGCAAATCGTGTGACACCCCAGCCAGCAAGGTAGTCCGGCTTTCCAGCAGCTTGCGCACATCGCGAGCCATGTGGTTGAAGCGCCTCGCCAGCAACTGCAACTCGCGTGGCCCGCTCTCCGGCAATGGTGGTGGCAAATCGCCTAGCCCAACCGCATCCGTCGCACGCGTCATGCGCGCCAATGGCCGCGTCAACCAGCGCGCGAGCAGCAGCGCGGTGAGCAACGAGGCCAATACGACAGCAGCTACCGCCGCCGCCACAACCCGCAACGGATACGCGCCGATCCGCTGGTGGCTGAAGCCGATGCGCAGAGTCGTCTCCGGAGTAGGCAGATCGACCCAGTACATTTCCGGATGGCTGCTGCGGGTGAGATGCGATTCGACGCCAGTGCGCTTGGCCAATGCCTTCTGCAACAGCGCCAGATACGGCAGATGCGTCTCCACGCCCGGCTGCGGGCCACGCGCCGGTTCCAACAGCAGCCGATGATTTTGCCGCAACTCGGTCTGGTAATCAGCACGAGTTTCTGGCGGCAACTCCACCCAGGTCTGCGTCACCAAGGTAATCAATGCCGCCAGATCTTCGGTGGCGCTGCGCGCCAGCGGCAGGCTTACGTACGCCACGAACACCGCCGCCAGTGCAATTTGCACCGCCAGGAAGGGAGCAGCGAGCGCTACTGCGGTCCGCCCGAACAGACCCAGCCGAAACCGTTTCATGGGCGCTGATCGCCATCTGGCGCAAACAGGTAACCCTCACCCCAGATCGTGCGAATAAACTGCGGCGATGCGGGATCGGTCTCGATCTTGCGGCGCAGGCGGGTTACCCGCACGTCGATGGAGCGATCGAACGGGGAGCGGTCGTAGCCCTTCAGCAAGTCGATCAGGCGATCTCGGCTGAGCACCTGGTTGGGGTGTTCGTTGAAAATGCGCAGCAAGGCAAACTCGGCTGACGTCAACGACAACTCCTCACCATCACGACTGATCCGATGCCCGACCGGATCGAGCCGGAACGGCCCAAACACACAGGTCTGCGGGGCAGCCAGCGCTTCGCCGGGCTGACTGCTGCGACGACGAAGTACGGCGCGAATCCGCGCCAGCAGCTCGCGCGGGTTGAATGGTTTGGCGAGGTAATCGTCGGCCCCCACTTCCAACCCGACGATACGATCGACATCTTCGCCGCGTGCCGACAGCATGATGATCGGCATCAATTGATCCGTGCGCAGCCGCCGTGCCAGCGTCAAGCCATCCTCGCCAGGCAACATCACGTCAAGCAGCAGCAGGTCGGGCTTGCGCAACCGCAGTTGTTCGAACATTTGTTCGCCGTCGCCGGCCAGCGCGACCAAATAGCCCTGTTCTTCGAGGTAGCGCGCCAGCCGCCGACTCAGATCGGGGTCGTCGTCAACGATCAGAATGTGCTCGCTTTTGTGCTCCATGGCGTCAACTGTGCGCGTAGATAGTTGCATTGCGCAAGCACGGTGGCGGCGGTGCTGCAACAACTTGTTACATCTTGAATGCGGTTGGTAATCGACGCGAAACCGCTGTCGCTCAGCGTGGCTATCGGCACCTGCACAGCGCCGCCCTCCCCTTGTGAAAGGAAATCGACCATGACCATCAAACAGACATTGATCGCCACCGCACTGCTCAGCGCCATTGCGTTTGCCGGCAATAGCGCCGCGCAGGACACCACCGACTACAGCGCGCTGAGCAACGAGCAATTGATCCAGTTGCGCAGCGAAGTGCGCAACATGAGCAGCGAGGATCAAACACGCTTTCGTACCGAGATGCAAAGCCGCGCCCGAAACATGACACCAGATGAGCGCACGCAAGCCGGGTTCGGCCCTCCCGATACCAACGGCAACGGTGCGGGCCAGGGCCAGCAAACCCAGAAACGCGATGGTACCGGCAATCAGGATCGCACCATGGATCGCAAACGCGATGGTACCGGCAACCAGGATCGCGCCAACGACCGCACACGCGATGGCAGCCGTTATGGCGATGGCCAGGGAACTCGTCCACGGCAGGGTAGCGGGCGCGGCAAGTGATCCCGAAATGACAAGATCCAGCATGTGACATGACCCGACGTGCGGAACAATCGCCGTGCGCCGGGTCGCCACTGTCCGACACGCCGGCCTACGTCGGATCGGTGACAATGCAAGCAGGTTCGTCCTGAAGTAGGTCGGCTCAAAGCCCGCAGGGCTGGAGCCGACGAACAGAGAAACCACTCCGCAAGCTGCGGTGCGCGGTGTTGGACCCACGCCTTCGGCGCTTTACCCAACCTACGCGTGATTCGGGCCTTGCGGCGGCTTCCCGCCCACGCGCGAATGCCACTCACACCTCGTGCACGGTAACACCCTTGGCATCGCATACCCGCACCGCCACCGCGATGCCGGCGCGTACGCTCTGGGTGACCACGCAGAAGTTCTCGAACTGGGCGAGGATGCGTTCGAGGTTCTGGTACTGCGCGGCCGGTTCGGCCAGATGCAGCACCACCTCGGCGCGCGGGATGCGCCAGCGGCCGTCGGCGTCGCGCTCGGTGTGGGCGGTGGCGGTGGTGCGCAGCGCGCCCGGCTGGTTCTTGAACTTGCGCAGCGCGAACAACAGGCTCGCCGACAGGCAGTTGGCCACCGCTGCCAACAACAAGCGCGACGGATTCGGGCCGTGATCCTGGCCCAGTGGCGGCGGTTCGTCGGTAATCAGATCATCGAATGCGCCGCCGTCGAAACGGATGCGGAACTCGTAATCGCCGGTTTGTTCGAGAGTGATGGCAATCGGTGTGGCTTCGCTCATGAGAAAACTCCTGTTGGTAGACACATTCCCAGCGGTGTCAGGGTCCAATGGCACTTCCTTGGCGTCGTCATGCCAGCCCCCGATTAAAGCATTCGAGGGCAGGCTACCGTTGGCATCCAGCACCTTGTGCTCTTGCTCAATCTCTTGCAGTCACTGGATTCCCGCCTTCGCGGGAATGACGAACCAAGGAAGCTCTGGCCTAAGGAAGTACCAGCGGTGTCGGGATCCCGGATTACACGCTGCGCGCTGATCCGGGCTACGGGATGACGCGATCCTCCGCATCGTAGCCCGGGTTAGGCGAAGCCGTAACCCGGGAACGGCAACGCGCCTCCAACATGGCGTAATACAGCAGCGGAATCACGATCAAGGTCAGCGCCGTCGCCACCAACAGACCGAAGATCAGCGCAATCGCCAGACCATTGAAGATCGGATCGTCGAGGATGAAGAATGCGCCCAGCATCGCCGCCAGCGCGGTCAGCACGATCGGCTGCGCACGCACCGAACAGGCCTCGATCACCGCACCTTCCAGCGCCTTGCCGCTGGCCAATGCCTTGTTGATGAAATCGACCAGCAGGATCGAGTTGCGCACGATGATCCCGGCCAGCGCGATCATGCCGATCATCGAGGTGGCGGTGAATGGCGCGCCCAGCAGCGCATGGCCGGGCATCACCCCGATCACCGTCAGCGGAATCGGCGCCATGATTACCAACGGCGCCAGGTAGCTGCGGAACTGCGCCACCACCAGCAGGTAGATCAACAGCAGGCCAACCGCGTAGGCAATGCCCATGTCGCGGAAGGTTTCGTAAGTGATCTGCCACTCGCCATCCCACTTCACGGCAAACACGTCGCTGCGCTCGGGCGGTGCGATGAAATGCTGGGCCATGCCATGACCCGCCAATGGCGTAGCGCGCACCTGCCCGACCAGATCGAACATGCCGTACAGCGGGCTGTCGCTGGCACCCGCTTCATCGCCAGTGACGTACACCACCGGCAGCAGATCCTTGTGCAGAATCGCGCCTTCCCAGCCGACGCGCTGCACCTGTACCAGTTCCGAGAGCGGCACCAGGCCACCTGCGCCGGTGCGTACGCGCAATGCCAGCAGTGCGTCCATGCTGGCCTGATCGCCGGCCGGCAGACGCAGCCGCACCGGCACCGCGTATTTGGACGCACCATCGCGCAGGTAGGTGGCATCAAAGCCGCTCAGTGCCAGTTGCAGGGTCTGCGCAATACTGGCCTGGCTCACGCCCAGATGCGCGGCGCGGGCGCGATCCACCACCACGATCTCACGCGGCGCATCGGCCTCCATGCTGGTGTCGATATCAACAATGCCCTCGGTAGTGGCGAAGCGCTCGCGCATGGCAGCCGCGACCGCGCGCGCATCGGCATCGGTTGGCGCGTAGATTTCCGCCACGATCGGCGCCAGCACCGGCGGCCCCGGCGGCACTTCCACCACCTTGACCGAAGCCCCGACTGTGGCGCCAATTGCCGCGAGAACCGGCCGCACCGCAAGCGCGATGGCGTGGCTCTGGCGGTGGCGCGCGTGCGCATCGAGCAGATTCACCTGCAAGTCGCCGACGTTGGCGCCGCGGCGCAGGTAATACTGCCGCACCAAGCCGTTGAAGGTCATCGGCGCCGAGGTGCCGGCATAGCCCTGGTAGTCGCGCACTTCCGGCACCGCGTCGAGCGCCGTCGCCAGTTGCGCCAGCAGCTTGCTGGTATCCTCCAGCGTGCTGCCCTCGGGCAAGTCCACCATGACCTGAAATTCGCTCTTGTTGTCGAACGGCAGCATCTTCAACACCACCGCCTGCACCGCCACCAAACCCAGTGCCAGCAGCACCAGCGCGGCCATGCCGGCGAACAGCAGATGGCGGCGACGAGCGCCGGCGGTGCTGTCGAGAAACGGCCGCAGCAGGCGTTCGAAGAACTTGGCAACGACTCCGGCAAGTTTGGCCTGACGACTGCCGTTCGCGTCGGCATGGTCGCCGGTGTCCGCCAGCAAGTGCGCCGAGAGCCACGGCGTCAATACCAGCGCCACCGCCAGCGACAGCAGCATGCCGACGCTCGCGTTGATCGGGATCGGCCGCATGTACGGCCCCATCAGGCCGCTGACGAAGGCCATCGGCAACAGCGCCGCAATCACGGTGAAGGTAGCCAGAATGGTCGGCCCACCGACTTCATCCACCGCCGGCGCAATCGCCGCGCGCAGGCTGCTCGCGCCGCTACGCAAGTGGCGGTGAATGTTCTCGACCACCACGATGGCATCGTCCACCAGAATGCCGATCGCGAAGATCAGCGCAAACAGCGACACCCGGTTCAGGGTGAAGCCCATCGCCCACGAGGCGAACAGGGTCAGCGCCAGTGTCACCACCACGGCGGTGCCGACAATCACTGCCTCGCGCCAGCCCAGCGCCGCCAGTACCAGCAGCACTACCGCCGAGGTAGCGAAGATCAGCTTGTGGATCAGCTTCTCGGCCTTGGCGGTGGCGGTCTGCCCGTAATCGCGGGTGATCGTGTACTGCACGCCTTGCGGGATCAGGCTGCCGTGCAGCGCCTGCATCCGCTGTGCAATGGCAACGGTGATGTCGGCGGCGTTGCGGCCCGGCTGCTTGGCGATCGCCAGGGTCACTGCCGGGGCAATCCCGGCCGGGCCGACACGCTTCGCCGGCGCGCCGTGCCAGACATATTGCGTGGGCAAATCGGCGCCGCGCGTCACCTGTGCCACGTCGGTGAGGTACACCGGCTTGCCCTGATGCAGGCCAATCACCAACTCCGCGACGGCATCGGCGTCAGCGAGAAAGGTGCCAGCGGTCACCGGCACCACGCCCTCGCCAGCGATGCGCTCGCCGGCCTGGGTAACGACGTTGGCAGCACGCAGTGCACTCACCAGGTCCTCGCTGACCAACCCATAAGCCGCCAGCCGTGCCGCATCGAGTTGCACCAGCAGCGCGCGATCGGGCGCACCGAGGGTGTAGACGTCGCGGGTGCCGGGCACGCGCTTGAGCTCGGTCTCCAGCGTGTGCGCCACTTCCGCCAGTTCGGTGGCACCGCGTTCGCCGTCCTCGGTCCACAAGGTCAATGCCATTACCGGCACGTCATCGATGCCCATCGGTTGCAGCAGCGGCTGGCCGACGCCAAGCCCGGCCGGCGCCCAGTCAGCGTTGGCATAGACCTGGTTGTACAGCCGCACGATCGCGCTCTGGCGCGGCACGCCCACCTGAAATTCGACGGTGAGCACCGCCACACCGGGGCGGCTCGCCGAATAGACATGGCGTACGCCGTCGATTTCCGAGAGCACCTGTTCCAGTGGATAACTGACCAGATTCTCCACGTCCTCGACGCTGGCGCCGGGAAACGGCACGGTCACGTTGGCCATGGTCACATCGATCTGTGGTTCTTCCTCGCGTGGTGTTACCGACACCGCCGCCAAACCCAGCAGCAAGCCGGCCAGTGCCAGCACTGGCGTCAGTGGGTTGCCCTGAAACGCCTTGGCGATGCGACCGGAAAAGCCGAGCCGGTCAGTCATCGGCCGGCTCCCGCAATGCCGCCAGCGCCAGGCGCGCGGCATTGGGATCGAGCGCGATGCGTTCGCCCGTGCTCAACCCGGCCAGCACTTCCACCCGCTCGCCAAAACGATGGCCCAAGCGCAGTTGCCGCAACTGCGGCCCGTGTTCGCCCAGCACGTAAACACCGGCGATCTCGCTGCGCCGCACCAACGCGCTCAACGGCACCAGCAGGCGCTCAGCCACACCGATCACGAAGGCTGCCTTCACGGTCATGCCCGGATGCAGGCCGGTTTCGGCATCCGGCAACTCCAGGCGCACCTTGAAACTGTGGCTGGCCGGATCGGCGAACGGAAACACCACCATGCGCGCGGCGGCCAGGCGCTGGCCATCGGCCAGCAGCACCGACGCCTTGCCGTGTTCGCGCACCGCCAACATGTCGCTTTGCGGAATCTCCACATTCACCCGCAACTGATTGAGCGACAGCCCGGACACCAACGGCTGGCCCGGCCGCACCGTTTCACCCAATTCGACATGGCGCTGGGTAAGGATGCCCGAATACGGGGCGCGGATGACGGTGTAATCGACCTGTTCGCCGGCCTCGCGAACGGCGGCTCGCGCCGACTCCAGCGCTGCACGCGCGGCGTCGCGCTGCGCAGTAGCCTGATCGAGCTGCGCCCTGGCCACCAATTTCTTCTCAAACACCTCGGCGATGCGGCGGTAGTTGGCCTCGGCCTCGGTTGCGGCCGCCTGCGCCGCCGCCAGCGCAGCCTGAGCGCGGCGTTGCCCGGATTGCTGCTCCACCGCGGTAAAGCGCACCACCACGGCACCGGCCGGCACGTAATCGTTGACATCGTAAGGTAGCTCCAGCACGCGACCGCCGGTCTGTGCCGACAGCGTGGCCTGGTTGATCGCCTCGACCACGCCATCCCAGACCCGCTCGCGCAGCGCGCTTTCCGGTTGCAGCGTCAACGCCGCCAACTCAGGCGTTGCCCGCGCCGCTGGCGCTTCCGGCGCGCCAGCGCTGCACGCGACCAGCGTCGCAGCCCACAGCGGGCCGAGCAGACTGCGCCATGTGTTCATCGGAAGGCATTGCCTGGCTTGCAGCCCAGCGCCGCGAACAGCTTTGCCGCCGGACAGAACCCGGTAAACGCCGCTTGCAGCAGATTGAGACCGACAAACACCGTCAGCAGCAACCACCACGCTGAAACAAAGTGTGCCAGCACCACGCTGAGCAACACCACCACACCGGCAAATGCCAGCACCGCACGATCGATGTTCATGACGAACTCCCGTTGCATTGCAAATCAACTACCGCCACCGCTCAGGGCTTCGGCCACCCGCGACCGGACGACTTGAGCGTGCCCTTGTCATACACCAGCGGCTGGCTACCGGTATTGATCTTGCGCAAGTCATGGTGCTCAAACGCCACCGGTAGCGCGCATCGCGGTCAACTGCCGCCGCCCTTCGTCTCGAACCCGAAAATGCGGCCACAAACTGGCGTGCTTCCGCCACCATCAACCCGGCGCAACAGCCGTTCAGATAAATTCTCTAATTTAGTTGTAGCTTAATTACAAATCTCGTATGATGTCAAGCGACAATTCCAAGGAAACCCGCCATGTCTCTCACCGCCCAGCAACTGGTTGCACAAGCCCGAGCCGCCATCAGCGAAATCGATGGCGAACGCCTGCGCACGCTGCAAGCCGCTGGCGCGCCCGTGATCGATGTCCGTGAGCCCAGCGAATACGCCGCCGGCCATATTGCCGGCGCCGTCAACATCCCGCGCGGGGTGCTCGAGTTCGAGGTCGATGGGCACCCGGCCGTGAACTGCCGCACCGACCCCGCATTGGCTCATCGCGAGCAGCCCG
>PFJA01000002.1 GCA_002782905.1 Lysobacterales bacterium CG_4_10_14_3_um_filter_64_11
AGCAGCACCGGCGCGGGCACGTGCGCCTTTACTGCCAGGGCGCCGGCAGTGCCGATGACGCCGGTGACGGCGGCCAGCAGCCAGGCGATCGCGGCCGGGGGGAAGCCGGCATCGCGCAGCAGGTGGTGGATGTGGTTGTGGTCGGCACTGAACGGGCTGCGGCCCGCGCGCAGGCGGCGCGCGATCAGCACCAGGGTGTCGATCACCGGCGGCGCGATCAGGAAGGGAGCAAGAATTGGGGTAACCGGATGGCCGGTGGTTTGCGTCAACCGGAAGGCGACCCAGGCAACGGTAAAGCCGAGGAATGCGCTGCCGGCGTTGCCCATGAACACGTGGGCGCGGGGTCGCCACGGGGAACGCATGTTGAACCACAAAAACGCACCCAGGGCACCCAGCACCAGCGCAATGCGTTCGGTCAGCACGGTGTTGCCGGTGTAGGCTGCGGCGGCGGCGAGCATGGCCATGGCCACCCAGGAAACCAGCCCGGCCAGGCCATCGGAGCCATCGATCATGTTGATGGCGTTGATGCAGCCCACGGTGGCAAACACGGTGAATGGCACCGACCAGAAGCCGAGGTCGATGCGTTCCAGGCCAAACAGCACGCCCAGGTTGTCGATGCGCACGCCGCCAGCATAGATCATGATCAGGGCGGCCAGGCATTGCACGCCCACGCGCAGGCGCCAATCGAGGTCGTGGCGGTCGTCCCACAAGCCGACCGCTACGAGCAGGCCCACGCACACCGCGTAGCTGACGATCAGATTGGGCAGATTGTGCGAAAGCAGCGAACCGATGACGATGGCAATCGCCATGGCCATGCCGCCGGTGACCGGGGTCGCGTGTTCATGATCTTTACGGCCACCGGGGTGGTCGAGCAGATCAAAGCGGTGAGCGAGTGGGCGCAGCACATACAATGCGAGCACCGTGACCGCGGCGCTTGCAAACAACAGCCAACTGAACTGGGCCATCCGCCCCCCCCGTGGTGAATCCGGTCCCGCGCTTGATTATATTCCCAGATGCGAGGCGCACAATGAGAAAAAGTCTTGGGTTTTCCGGAAAACCGTTCAGATTGGCGGCCACCTGTTGTGCGCATTTCCACGGACCGCCCGCCCAGCGTCGGCGCTGCGGTAGTGGCCCGGCTGGCGCGGACCGGGGTGACTACCACGCGATTCTGGATGACGTTGCAAACCAACCGTGAACTGGCACAGGCCGAACAGCGTGCGCAGCCGGTGCTGCAATTTCTGCAAGCGGTACGAGTGGATCGCCGCGTCATTGTCTGCGGGGATCCATCACCGGGCGTGTCTGCGATGCCCGGCTGTGGTGTGATTAGCGTGGTGCCGACGACGGTATGCGCAGTGCGGCGCCATTGGCTATCAGACCGAGCAACACGCCGGCGAATGCGATCAGCGCCGGTGTGCGCAGCGGGTAGTCCACCAGACTGTGCAGCAGCATCAAGCTGAGGCTTAGCCAGGCGGCACGAGCCAGCAGCAACGCGTGCGGCGGAACGTCCGTTCCACGCCAGAGCCGCAGGGCCATCCAGAACCACAGTGCCAGACACGCTGCGAGCAGAGCCAAGCCGGGCCAGCCGGCCTCCAGCCACAGTTCCAGGTAGTCGTTGTGGGCATGATTGACGTAGGCCGAATAGGTGGTTTCGCGCCGTTCAAAGCCGGCGTAGGCCGGTACGAAGCTGCCCAGGCCGCTGCCCACCGGGGCGTAGTGGTGCGCTGCCCGGCTGGTTACCGTGGCGATGGTGAAGCGGGCGTCGTCGAGCGGGTCGGCGTCAAAGCGCTGCAACAAACCATACAGGCCAAACTGCACCGCCAGCACCAGCCCGAACACGCCGCTGATTCCAATCCAGCGCACGCCACGGCGTGGCCCGTGTTTGCCTTGCAGCAGCAGTGTCAGGCTGCCCATGAGGGCCAGCATGCCGAGCACGACGCCGGCGCGCGAATGGGTTAACGCCAGGCCCAACAGCAGCACCGCTCCAAGGCCAATACCGGCAGTCAGGCCCAGCGCCTTGTGGGTGGCCGCATGACGCTCGGCACGCAACCAGCCCAGGGTCCACACGATAATCAGAGGAAAGCAGGCAGCCAGCCACAGCGCTTGGTGATTGCGGTTGCCAAAAAAGCCGGTGGCATCGACGCCGGGGCCCAGCGTATGAAAGCGCAGCGGGCTTTGCGCGCCATCGGCGAACTGGGCCAGCCCCAGCACCACGCTCAATACCGCCACGCCGAAAATTACCCGCAATAGCCGCTGGCCCGCGCCCGCAACCGGCAGCGCGCGAGTCGCGCTATAGGCAGCCAGTGCGATCAGCAGGTGCATGAAGGCGGCGCGGCTGCCATCGGGGTTCAGGCTCAATGGCATCCAGCCCGGTACTACGCCAGCCACTGCCAGCCCATTGACCACCTCGGCGCGGCCAGGCAAGGCGGTCCACAGGGCCGGCGGCAAGGGCAACAGATGCAACAACGGCAGCATCAGCGCGAACAGCCACGCACACGCGATGGCGCGATCGAGCGGCGCGCTCGGCCAGCGCAGCGGCGCGCGCAGACACAGCGCGGCGAGCACCGACACCGCCGCGAGTTGAATGACGATATCGCCGGACGCACCCCGGTTACTGCCGCCAAGCACCAACGCCACAATCAGCAGCAACGCCAGCAGCGGCCAATGCAGCCGTTCAGCGATGCGCGAAACCGTCGGGGTTGGCGTCATTTCGGGCATGGCTGGCACTCGGGACGGGAACCCCTCGGTTCGTCATTCCAGCGAAAGCTGGAATCCAGTGACTTCAGCTTTCGACCCGATGGCATACCGGCGAAAGGCTCTGGATTCCAGCTTTCGCTGGAATGACGGTGAGGGATGCCAGCGTTTGCTGGCCGTCGCCACCG
>PFJA01000195.1 GCA_002782905.1 Lysobacterales bacterium CG_4_10_14_3_um_filter_64_11
TAGGCGGTCTTGAGCTCGACCTCGGTGACCGTGCGGGCGACGCCGAGGACTTCGTAGAAATCGCGTTTGCTCACCTATCCTCCACCATAGAAACGTCTACAAATTGCCCATCGCCAGAAGCAGAACGCAAGCCTGCGCAGTCAACATCCCCGTATGTTTCCGCGAGCAAACCCGCCTGCTCCCGGGCAAGCTTGGTCACCTGCCACGCCTGATCCCCATTCATGATGTCCGCAGCGGCGAAGAAGCGCCCAGTGAGTGCTTCGCAACGAAGAATGCTCAAGGCATCACGACATTCATTACTATCGACCACACCCACCCGTTTGTCACACAAAATCGATGTCTGTAACGCGTCCGTAGCCTCAACGGCAGCGAACACGTGCGAAGGTGTCGGATAGAAGATCACGGCTGCGGCAGCCATGGCGCAAACCGCCATAATAAATGCGAGCGACTTGCTTAACACAAACCGCATCAGTGCTTCCATTGCATGGCCCATCCATTGCAAACTGATGTAAACCCCGAACATGCTGCCGCATCAACGGAAAAACGCTTTCACCGGCCTGCGGCCGGCGAGGCACTTTTCACGGCGGAAAAGTACCCAAAACGCCTTGCGCCGGACGCACGCCGACGTGGCTCCTGCCACGCCGGTGCCCTGCGCTTCTCGCCGCATGCGGGCCGGCACCAACTCGCACATCCATGTGCTCAAACAGTGGTGCCTTGCTCCCGCATTTGGCTGCGATGCTCGGCGTGCTTTACGGCGCGTTGTCGCACACGACCGCGCATCCATGCGCTATCAAGCCGTGTCAAGACTTCTTGTCGTCTTTGACCTCGGTGAACTCGGCATCGACCACGTCATCGTTGTTGCTGCCGGCGCTGGTGCTGGCACCCGCATCACCCGCGCCCGCCTGGGCACCGGCAGCACCAGCGGCCAGTACCGATTGCGCAGCCTGTTCAAGCGCCGTGGTCTTGGCCTTGATTGCACCGGAATCGTCGCCTTTCATCGCGGTCTCCAACTCCGACAAGGCGCCCTCGGCGGCAGCCAGCGCTTCCCCGGGCACGTTGGCGCCATGCTCCTTGATCGCCTGACGGGTCTGGTGAATCAAGCCATCGGCGCGATTGCGCGCTTCCACCAGTTCATGAAACTTCTTGTCTTCCTCACGATGCGTGTCGGCATCATCAACCATGCGCCGGATCTCGTCCTCGGACAGACCCGAACCGGCCTTGATTTCCACCCGCTGTTCCTTGCCGGTCTTCTTGTCCTTGGCCGACACATGCAGGATACCGTTGGCATCGATGTCGAAGGTGACCTCGACCTGCGGCATGCCACGCGGCGCCGACTCGATACCGGCGAGATCGAACTTGGCCAGCGACTTGTTGTATCGGGCCTGCTCGCGTTCGCCCTGCAACACATGCACGGTAACCGCGGTCTGGCTGTCCTCGGCGGTGGAGAAGGTCTGCGCCGCCTTGGTCGGAATCGTGGTGTTCTTCTCAATCACCTTGGTGAACACGCCACCCAGGGTTTCAATACCCAGGCTCAGCGGCGTCACATCCAGCAACAGCACATCCTTGACGTCACCCGACAGCACGCCGCCCTGGGTTGCCGCACCGATTGCCACCGCCTCATCGGGGTTGACGTCCTTGCGTGGCTCCTTGCCGAAGAACTCGGAAACAGCGGCCTGCACCTTGGGCATGCGGGTCTGGCCACCGACCAGGATCACCTCGTTGACGTCGCTTGCCTTCAGCCCGGCATCCTTGAGCGCCACCTTGCACGGGTCGATGGTGCGGCGGATCAGCTCATCGACCAGCGCTTCGAGCTTGGCACGGGTGAGCTTGATGCTCAGGTGCTTCGGGCCAGAGGCATCAGCGGTGACATACGGCAGGTTCACTTCGGTTTGCTGCGCGCTGCTCAACTCGATTTTGGCACGCTCGGCGGCATCTTTCAGGCGTTGCAGCGCGAGCGGGTCCTTGCGCAGGTCGATGCCCTGATCTTTCTGAAACTCATCGACCAGGTAATCGATCACCCGCGAGTCGAAATCTTCGCCGCCAAGGAAGGTATCGCCGTTGGTGGCAAGCACTTCGAACTGTTTTTCGCCATCCACTTCGGCGATCTCGATGATCGACACGTCAAACGTGCCACCGCCCAGATCGTAGACCGCGATCTTGCGATCACCACCCTTCTTGTCCAAACCATAGGCCAAGGCAGCGGCGGTGGGTTCGTTGATGATGCGCTTCACGTCCAGGCCGGCAATGCGGCCAGCATCCTTGGTGGCCTGGCGCTGGCTGTCATTGAAGTATGCCGGCACGGTAATCACCGCCTCGGTCACTTTCTCGCCGAGATAGTCCTCGGCGGTCTTTTTCATTTTTTCCAGCACCCGCGCCGAGATTTCCGGCGGCGCCATCTTTTTGCCATCAGCGGTACGCACCCACGCATCGCCGTTGTCGTGCGCAAAAATGTCGTACGGTACCAAGTCGAGGTCTTTCTTGACCTCGGCATCGCTGAACTTGCGACCGACCAGGCGCTTGACGGCGTAAAACGTGTTCTTGGCGTTGGTTACCGCCTGCCGCTTGGCCGACGCACCGACCAGCACTTCGCCGTCCTTGGTGAACGCGACGATCGATGGCGTGGTGCGATCGCCTTCGGAGTTTTCAATGACCTTGGCCTTGCCGCCTTCCATGATCGCGACACACGAGTTGGTGGTGCCGAGGTCGATACCAATGATCTTGCCCATGTTCCTGCTCCTGATGTTGATTCGGCCACGCGGGCCACTGTTCTGGTTCGTTAGTTTGGGTCGATGCGGCGCAGTTCAAGCCGGCAACCCCAATCAATCTGCGGCGACCACCACCAAAGCGGGGCGCAGCAGCCGATCGTTGAGCAC
>PFJA01000285.1 GCA_002782905.1 Lysobacterales bacterium CG_4_10_14_3_um_filter_64_11
CTGCCGGCTGATGTTCACTCCGGCATCCTGCCTCCACAGTCAAGACCGGTGCTTTGAACCGCTCGGCCATCTCGCCGTTGTCCAGCACTCGGCGCTGCGCGCTGTATGACACCTCCTGATGAGGGATACGCCACTATGACGCCGCCCGGATGTCGGTCGGCTCAACCGACATGGCACTACCGAGAAACCACTGTCGGCTCCGCTGGGCTTGAGCCGACCTACGACCGCGCTGACCGTTCGGCGGGGTGAATTGTCCCAGACTCGTGCGCGCTTGTCTTGCATCTGGCTACTTCGGCGCGGTTTTACCGCGTTGCGGGGGTGCTTCACCCGCGCAACTCAAGCGGCTGGCTGCAAGCTGCGCCGGCAGGTATTCGGCGAGGTAGTCGATGAACACGCGCACCGCCGGCAACAGGCCGCGCCGCGAGGGAAACACGGCGTGACACAGGCCCTGCGGCAGGCACCATTGCGGCAGCACCACTTGCAGCGCATTGGCGCGCACCGCGTCGGCGCAGATGGTTTCCGGCAACAGGGCAATACCCATGCCGGCCACCGCCAATTCCTTGAGCAACGGAAAATCATGGCCGCTCAGGCGCGGCTGCAATTCCACCCGTTCCACGTGCCCCTGCGCATCGTGCAAGTCCCAGCGTTGGCGGCTGTCGTCCTCGATCATGCTCAGCGTGGTGTGGGCACTGAGCTCGGCCGGTGTTTGTGGCCGGCCGCAACGGTGCAGGTAGTCCGGGCTGGCGACCAGCAACTCCTGGATCTGGCCAAAACTGCGCAACACCAGGCTGCCATCGTCGTTGAGTTGCGAGCGCACCCGCAAGGCGATATCGAAGCCTTCGTTGATGATATCGACGCGACGGTTGCTGACGTGCAACTGCACGCGCACTTGCGGATACTTGCGCAGAAAGTCCGGTAGCAATTGCGCCAATTGGTGCTGCGCGATGGCGACCGGCGTGCTGAGCTTGATCACCCCGCGCGGCTCGGCACTGAGGTGGTCCACCACCTCGCGCGCGGCCTGCGCTTCGGACAACATCGCCTGCGCGTGGCGATACACGCTCTGGCCAATGTCGGTCACCGCGAAGCGACGGGTGGAACGTTGCAGCAGGCGCACGTCGAAGTCGGCTTCAAGCTGCGCGATACGTCGGCTCAGGCGCGATTTGGGAATGCCCAGGGCGCGCTCGGCCGCTGCGAAGCCGCCGTGCTCAACCACCATCGCGAAGTAATACAGGTCATTGAGGTCGTGCATGGGGCGTGAGCGCCTCGCCAACTACAGAGCGCCATCTTCGGCGGTTGCGAGCGGGCCGGCAAGGCATCGCCGCCACGGTCAGGAAATGCGCTCGGCGCCGCCCATGTACGGCCGCAACACCTCAGGCACGGTGATCGAGCCATCGGCGTTCTGGTAGTTTTCCATCACCGCCACCAGTGCGCGGCCAACGGCAACGCCGGAGCCGTTGAGCGTGTGCAGCGGCTCGGGTTTGCCGGTTTCAGGGTTGCGCCAGCGCGCTTGCATGCGCCGTGCCTGAAAGTCGCCGCAGTTGGACACCGAGCTGATCTCGCGGTAGGTATTCTGCGCCGGCAGCCACACTTCCAGATCGAAGGTCTTGGTCGCACCAAAACCCATGTCACCACTGCACAACAATACCCGCCGGAACGGCAACCCGAGTCCGCTCAGCACGGCTTCGGCATGGCCCACCATCTGTTCGTGCATGGCGTTGCTTTCGTGCGGGCGGGCAATCGCCACCAGCTCCACTTTTTCGAACTGGTGCTGGCGGATCATGCCGCGCACGTCGCGGCCATAACTGCCGGCCTCGGCGCGAAAACACATCGAATGCGCGGTCATGCGCAGTGGCAACTGCGCATCGTCGAGAATCTGATCGCGCACGATGTTGGTCAGCGGCACTTCAGCGGTTGGAATCAGATAACGGCGGGCATCACCCACCTGGGTAGCGAACAGGTCGTCCTCGAACTTGGGCAACTGGCCGGTGCCGTGCAGACTTTCGCCATTGACCAGCAGCGGCACGTTGCATTCCAGGTAACCGTGCCTGGTGGTATGCAGGTCGAGCATGTATTGCGCCAGCGCGCGATGCAAATGCGCCAGCTCGCCACGCAACACAGTGAAACGCGCGCCGCTGAGCTTGGCCGCGGTGTCGCCATCAAGCCAACCCTTGCGCTGGCCGAGTTCAACATGATCGCGCACTGCAAAGTCAAACCCGCGCGGCGAACCCCGGCGATGCACCTCAACGTTGTCGTTTTCGTCGCGGCCCAGCGGAACTGAAGCATCCGGCAGGTTGGGGATGCCCAGCGCGATCGCGTTCAGTTGCTCGCGCACGGCCTGAAGCCGGGTTTCGCAAGCGTTGAGCTCTTCGCCAAATCCGGCCACTTCTGCCAGCAGCGCCGACGCATCCTCACCCTTGCCCTTGGCGTGGCCGATCGCCTTGGAACGGGTATTGCGCAGGTTCTGCAGGTCCTGGGTACGCGTCTGCAATTGCTTGCGCTCGGCTTCCAGCGCGTCCAGCGCTGCCACATCGAGCACAAACCCGCGGCTGGCCTTGAGCCGCTCGGCGGTTTGCGCGGCGTGGCTGCGCAGTAGATTGGGATCGAGCATGGCGGTCTAATCCAGCGTTTGGCAAAACCGACATTATCCGCGCCGCTGGCACTGGCGACAATGCGGGGCTCGGGAATGGCGCACCAAGCGCAGACGAAAAGCGCCAGCAACCTCAAAATTCGGGATGTTGGCCTCTCCGGTGCGATGCGCCCCGGATTTAAGCCTGCGGCCGCAACCCGGGGTTACTCCATCCGCGCTTGCCACGATTCGACGCAGCCGCTGTGCAGGCGCGCAGCGAACAAGCGCTGCCACGCTGCCGGCAGCGGCAAGGCCAACACCTCGCGCAGCGCCAACGGATCGCACGTGCGGTCACGAATCAATGCCAGCAGACGCGCGATCGTCCATTGCGCGAACGGGCGGTGCTGCACCACGATGGCGTCGCCGGCACGGATGTGCCCGGCGGCGATCACCCGCAGGTACCAGCCAGCGCGCAGTGAATCCTGCACCCGCCGTGCCATGTCCGGCACCGCGAAGCGGTCGTTGAGCTTCCAGCACGGTTGCCGGCCCTGGCTCACTTCCACCATCGTGGTGCCAATCCGGCAGCGATCGCCGATGCAGACGCTGTGCTCGTCGAGACCCTCGACACTGAGGTTTTCACCGAAAGCACCGGCCTGCGCCAACCGCGCATGGCCGGGCAACTCCTGCAACCAGGTCTGATAATGCGACCACGAATAACAGTGGATCGCCTTGTCCGGCCCACCGTGTACGCGCGGATCGCCGTGCTGATCGCCTGCCAGACCCTCGCTGTCCACCGCGACCGCACCAGCCACCGCGCTTTTGCCGATGGCACTGCTGCTGCCGGGCCGGGTGTAAGGCACAGCCGAACCGATCAGCACCTCACGCACACAGGCGATCGCCATCGTCAGCCCGCCGCCACGCGCCGCTGCGCCAATCCGCGCACCGGCAGCGACCGGTAACCGTGGCACGATGGCACGGCGCGGCAATTCATCATCACTGCCCGTCAATCGCGCAACGTGCTGAACACATAGCCCTGCGCCTGCTGCGGCGCGTGGCAGGCAAAGCACGCCGTGGCCGCATTGCTGCCCACCGCGCGCGTGCTCGGGGCGCCGCCAGCAAAGCCTTCAAAGCCCCAACCACCCGTCGTGGGATACGCCTTGGCATCCTTGTGCATCACCCCTACCACCTTGCGCGCTCCTTCGGTAATCGCATTGTCGGCCGCATGGGCTTCCAGCAGATCGAACACGATCACCGCACCGTCCGGGAAACTGCCGGAACGATAGCCCTGCACCGCCTTGGCATTGGCATATAGGTGATGGATGCCACCAAACGCCGCGAACAACGGATGTCCGTCTTCGATCACCATGCTCTTGACGTGATGCCAAGCGCGATAACCTTCAGGATAGGGCACTTCCGGGTCGGCGGCGAGGCTGGAGTGAGCAAAGCTGATGAGCAACAGCACGGCAAAAAGACGCGTCATGACATTCTCCCGGATTCTTTATGCATCGAGTCGATGCATAACTAGCCTAGGATGCGTACGCTCGGTTGTCAAGCAATGCATCGACACGATACATTGCAGCCATGAACACCGTCCCCCTGCTCATCGAACGTCTGGGTGCCCTGATCCAGCAATCCGTGCGCGAGGACGCAGCACGCCACGGCCTGCTGCCGATCCACGTACAGATGCTGCAGTATCTGGCGCAAGCCAATCGCTACAGCGATTTGCCGATTGCCATCGCCGAGTACCTTGGCATCAGCCGTGGCACGGTATCGCAAAGTCTTGCCGTTCTCGCAAGCCGGGGGTTGCTCACCAAGCAACCCGATGCGCGCCACCGCAAGCGCCTCCACCTGCGCCTGACCGCCGCTGGCGACGCGGTATTGCAGACCAGCTGGGCCGAACAGGTTGGGCAAGCGCTGCAAGCACTGCCCGGCGATGGCCGGGTTCAGCAAGCGGCGTTGCGCAACCTGCTGCGAGCACTGCAACGGGTCAACGGCCAGCGTGCATTTGGTGTTTGCCGGCACTGCGCCCACTTTTGCCACGATGAAAGCGGTGCGCGCTGCGGCTTGACCCAGGAGCCGTTGGCGCAGGAACAAATCACGCGGATCTGCCGCGAATGGAGCGAACCGGCGGCGGCATGACTACCGCGTTGCCGGCGCGCAGGCGTGCGGCACACTCACGGTATACAGGGTTTTGCTGCGGTGTCCCGGGTTTCGGCGGCCTTCGGCCCCGGGTTTCGGCCTGCGGCCTCAACCCGGGCTACCACACGCAACCCGCAGGGATGAAACGGAAAAGTGGTCTCGCCAGCAGCAGGCTAGAAACCTGCTGGCCAACCGAGCCACCGAGGTGCGTAACGCTATGCGTTTGCCATGACGACAGGCTTGCGGCAAGCGATGAACGCTTTGCTCAAGCCCGCAACCCAAACCCAACGCCGCGCGCAAGTTCGTCAAAACCGGGAAACGAAGTTGCCACATTGGCACAATCGGCGATACGCACCACGCCGCTGGCACATTGCGCTGCCACTACCAGTGCCATCGCAATGCGATGATCGCCATGCGCATGGGTGTCGCCGCCACGCAGGGTGCCGCCGTGGATCACCGCGCCATCCGGGCTTTCTTCGATGCGCGCACCGAGCGCGCGCAGGCCGCCCGCCATGGTGGCGATGCGGTCGGATTCCTTCACTCGCAATTCGGCGGCACCGGTGACCACGGTGCTGCCCTCGGCCAGCGCGGCAGCGGCGAACAACGCCGGAAACTCGTCGATCATGTCCGCCACGCACGCTGCGGGCACCACGATGCCGCGCAAGCGCGCATGGCGCACACGCAGGTCAGCCACCGGTTCGCCACCCTGCTCGCCGCACGGCTGTACGGTGATGTCGGCACCCATCGCGCGCAACACGGTGAGCAGGCCGGTGCGGCGCGGGTTCATGCCCACGGCGCGCAGCAGCAGGTCCGAGCCTGGCACCAGGCTGGCGGCAACGATGAAAAACGCGGCCGAAGAAAAATCCGCTGGCACGTGCACCGGCGTCGGCCGCAGGCGATGGCCGCCGCTCAGCCGCGCCCAGCCCGGGCCGAACGCGATCGGCCAACCAAACGCGTGCAGCATGCGCTCGCTGTAATCGCGGGTCGGGTGCGGTTCGTCAATCCGGGTTTCGCCATGCGCGTACAAACCCGCGAGCAACACCGCCGATTTCACCTGCGCACTGGCCACCGGCAAGCTGTAGTCGATGCCGCGCAGTACGCGCCCACCGCGAATACGCAACGGTGGCAGGCCGCCGGACTCGGATTCGATCAGGCCGCCCATACGCGTAATCGGGTCGATCACCCGCGCCATCGGCCGCTTGCTCAGCGAGGCATCGCCGATCAGCACGCTATCGAAGCGTTGCCCGGCCAGCAGCCCGGCGAGCAGGCGCATGCCGGTGCCGGCATTGCCGCAGTCGAGCGCTTCGGCGCAGCCGTGCAGGCCGTCGATACCGACACCGTGCACGACGCGGCTGCCAGCGCCGTCGGCATCGATGCGGACCCCCAATTTGGCGAATATCGCGGCGGTGGCGCGGGTGTCTTCGCCTTCGAGAAAGCCGTGTACCGGCGATTCACCATCGGCAAGGCTGGCGAACAAGATGGCGCGATGTGACACCGACTTGTCGCCAGGAACCGCAATTTCGCCGCGCACGGCGCTGCCAGTACCGGCCAGCCAATCGAGCGTACTCACCGGCCGCCCTGTTGCGCCAGGACCGCATCGAGCACCGCCACAAGGCGTGCATGGTCGTCAGCACTGCCAAGGCTGATGCGCAGGCAGCGGGGCAAGCCATAGCCCGCCATCGGCCGCAGCACGATGCCGCGCGCGAGCAACCCCGCTTCGATCTGCGCGGCGTGCGGACCGAACTCCACCAGCACGAAGTTGGTTTGGCTCGGATACACGAACAACCCGCGTGCGCGCAGTTGATCGGTGAGCCATTGCCGTTGCCCGGCATTGCGCGCGCGCACCTGCGCGATGTGCGCGGGCGCGGCAAGCGATGCCTCGGCGGCGGCAAGCCCCAATGCGTTGACGTTGAACGACTCGCGCGCACGCTCCAGCACCGCAATCAGGCCCGGCGCGGCCAGCGCATAGCCCACGCGCAAGCCGGCCAAGGCATGCGCCTTGGAAAAGGTGCCGGTGACGATCACGCGCGGGTCGCGACCCAGCCATGTGCTTGCGGAAACATACTCCGGCGCGGTGACGTACTCACGATAGGCCTCGTCCACCACCACCAGCACATCGGCCGGCAGCGCCGCCAGAAACTGCGCGAAGGCATCACCCGAATACCAGGTGCCGGTCGGATTGTTGGGATTGCACAGATAGACAAGGCGAATGCCGGCATCGACGCCAGTAGCCATTGCTTGCAGGTCGTGGCCATGCGCCATTGCCTGCTCGCGCAAGAGCGCCGGTGTCTGCCGCAGCGGCGCGTTCGCGGCCTTCGCCGCCAGTGCATACACCGCAAACCCGAACTGCGCGGCCAGCACGCCGGCATCGCGGCCCGCGAATACCTGTGCCAGCAGCATCAGCAGTTCGTGCGAGCCGTTACCGAGAATGATTTGCTCGCTGGCAACGCCGTGCTCGCGCGCAAGTGCGGCTTTCAATGCGCCACCACGCGGATCGGGGTAACGATGAATCTCGGGCAATGTCGCGGTGATGGCGTCCAGCACCCCCGGCGCGATGCCCAATGGGCTTTCGTTGGAACCCAATTCGATCAGCTTGCCCGCATGCGCGGCACGCAGCGCCACCAGATCATGGCCAGGATCGTAAGCGCACAGACTGCGGATACCCGGCTGCGCCAGGCACAGGTAATCCATGCCGCTCACAGGATGGCGACCGGGTAGCTGCCCAACACGCGTACCTGGGCGGCAAAGCTGCCGAGCCCGTGCAACGCGTTCGCCACCGCCGCGTCCTCGACGTGACCGCTGACATCGATAAAAAACGCATACTGCCAGCGCCCCTGATGCGAGGGCCGCGATTCGATGCGGTTCATGCTGACGCCATTGTCGGCCAACGGCTTGAGCAGATTGAACAGCGCGCCGGGCTGGTCGCGCACAAACACCAGCAGCGAGGTGCGATCATGCCCCGACGGCGGCAGCAGGTCGCGGCCGATCACCAGAAAGCGCGTGGTGTTGTCGGGACGATCCTCGATCGGGCCGGCGACCACCTTCAGCCCGTATACGTGCGCCGCCGATTCACCGGCAATGGCTGCCGCGTCATCGGCGTTGCGCGAGCGGCGCGCCGCTTCGGCATTGCTGTTGGCCGCAAAACGCTCGGTCTTGTTGCAATGCTGGCGCAACCAGTTTTTGCATTGCGCCAGCGACTGCGGATGCGCGTAGATGCGCTCAACATCTTCCAAGCGGCCGGTGCGCGAAAGCAGAAACTGATGCACCTGCAATTCGACTTCGCCGCAGATTTTGAGCTTGGAGGTGAGAAACATGTCGAGTGTGGACTGGATCGTGCCCTGCCCCGAGTTCTCCACCGGAACCACGCCAAAATCGGCGTTGCCCGATTCGACTTCCTGAAACACTTCTTCGATCGTAGCCAGCGGCAATCCGTGCGCGCTGTGGCCGAAATGCTTGTGTACCGCCTGCTGCGAGAAGGTACCCTCGGGCCCGAGAAAGCCGACCTTCAACGGCTCCTGCTGCGCCAGACACGCCGACATGACTTCGCGGAACAGCCGCACCAACACCTCATCGCTGAGCGGGCCGTCATTGCGATCCACCACCTTGCGCAACACCTGCGCTTCGCGCTCCGGGCGATAGTAATCGATGGCCGCTTTGAGCGGGCCCTTGGCCTTGCCCACCTGCCGCGCCCATTGCGCCCGCTCGGCGATCAGTTCCTGGATGTGTTGATCGATGCTGTCGATCCGCTCGCGCGCCTGGCCAAGGGCTGGCGCCGAGGCAGCATCCGCGACCGCGTGGCTCTTTTTCGGCTTGCGGCTGGCGGTGCGTGATTCGGCAGTCGCCGGCTTGGTCGACGGTGATTTCTTGCGCGGTGGTGACATGGGGCTCAGGCCTTGCGCTGGGCGAAGTCAATCATGAACTGCGCCAGCGCTTCGACGCTGGCCTCGGTCACCGCGTTGTACAGCGAGGCGCGAATGCCGCCGACCACCCGATGGCCTTTCAAACCGATCAGACCATTGCTGGCGGCTTGCTTGAGAAAGTCGGTTTCGAGCACGTCGTTGGCGAGAAAAAACGGCACATTCATGCGCGAGCGGCAGGCCGGAACGACGCGATTGCGGTAGAAGCCTGCGCTGTCGTCGATTACCGAATACAACCGTTGTGCCTTGCGCCGGTTGATCGCTTCGATCGCGGCCACACCACCGCGTTGTTTGAGATGCTTGAAGACCAACCCGGCCAGATACCAGGCGAACGTCGGCGGGGTGTTGAGCATCGAATCGTGCTTGAGGTGGGCGCCGATATTCAAGATCGGTGCCCGCGCCTGCCCAGCGCGCGCCAACAGTTGCGGATGAATGATCGCGACAGCAATACCGGACGGGCCGATGTTTTTCTGCGCACCCGCGTAGATCATGGCGTAGCGCGATACATCAATGCGGCGCGACAGAATGCTGGACGACATGTCGGCAATCAGCGCCACGTTGTCCAGCACCGGCGTATCCGCAAACTCGACGCCGTGGATGGTCTCGTTGTCGGTGATGTGCAGGTAGGCGGCATCATCGCTGAGCCGCCATTGCGAAAGCGCCGGGATCTCGCTGTAGCCACTGCCCTTGGCGCTGGCGGCAATGCGAACGTCGCAATACGGCTGCGCCTGTTCCACGGCCTTTTCGCCCCAGTGGCCGGTGAGCAGGTAATCGACGGCCTGGCCCGGCGCCGCAAAGTTGAGCGGCAACAGCGCCTGGATCAGGGTGGCGCCGCCCTGCATGAACACCACCGCGTAGTCATCGGGAACCGCCAGCAATGCGCGCAGGTCGCGTTCGGCTTCGGCGGCGATGTCGATGAACGCCTTGCCGCGATGGCTGAGCTCCATCACCGAGGCACCCTGGCCATGCCAATCCAGCAGTTCTTCCTGCGCCTGACGCAATACGGCTTCGGGCAGGGCCGCAGGACCGGCGCTGAAGTTGTGCAGGCGCGACATGGTGACTCCGTGACGACGGCGAGATGCTCAGGCTAGCATGCGGCAACGCAGCAAAAAAGACCCGCGAACACCCGCGAACACCCTGGGTGCCGATTCGATTCAGGCGGCGGGCATCTCGACCGGGTGCAGCGCCTCGTCGATCAGCAACTCGATCATGGTCAAATCGGGGATCAGCGCGGCGTCGTCGTTCAACAACACCCTGGCCTTCACGCCGAGCGGCACGGCGCCGTCGCCTTCGCTGATCACCAAGCGGTCGCGCGACACATTGATCAAACGGGGAAATCCCTGGGTCAGGACGGCAAAAAACGACAGTCGCTGATTACCGCCCAGCGCCTTGATGACTACCACCTTGGAGCCCAGTTGGCTGCGCTCCTCGGCGATGCCCGCCAAGCGGGCAAAGGCGATGACCGGCACCCGCCAGCCGCGCCAGCGCAAGCGGCCCAATAACCATGCCGGCGCGTTGGCAACGACTTCGGGATCCGAAAAGCTGATGATTTCGGCCATCGAAGCATTGGGCAGCAGCAATCGCCCGCCGGCGATGGTGATCAGCACGCCTCGCAGATCGTTGTCGACCTGCCCTGCCGCTGGAGTTTGTCTGTTCATTGTTGCCAACGCTCCACCGCTCTCGCGGTCAATTCAGCCATCGCACCCACTTGACCACCGGCCGCCTTGGCACTGGCGCATGCGGTCGCGTCGAAACAACTCGCGGGGTCCTGCGCAATCACCGTGGCACCAGCCGCAACGCACCCTGGCAAGGCGTCGGCCAACGACGCCGGAGCACCACTGGCAAGCGCCACCAGCAAGTCGCGCCCGAGCGACGCAAGCGCTGCGAGCTGCGCTTCGGCCGGCTGCACATCGGCGACAAACGACAAGTTGCCGTGACGGCCCATCGTCAAGCTCAACGCGTCCGGCATTACGAACACGCGACCGGCATCCACGCTTTTGCCTGCTTCCGCCAACACCACCGGCAAGGCGCTGACCTTGGCCAATTGCGGCACCAGTCGGTCGTGATTGGCGCCCTCAAGATGCTGCATCAACACCACCGGCACGGGCAGATCGCCGGGCAGACTGGCAAGTACCTGACGCACGGCGTCGGGGCCGCCAGCACCGGAAAAGATGACCACTGCACCATGCCGGGTGGCAACCGTACTGGCGTCATCATCGGCCAGCGACAGCCCGGCAATCAGGGCATCAAAGTCGATCTCCGCCGGCACCACCGATTCTTGCCGGTGCATGGCCATGCCATCCGCGGAATCCTCGTCGTCGACGACCAGTTCCAGATTCTCGAACGCGCTGCTCTTGTTGCGACTTTGCTTTGCGTCATGCGCCGCGGCAAGCGCGGCGGCGGGTGCATCGCTGCCTGCGAATGGCTGCCTGTCATCGTCCTCATCGACGGGACTGCGGCGAGCGAAATCCGGCTCGACGACGCTTTGCGCCAGCTCATCGTCGGCGCTATTGGCATCCAATTCGGCGGCCAGCGCCAACAACTCAGGATCGAGTGCGATCGCATCGTGGTCGGTTTCGCCAAACTCGGAAAAGCGCGATGCCGGCGCGTTGGCTATGTCGGCGGGTGAGGTTTCAATGACAAACGAAAAATCGGCATCCAGGTAACTGTCATCCAATTCAATCGCCACCGGCTCACCGTCATCGCTCGCCGGCGCCGGCGCAGCGATCGGGTCGATGTCCGTTGCCATTGCCGCATCGTCTGCCGCCGTTTCGAGGAACGCGGCAAGGTCGATTTCCTCCGACCACGCGGTGCTGTCGCGCTCGCGTGGCGCGGCGGCGGGTGCGTCTGCGGGTGCATCGGCCGTGCTGTCGCCGTCGCCAGTGAGCGCGCGCATTATCTCGTCATCATCCAGTTGCAGCGCGTCCTCGGCCGTACGCTCCGCCTCACGCACATAGGCCGGTGCATAGGCCACGCGTGCGCCGCCCCCTGGCACTTCGAGCGATGGCACCTGGCGCGCCAGGTCAGGGGTATCGCCGGTGTATTGCGACAGCGTTGCGTCGTGCATCTGCTGATCCGGCCGCAGCGGCGCGCCCGGCTGTGGCCGCATATCGAACGACGGCAGACGCCGCGCATCGGCCGGCGCCGCCGGCAGCGTTGTTGCTGCATCGCCTGACAATTTGCTGGCGAGATGCCGTGCCCAACGCGCGAGCTCCCAACCACCCAGCTTGCGCGTCACCGCCGCCTCGTCAAAAATCACACTGACGCCAGGCTCGTCGAACACTGGCTGAAATGCGTCCAACGCCGCTTCAATGCTGTCATCCAGACTTACCACGATAATCGTGGAGCCGGTGGCACTGAGTGCTGCCGGTTCGACGGCGCGCGGATCGGCCTCGATACTGATCTGGGCACCGTAATCGAGTATCACCTGTCGCAAGTGTGCACGCGCATCGCCTTCCGCACCCAGCAGCGCCACCCGTGCGGGCGCACTAGTCATGGCTATCTCCACCACTCAGCAATTCACCGACATTGCGCAGCAACTCGGCTTCCTGGTATGGCTTGCCCAGATAGCGGTTCACGCCGATCTCGAAGGCGCGCTGACGATGCTTTTCGCCGGTGCGCGAGGTGATCATGATGATCGGAATGTGGCGCAACCGCGCATCGTTGCGCATGTGGGTGGCGAGCTCGTAGCCGTCCATGCGTGGCATTTCGATATCCAGCAGCATCACATCGGGCACGCGCTCTGCGAGCTTTTCCAGTGCGTCGATACCGTCCTTTGCCGTCAGCACTTCATAGTTCTGGCGCTCAAGCACACGGCTGGAAACCTTGCGCATGGTGATCGAATCATCGACCACCATCACCAGTGGCACGCGGGCAACCGGGCGCACCACCGCGTGCGGCTGGATCTGCGTTTCGCTGCTGTCGGCCTGGCTGAGGTGGCGGCGGACCAGCGGCAGCACGTCGAGGATGACCACCACGCTGCCATCGCCCATGACCGTAGCGCCGAAAATGCCCGGCAGCGAACTGACCTGCGGGCCAACCGGCTTGACCACGATTTCACGGCTACCCATCACCTGATCCACCGCGATGGCGGCGCGCAATTCGCCAGAACGCGCCAACAGCAACGGCATCTGCAAACTTTCGGCTGCCTTGGCCGGCGCGTGCCCGATCAGCATGCCAAGGTCGTGCACCGGATAGGATTCACCGGCATAGGTGTAGACCGCGTCGCCACGGATCTGGCCCAGTTCCAGCTCATCGCGGTCGATGCGGTCCACGCCGGCAACCGATGCGATCGGCACGGCAAAACTGGTTTCACCAATCTTGACGAATACCGCCTGCGTCACCGCGAGGGTAAAGGGCAGACGGATCAGGAACTCGGTGCCCTTGCCGGCGCGTGAACGGATGCCCAGCGTGCCGCCCAACTGGCGTATCTCGCTGTGCACTACGTCCATGCCCACCCCGCGACCGGCCAGCTTGCTGATCGACTCGGCGGTGGAGAACCCGGTTTGCAGAATGAAGCCGAACAGCTCGCCGTCGGGCACCTGCGCGTCGGCGGCCAGCAACCCACGCTCGATCGCCTTGGCGCGGATTGCCGCGGCGTCCAGACCGCGGCCATCATCGGATACGGTGATCACCACTTCCGAGCCTTCGCGCGCGACTGCGATACGTACCAGCCCGTCTTCGGGTTTGCCGGCTTTGCGACGATCCGCTGGCGACTCCACACCGTGTGCCACCGAATTGCGCAACATGTGTTCCAGCGGTGCAGTGATGTGTTCGAGCACACTGCGGTCCATTTCGCCCTGTGCGCCATCAACCTTGAGCAGCACCGACTTGCCGGTTTCCGAGCCAGCCTGACGCAGAATGCGCCGCAGGCGCGGCACCAGCGAATCGAACGGCACCATGCGCGTGCGCATGAGTCCTTCCTGCAGGTCGGAGCTTACCCGCGACTGCTGCAACAGCAGGGTTTCATGCTGGCGGGTGAGGTCTTCAAGCACCTGCTCAAGGTTGGTCAAATCGGCAGCCGACTCGGACAGTGCGCGGGTGAGCTGCTGCAGGGTAGAGAAGCGATCGAGTTCGAGCGGATCAAAGGTTTCGTCGGCGCTGTCCGGTTCGCGCTGGAAACGGGCAATGATCTGGGTCTCGGTTTCGATTTCGAGCTTGCGCAACTGATCGCGCAGTCGCGATGTGGTCTGGTCGAGCTCGCCCAGATTGGTGCGAAAACTCGACATCTGCTGTTCGAGGCGCGCGCGATAGATTGCAACTTCGCCGGCGTAATTGACCAGCCGATCGAGCAAATCCGCGCGGATGCGCACCTGCTCCTGCGGCGCTCGCACCTGCATGTCGTCGGCATCGTCGAACGCCGTCTCGATGGGTGGCGACAGGCGACCACCCGGGTGCGATTTTTTCACTTGCGCAACGACCGGCTTGTTCGTCGCTGGCGCGGTCTGCGGCGCAACCGGCGCTGTCTCTTGCGCCGCAACGGTTGCCACTTCAGCCGCCACGATGGCGTCGAAATTACCGGTAGAGGCCTGCTCGAAGCGAGCGATCAGGTTGGCCGGCATGGCAATCGCCTGGCGCGCAGTGATCCGCGACAGCATCCCGTGCAGGCGATCAAAACCCTGTTCGAGCAATACCAGCCCGGGCAACCCGATCTCGAATCGACCCTCGGCCACCGACTCCAGCAACGATTCCATGACGTGCCCAAGATCGCCCATCTCGGCAATGCCGGACATCCGCGCACCCCCTTTCAGGGTATGCAGGTCGCGTTGCAAACCCACCACCGGCTCGCGCTCGGAGAGGTTGTCGCGCAATTGCGTCAACAGCATGTCGGAATGATCGAGCAGGTCGGTCGACTCCTCGATGAAAATATCGAGCAATTCCTCATCGAGGTCACTCAGGTCGAGTGGCAACTCTGGATCAGCCGCGTCGTGCACCGGCGCCATCCGTGCTGGCGTTGCCGCGCTGGCGAGGTCGGTGAAGACAGCGGCTTGCGCAGCTTCGGCTTGCGCAGCTTCGGCTTCGGCGGCGACAGCTTCAGCAGCCTCAGCAGCAGCGGCTTGCGCAGCAGCGGCTTGCGCAGCAGCGGCTTCGGCGGCAGCGGCTTCAGCGGCAGCGGCTTGCGCAGCAGCGGCTTCAGCGGCAGCGGCTTGCGCAGCTTCGGCTTGCGCAGCAGCGGCTTCAGCGATGGCGCTGCTCTGCCCCGCGTCAAACTCTGCGAACGACGGCAGCGCACTGGTGTCGGGCGCATCGAGCTTGACGGCAACCAGCGATGCTGTGCTGTCGAACTCGTCATCGAGCCCAAACCCATGCGATTCCACCGTGGGCGAGGTCGGCTCGGGCAGTGTGTCGCGCTCGGCCCGCACCTGCTCGGCAAGTTGCGAACAATCCGGAACCCCGTTTTCCGGCGTCTCCAGTGCCAGCATCACCGCGCGTATCGCCGCCACACTTTGTGCGATCAGCGCAGTGCCCTGAGCACTGGCGATACGTTTGTGCGCCAGCAGACGCTTGATGTACGACTCCATTGGCCCGGTTACTTCGGTGATCGCCGGGACTTCTGTCATCGCAAACGCACCACTGATCGTGTGCATCGCGCGCAGCAACGGATCGGTGGCGGCAAAACCGCGGCCACCGGCCGCTGTCAGCCACTCTTCAATGGTAGCGACGTGACCAGCGACTTCGGTCTTGAGTATCTCGAACAACACCGCATCGATCGGTTGCGCCGCCACCCGTGCCGCCCCGTCGACGGCATCGGCAGCCGCCGTGATGTCAGCCGCATGTGCCACCGCCGCAGACGCGTCGATATCTGCCTGCACACCCGCCGCGTACGGCAAGTCGTCCGCTGTCGTGGCTACCACGCTGGCATCGGTTGCCACCACCGAGTCGCCGGCCGGCGCTTGCAGCCAAGCCTCCTCACCAGCGGCAATGCGATCGGCCACCGCTTTGATCGCCTCGATATCGACGGCCACTGCAGACGAACCGGTGCGCAGCGCCTCATGCATGTGCGGCAATGCGTGGCACGCGGCATCAAGCAATGCCATCACTGCCGGCGACGCCTCGCGCGAGCCTTCCAGCACGCGGTTCAGCATATTCTCGACACGCCAGGCGAACTCACCGAGCGACAGCGCGCCCACCAGGCGGCCACTGCCCTTGAGCGTATGGAACACCCGTCGAATCGAGCGCAATACATCCAGCGCTTCGGGATTGGCACGCCATGCCGGCAAGGTCTGCTCGAGGTTCTGGACTTCCTCCTGAAACTCTTCGAGGAACACCTCGCGAATCTCGTCGTCGATATCATCGGTTGCCGTTTCGAAGCCCGCCAGCGTGCTTGCGCCCGTTGTTGCCGCAACAACCTGTGCTACCGGCACCGTTGGCCGATCGGAAACCGGCTCGTGGGTTTGCTCGGCAATCGCGGCATTGGCCAGCGCGTCATCGACCGCTGGCGTTGCATCCAGCGCAGTCGATGGCGGTGGCGCAGCAACGGCTTGATCGTCGACATCCACCGCAGCCGGGAGATCGGCCCGTTGCTCGGGGGCGGCGGCTTCTGGTAGTTGGCCCGGCACCTGTGCCGGCAGCGGCCAGTAGCCCAGCCGCTCCATGCCTTGCCGCGCGTGCTCAAGAATGGCATCGCGCCCCGGCCGATGATCGCGCAGGGCTTCAAGAAAGTATTCAAGCGCCGCAACCGCATCGGCAAACGTATCGATCTGCGTGGCATCAGGGACGCGCCGCAATGCAATCAACTCGCACTGGGTAAATCGACCAACCGCGGTCATCAACTGCGCGACATCGCTCAACTCGAGGATGCGCAAGGCGCCGGCCACCTCATCGAGCAGGCGCGGTACATCGCCCAGTTGTGCACTGTCCCAATTGGTTTCAATGAACGCCACAAACGACTGTCGGGCTTGCGCGAAGTTGGCAATCGCCTCCTTGACCACGGCATCCAGCAGCAGCTTGGCTTCGTTGCCCGGCAGCGGACGATCGTTGCCGGCGCCCACGTCCACCGACACCTGGCCCAGGCGCGAAACCTGATCGTCGAGCGATGCTTCGACGTACAGCAGGGCGCCGGCGATATCGAGCAGGGTAGCTTCGTCGGCCGGGCGATTGCCGCCAACCACTTCGGCGATGGCCTGACTTTGCTCCTGTACCACACGTCGCGGCACGCCCAGACCCAGCATGCCCAGGGTGTCGGCAACACGATCAAGCACGTCCGCCTGCGCGTTCAACGCCGATACCGGGTTACCGGGCGAGCGCATGTGCAGGTCAAGCATGTCCTTGACGCGCAACAAATCCTCTTTGATCGCGCCACATACGGTATCGAGCAATGCCCGGTTGTGACCGGTCATGCTGCCCTTGGCGTGGGCAATTTCCGCTTCGGTCGGCAGGTCGGCCTGAAGCCCAAACACATCGCGCATCTCACGAATGCGGCCATAGTCGGTGGGCGCATGCGCGACGAAGTAGAGCAACTGGCGGGTCAGTTCCAGTGGCGGGTCTTTGGAAAACGCCGCATCACCGGCATCGGCAAGCCGCTTGATCTCACGCTCGACGCGCGCCAGCGAGCGTTTGAGCGGCTTGGACGCCTCAAACGCACCCGCCTGCAGTGCCTCCAGCGTGCCACCGGCAACCCAGAATAGGCGACGCGCATGTTCTGATCGCGTCATCGCCACCAGGGAATCGCAGACTTGCGTCAATGCGGCGATCAGTTGCGGGTTGCCTTCGTCGCGGAGCCAACGCAGCAATGAGGCCTGAAAACGCGACCGCAACGTTTCGGCGCGCGCGCGCACCTGCTCCTGCGGCAGTTCGGTGGCGGGGCCCGCGACCGCAGCCGGCAGTGGCCGGGAAAGATCCGGCGAGAACAACACCGCCTCGGACAGACCACGTTCGCCACGCGCGGCACGCAATTCGTTGAGCAACGGCAACAGCACCACCGGGATATCCTTCAGCCCCGATTGCAGGCGCTCAAGGTAATCGGGCAGTTGCACGATACCGCGCATCAGCACGGTAAATGCCTCGTCGCGCTCGTCGACCTTGCTCTCCAGCAGCGACAGCGCCAATTGCTCCATCTCTTCGGCGACCATCGCGGCACCGTACAGCTCCACCATCCGCAAAGTGCCATGCACCTGATGCAGGTAGGCGGCGCAAGCGCGCATCTGGCTGGCGTCGCTGGAGTCGTCGACGAAGGCCTCGATCGCGTATCGTGCCTGGCGCAACGTCTCATCCAGCTCGGGCTTGACCCAGTTGAGCGTGGTGAAATTGATGTCTTCTTGCAGCCTCATGCCCGGGTCTCGCCCTTGAAAGGAGAGTGTGTCGCGTGCTGCAAGCCGGCTATCAATCGCCGTGCATCATCGCCACGACACCCTCGTGCAACCTGATCTGCGCGCCATCGCCTTGCCATTCCCGGTCAACCTGCTCAACCGGGCAACTTGAAGTCAGCCACCGAACGACGCAAATCGGCCGCCAGTTGCGCCAGGTTGCCAATCGATTCCGCCGTTTGACTTGCGCCGTGCGACGTTTGCGAGGTGATCTCCTGAATCACGCTCATCGTCGAGGTGATGTTGGTCGCTGCAGCCGACTGCTGGCTCGCGGCTGATGAGATGCTGTTGATCAAATCCGCCAAGTCGGTGGAGACCTTTTCAATCTCGCCCAGCGCCAGGCCGGCATCCTCGGCCAAACGGGCGCCGGCGACCACTTCGGCGGTGGTCTGTTCCATCGAACTGACCGCCTCGTTGGTATCGGACTGAATTGTCTGCACCAGTGTTTCGATGCGCTTGGTCGCGTTGGAGGCGCGTTCCGCGAGCCGCTGCACTTCATCGGCCACCACCGCGAAGCCTCGGCCCGCCTCACCGGCTGAGGCCGCCTGAATCGCGGCATTGAGCGCCAGAATGTTGGTCTGCTCGGAAATGTCGTTGATCAGTTCAACGATCGAGCCGATTTCCTGCGAGCTTTCACCCAGCCGCTTGATGCGCTTGGACGTCTCCTGAATCTGGTCACGAATCGAGTCCATGCCCTGAATCGTCTGGCGCACCACATCCGCGCCCTTGGCGGCAATCTGCACCGAGCGCTGCGCCACGTCGGCCGACTCGGCGGAGTTGCGCGACACCTCGTCGATCGATACCGCGATTTCCTGAATCTTCGACGATGCCGAGCTGATTTGCTGCGCTTGATGTTCCGCCGCTTCGGCCAGATGCATCGCCGTTGCCTGCGTCTCCTGCGCCGCAGCAGCCACCTGCACGGCGGTCTCGTTGATCGTTTGCACCAGGCTGCGCAGCGCCTCGACCGCGAAATTGATCGAGTCGGCGATGGCACCGGTGATTTCCTCGGTAACCGTCGCCTTGACCGTCAGATCGCCTTCCGCGAGCGAGCCCATTTCATCGAGCAGGCGCAAGATCGACTCTTGGTTGCGCTGGTTGTGTTCCTGTTGATCGCGCAGGCGGTTGTTCTGCTCACGCCAGAGGGCAAACAACAGGCCGGCCAGACCGATCGCAGCCGCGATGCCCGCGATCACGCCCACCAGCAAGCCCGGGAACAAGCGCGTGTTGGGCAGGGTGTTGAACGCGGTGTTCAGATTTCGTGCGGCATCGAGCATCAACGCGGAATCCTGGAAGATCTGCCCGGATGCCTCCTTGACCTCAAACAGATCGGTAGACGATTCCAGAATACTGTCGACATCCTTCTGCACGTCGGTGTACAGCGCCGACAATTCGGACAATGCCCGCTGCGCGGCGCCACTTTCCAGCCGACGCAGGCCCAATTCGGCATTGCCCCGCTCCAGACCTGCCATGACCTGCGCAAAGCCCTGCGCGTCGCGCGAGAACGCGTCGGCAGCGGACACCGCGCCGGCGCCGCCCTGCAAGATCACGGTAACGCGGCGCAACATGCGATCGGCCAGCAGCAATTGCCGCATGGCGATGTAGACCTGCGAGCTGGATGATCCGGTGTCCATCATCTGGCGCACCACTTCATCCATCTTGGCCTGCAATTGCGGCACCCGGCTGGAGAACTCGGCGGCCGTGTCGGCCAGGCCAAGCACCAATTCCTCGCGCTCGGAAATGCGCTGCGCGCTACTGTTTACCGGCGCCCAGGTATCGACCAGTTTTTGCAACGCATCGCCGACACCCGGTTGCCCCTGATAGGCAGGGACGTTGTCGTCGGCGTTACCGGTTTGCAGGTTGCGCACCAGGGTTTCGATGCGTCCACGCGTCGATTTGAGCTCGGCAAACGCCTCGAAACCGCCGGAAACGGCTTCTGCCGAGAACTTCGCAATCTGCTGCGAGAGCACCTGGATTTCGGCGATGTATTCGCGCGCCTTGTTCTCTTCGGCATTTCGTTGGTTGCCGAAGTAGAAGTTGAGGAAGAAGGCGGCGATCGCCAACACGAGCACAAAACTGAATAAATTGGTCAGCGCGCCGCGCCCCTTGCCCGCCTGTGCGCCTGATGCAGTGCTCATGATTGAACCTCATTGCGTTGTTGATTCATGGTACAGACCCTCACGCGGCAGCCTGACGGAATTCGGGAGTGCGGGTAAGCAAGGCCATGTCGAACACCCCCCAGACCAGCTCATTGACACAGTAGCTTTGCTTGATGAACCCTTCGAAGCGGCTGGCCTCGACGTCATCGCTTGCGATGGCGTCATCATCGTTGAATGTGCGTTGACCATACATCTCGTCGATCAACACAGCCACGTTGCCACCGGCCTGACGCACCACCAGAACCCGTGTCGACTCGTGCAGCGCAGTGCGCTCACCTTCCATGAACTGCTTCAAATCGACGATCGGCAACAACGTGCCACGCACATTGGCGACACCCAACATCCATGGCGCGGCGCCCGGCACCGGGGTTGCGGGGGGCAACGGAATGATCTCAACGACCTCGTCGAAACCGACCACAAGACGGCGCTGCCCAAGCCGGAACCCGACCCCGCGCCAATGCCCTGCCGCATCGACCTGTTCCGGGCGACCAGGCTCATGCGCGAGGCTGCGCTGCTCATAATCGAGCAGCACGGCAAACGGGTCTACCGAGGTTTGCGTGGTTTGCATAAGTGCGTCAGCCAGCCCCCAGCAGGGTTGCGATACGATCGATCAGGTCGCGTTCGTTGGGTGGCTTGACGATGTAATCGCGTGCGCCCTGGCGCAGCCCCCAGACGCGATCCGTCTCCATCCCCTTGGTGCTGACAATGATGATCGGAATGTTCGCGGTCTCGGGGTCGCGCGTCAACGCGCGCGTCGCCTGAAAACCATTCATCCCGGGCAAAATGACATCCATCAGCACCAGGTCGGGTTTGTCCTTCCGGGCGGCTGCGATACCATCTTCGGCACTGCCCGCAGCGATCACCTGATGCCCGTTCTTTTCGAGCAGCGTGGTGAATACCCGGGTATCGGTCGGTGAATCCTCAATGATCAGAATACGAGCCATCTAACCCCCCTTGGCAATCTGGCGTGTGGCAACAAGCGTGTACCGGCTCATGTGCCCGGTATGAATCGGCGGATGGCGCCAAGCAACTCATCGCGGGTAAACGGCTTGGTCAGGTATTGCTCGGAGCCGACGATACGGCCACGCGCCTTGTCGAACAAGCCATCCTTGGACGACAACATGATCACCGGTGTGCCGCGAAACATCTGATTGTTCTTGATCAGGGCGCAGGTTTGATAGCCATCGAGGCGCGGCATCATGATGTCAACGAAGATAACTTGAGGCTGCTGGTCGGCAATCTTCGCCAACGCCTCGAAGCCATCGTTCGCAGTCACCACCTCGCATCCCTCCTTTTTCAGCAGGGTCTCGGCGGTGCGGCGAATGGTCTTGGAGTCATCGATCACCATGACCCGAAGCCCAGCGAAGCTACCGGACTGTGTTGCATCGTTCATCGAATTCCCCGCATGGAACACACCCATCTGGACTCGGCAGCGCGCCAAGCGCGCACTTACGCCTAGCTTATATCGCAATCGCACCCGCGTCTGTCAAGCACTGCGTGCCACGGCAGCGGTGCAGGCACTGCGCCTGTTACGATACGCGCTTTGCCGGCTTGGTGCAGTGCGTCTTGCTTGGCAGCACCTTGAGCAGTCGCCTGGCCCGGCACAGGCACGTCGCCTATCGACCACTACCGCGATGCCTGCAACCGCAAGCCCGGCAGCACAACCGCCTGAACCTGGAGACCGCCATGCCATGTGATGTTGCTGTCGTTATGGACCCGATTGCAGCCATCAAGATCGGCAAGGACTCCACCTTTGCCATGATGCTGGAAGCGCAGCGCCGCGGCCACCGTCTGTTTTATGTCAGCCCAGGGGGGCTCTCGGTCAGCCAGGGCGTCGCCATGGCCAAGCTGGCTGCGGTGACGGTGCGCGAGGATGCCAGCCACTACTACGATCTGGGGCCCTGGCAGCAGCGCGCGCTCGCTGAAGTACCGGTGATTCTGATGCGCAAGGACCCGCCGGTCGATGGCAACTTCATTCACGACACTCAGATCCTCTCGCTGGCCCAGGCGCAAGGGTCGCTGGTGGTCAACGAGCCGTCCGGGCTGCGTGATCTGAACGAAAAGCTGGCGGCACTGCTGTTCCCCGATCTGTGTCCGCCAACACGGGTGAGCCGTGACCGCGAACAACTGCGGGCTTTCATCCACAGCCACCGTGATTGCGTGCTCAAGCCGCTCGATGGCATGGGTGGGCAATCGATCTTTCGTGTCCGCGCCGATGAGGACAACCTCAATGTGATCCTTGAGGCACTGACCGGACACGGCCAATTGGCGATGGCGCAGGCCTACCTGCCCGCCATTCGCGACGGCGACAAGCGCGTACTGCTGATCGATGGCGAGCCGGTACCGTATTGCCTCGCCCGCATCCCGCAAGGCCACGAGTTTCGCGGCAACCTTGCTGCCGGCGGCCGCGGCGAAGGGCGGCCGCTAAGTGCTGACGACCGCCGGATAGCGGCCATCGTCGGCCCGGAAATGCGCCGCCGCGGCATGATCTTCGTGGGCCTCGACATCATCGGCGACCGCCTGACCGAGATCAACGTCACCAGCCCGACCTGTATCCGCGAACTGGACGCCCAATTTGACTTGAACATTGCCGGACAGTTGTTTGATGCCATCCACGCCCGCCTCCAAGCCCGCCATTGACACCCTGATCCACAGGCAAGCAGGGCCTGGTGATCGCCTGAGCGCGACCCTGGCGCTGTCGCTGGTCGCGCATGGCGTGATCTTGCTTGGCATCGGCTTTGCGCGTGACGACCCGGCGGGCGTGCAACCCACCCTGGATGTGATGCTGACCGAGACCCGCAGCGAGCAGGCGCCGGAGCGTGCCGACTTCCTGGCGCAGGCCAGTCAGCGCGGCGGTGGTGACGCCGAGCAGGCCGAACGACCGCGTGAGCCACAGCTCGGCAGCGTGGTCCGCGAACAGCCCGGCGTTGCACGCCAGCCGTTGCAGGCGCAAGCGCCGGCACCGCAACCACCGCCCAGCAATCGGGTGCTGAGCACCACACACGGCGAGCGCAGTGTGGCCAGCCCGGAAGACACCCCGCCCGAACGCAACCCGCTACTGGCACTGGGGCCGGAGTGGATCGAGCGTCAGGTCGAAATGGCGCGGCTGGCCGCAGAAGTGGAGCAGCAGACCGTAGCCTACGCACGCCGCCCCAACGAAAAACGGATCACCGCCAGTACCCGCGAATACGCCTGGGCACCGTACATGCGCGTCTGGGTCAATCGCGTGCAACGGATCGGCAACCTGAACTACCCGGAACAGGCCAGGCAACGCCGCCTGCACGGCCGCCTGGTGCTGACGGTGTCGGTGCGCCGCGACGGCACCGTGCAGGCCATTACGGTGGTGGAATCGAGCGGCATTGCCCTGCTCGATCAATCAGCGGTGCGCATCGTACGCCTGGCGGAGCCGTTTCCGCCGCTGCCGGAAACGCGCGACCACATCGAGTTGCTGCATATCACCCGCACTTGGCAATTCGAGGCGGGCAGCTTCCGTGGGCTAACGCAATGAGCGGGGATATCTCGGCAACCTAACGCTCGCCGTAGTTGCCGCACGATGGGTAGAGCGCAACTGGGGACTGCGGAAAAGCAACTGCTCCGCAACAGACGCAAAAGGTGCGAATAACAGCGCTGGGTGGGCGGCTATGGGTTTCGTCGCGCGATGGGCAGGGATGTCCGAGTGCCGCGCAGCACATGGCGACGGCATGGGCAGATATTTTTTTCCATGCAAAATCCGCATTCCCCACGTCCGTGTGGATCATGCCGAAGGTACGACTCCATGGATGGAGGAGGCAGAGCCATGCAGGAGCAATTGCCGAGAGCACCAAAAGGAGGCGCTTTAGGCGACGCAGGAGCAGTTGCCGGATGGGCGAGAACGGCTACTACCCATCCTTCTACTGGCCCGTCGTGCTTTCCTTTGCGCAATTGGCGTCCTTGGCGGACCCAATGCTCTTATTGTTCAAGCAACTCCGATAACACCGCCATGCGCACGGCAACGCCGTTCGCCACCTGGTGCAATATCCGCGATTGCGGGCCATCGGCCACCGCAGGATCGATCTCGATGCCGCGGTTGATCGGCCCCGGATGCAGCACCACCGCGTCTGGCGCCGCCCGGCGCAGACGTTCCGGGCTCAGCCCGAACGCGCGAAAATAGCCATCCAGCGAGGGCACCAGCCCCTCGTGCATGCGTTCGCGTTGCAGGCGCAGCATAATCACCGCATCGACATCGGCGATTGCCGTATCGAAGTTGTCATGGACCCGGCAACCGGCCAGCACGTCTGCGTCGGGCAACAGGTTTGCCGGGCCACAGACGCGGATCTCGCCCGCGCCCAGTGCCCGTAACGCGTGGATGTCCGAGCGCGCCACCCGCGAGTGCCGAACGTCGCCGCAAATCACGATGCGCAATCGGGAAAAGTCATCGCCTTTCGCCTGGCGCACGGTCAGCATGTCAAGCAAGCCCTGGCTGGGGTGCGCGTTGCGGCCATCGCCAGCATTGATCAGCACCGTTCCCGCGGTAGCGGCGGCGGCCAGTTCCGCAACCGCACCATCACGGCTGTGGCGCACCGCAAATGCGTCGACCCCCATCGCCTGCAACGTCGCCAGCGTGTCGCGATCCGATTCACCCTTGCCGACCGACGAGGTGGCGACATCGAAATTGAGCACGTCCATGCCCAGGCGGGTGGCGGCCAATTGGAAGCTGGACCGGGTTCGCGTCGACGGCTCGAAAAACAGCGAGCACAAGGTTGCACCCGACAGCCGCTCACGCAACGCCAGGCCGCCGTGGGCGTGTGCAAGCATCGCCTGCGCGCTGTTGAGCAGACGCTGCAGCATCGCAACCGGCATGCCATCGAGCGTGATCAGGTGGCGCAAACGGCCATCGCCGCGCAGCCAGGGGTAACTCATGGCAACTCCACAGCCTGTGCTTGTTCGGGATTGTCCAGCCAGCGCTCGATGATGATCACTGCCGCCATCGCATCGAGCATGGCCGCATCACGGCGGCGACGCGCACCGGCGGCACGCGCATGGGCGAAGCGGGCGGCAGCTTCCAGCGAACTGCGGCGCTCATCGACCAGGTGCACCGGCAGCGCAAAGCGTCGCAACGCTTCCTCGGCAAAGCGCAGCGCCGCCTGACGTGCCGGTTGATCGCCGCCATCCAGCGTGCGCGGGTCGCCAACCAGCAATTGCGCCGGTTGCCATTCCCGCAGCAACTGCGCAACGCGGGCCCAGTCCACCACGCCTTGCCGCACATCGACCACCGCCAATTCGCGTGCGCCGGCGGTCAATGCACTGCCCACCGCCACCCCGATGCGCCGGCTGCCGACATCAAAACCCAGCACGCACGCCGATTGCATCACCGCCGACGGCCGTGTGCCCGACGCCATCAGGCGTGCCCGGCATAACCGGCCAATTGTCCCGGATCGACGCCAAGCCGGGTATTGGCGGTGTGCCAGCGCATATCCAGCGGCACGTCAAACAACAGTTCATCATCGGCCGGCACGGTGAGCCAGGCGTTGTCGGCCAACTCCGATTCCAACTGGCCAGGCCCCCAACCCGCGAACCCCAGCATCAGCAGAAACCGCTCAGGGCCCTGGCCGGAGGCAATGGTATCCAGGACATCGCGTGAGGTACTCACCGCCAGCGACGGCGTGATACGCAGCGTCGAATCCCAATCGCGGGTACCGGCATGCAACACAAAGCCGCGGTCGGTCTGCACCGGGCCACCCGCCAGTACCACCCGATCCGCAACGCCCGCGGAAATCCCGCTGATCTGCATCTGCGCAAATATTTCACTCAGCCGATACTCCGACAATCGATTGACCACCAGCCCCATTGCACCGTCGTCGTTGTGCTGGCACAGCAGCACGACGGCGCGCGCGAAGCGCGGGTCGTCCATGGCTGGCATGGCGACCAAAAGCTGGCCGAGCAGCGAGCCCGACACTTCGGGAGCAGAGGTATTCACCGGCCTATTGTATCGCGGCCACCACGGCCGCTGCCGAAAAACCGCCGCCCCGGCCATGGCCGCTTGCAAACGCGGTGCGAGGCACAGCGTTGTGACACCGCGGGTCGCCTGATCGCCTAGCAGCCTGTCGGCACATTCAGCGGCCGTCTGGCGGCCAGATGCACGGCGCGCGAGCACTGGCAGGTTTGCTCCCTGATGAGCGAGCGCAACACCGCAGATGGCCAGCCCTAAGGCCGCCCGCAGGGAGCATGCCGCAAGCGCCATGCCGGTGTTGCTGCGCTTGCCAAGGGCTTGCGGTACTACGCTGAAAGTGCCGCCAAGTACGAAGCACTGCACCAGCCCGGCTACGCCCGCAATGCCGCGGGAATTACTTCGACTCCACCAGATCCACGCCATCCATGCCCTGCGACAGCGAGTGCGCATCGCCACCCTGACTGAGCTTGATCTTCAGACGCACCTCGTTGGTGCTGTCGGCGTAGCGCAGCGCGTCCTCGTAGGAAATTTCACCGGCCATGTACAGTTCAAACAACGCTTGGTCGAAGGTCTTCATGCCGAGGTTGGTCGATTCCTTCATCACCTCCTTGAGCTTGTGGATCTCGCCGTCGCGGATGTAGTCCTGCACCAACGGCGTACCCAGCAAAATCTCCATCGCCACCCGCCGCGCCTTGCCGTCGGGGGTCGGCACCAGTTGCTGCGCGACCACGCCCTTGAGGTTCAACGACAGATCCATCAACAACTGGTTGCGGCGATCTTCGGTAAAGAAGTTGATGATGCGATCCATCGCCTGGTTGGCATTGTTGGCGTGCAGGGTGGCCAGCACCAGGTGACCGGTCTCGGCGAATGCCACCGCGTGATCCATGCCCTCGCGGGTGCGGATTTCACCGATCATGATCACGTCCGGCGCCTGCCGCAGGGTGTTTTTCAGCGCCGCTTCCCAACTGTCGGTATCGATACCGACTTCGCGCTGGGTGATGATGCAGCCCTCGTGCTTGTGCACGAACTCGATCGGATCCTCGATCGTGATGATATGGCCCGATGAGTTCTGGTTGCGGTAACCGATCAGCGCCGCCAGCGAGGTCGATTTGCCGGTGCCGGTAGCGCCGACGAACAACACGATGCCGCGCTTGGTCATCGCCAGCGTCTTGAGTACCGGCGGCAGGTTGAGCTCATCGATGGTGGGGATGCGCGACTCGATCCGGCGCAACACCATACCGACCTGGTTGCGCTGATAGAAGCAACTGACGCGGAAACGGCCGACACCCGAGACGCCGATGGCAAAGTTGCACTCGTGGGTTTTCTCAAACTCCTCACGCTGCGCCGGGGTCATCACGTTCAGCACCAGATCGCGGCTCTGCTGCGGCGTCAAAGGGTTCTGCGTGATCGGCGCGATCTTGCCGTTGACCTTCATCGACGGCGGCACACCGGCGGTAACGAACAGATCGGACGCCTTTTTGTGCGCCATCAATTTCAGATAAGAGGTGAAGTCGATGCTGCTCATGGCGTTATCTCCATAAAGCCGGGACCCGGGACCGATGGGTTTCGCTGTGCTCTACTCATCCTACGGACTCTGGGCTTGGGAAAAGCAAATGGTCCGCGAAACACGCAAAGTGCGCAAAGGAAAGTCCTTACCCGTGTTTGTGTTCTTTGTGTTCTTTGTGTTCTTTGCGTACTTCGCGTCTTTTGCGGACATCCGCTCTTTGCTTCTGTGTTGTTACGCTGGCTTTTCCGAGCCCCAGCCCCGGCATCAATCGAACAACCGCTTGTCCTTGGCGTACTCGCGCGCCGACTGGCGTGTGATCAGGCCGCGTTTGACGATGTCCTGCAAACACTGGTCAAGGGTCTGCATGCCATATTGCTGCCCAGTCTGGATCGCGGAATACATCTGCGCCACCTTGTCTTCACGGATCAGGTTGCGGATCGCCGGCACGCCGACCATGATCTCGTGCGCCGCGACGCGGCCGCCGCCGACTTTCTTCAGCAGCGACTGCGACACCACCGCGCGCAGCGACTCGGACAACATCGAGCGCACCATCGGCTTTTCGCCGGCCGGGAACACGTCGATGATGCGATCGATGGTCTTGGCTGCGGAGCTGGTATGCAAAGTGCCGAACACCAGATGCCCGGTTTCGGCGGCGGTCAGTGCCAGCCGGATGGTTTCCAGATCGCGCAACTCACCGACCAGAATGTAATCGGGATCTTCGCGCAAGGCCGAGCGCAGCGCTTCATTGAAGCCGTGGGTGTCGCGGTGTACCTCGCGTTGGTTGATCAGGCACTTTTGCGAGGTGTGCACGAACTCGATCGGGTCCTCAACCGTCAGGATATGGCCGAACTCCTTTTTGTTGATGTGATCGACCATCGCCGCCAGCGTGGTCGACTTGCCCGAACCGGTCGGCCCGGTCACCAGAATCAGGCCCTGTGGCTGTTCGATCAACTCGCGGAACACCTTGGGCGCGGCCAGATCATCGAGCGACAACACCTCGGATGGAATGGTACGGAACACCGCGCCAGCGCCACGATTTTGGTTGAAAGCGTTGACGCGAAAGCGCGCCAGGCCCGGTATTTCGAACGAGAAATCGACTTCCAGAAACTCTTCGTAGTCGCGCCGCGCCTTGTCCGACATGATGTCGTAGACCAGCGCGTGCACCTGCTTGTGATCAAGCGCGGGAATGTTGATCCGGCGAACGTCACCATCGACGCGGATCATCGGCGGCAACCCGGCCGACAAATGCAGGTCGGAGGCCTTGTTCTTTACTGAAAATGCCAGCAGCTCGGCAATATCCACGTACGATCTCCCTCGCCTCTATCATGGGGTGCCTCATTCGTTGCAGTATAGCCGCAATCAGCACAGGTCAAATCCGCCCCAATGTCTAGCCCGGAACAGCGATTGAACAGCGTATTGCAGCGTATCGCAACGGCAACGCAAAACGCCGGATGCCGCGATCGTGTCCGCCTGCTGGCGGTGTCCAAAACCCAAAGTGATACTGCGATCCGCGCCCTTGCCGCCGCCGGGCAACGTGCGTTTGGTGAAAACTATGTGCAGGAAGCCAGCGCCAAGCACGATGCGTTGCGCGACCTGGCGCTGGAGTGGCATTTGATCGGCCACTTGCAGAGCAACAAGGCACGCGAAGCGGCAACGCGCTTTGACTGGGTGCAAAGCGTCGATCGCGACAGCGTCATCGCCGCCCTCGCCCGCCATCGCAGTGACACGCAGGCGCCGCTGAACGTGCTGATTCAGGTCAATATCGACGGCGAACGCAGCAAATCGGGGTGCCTGCCGGAGCAGATCGCAGCGCTGGCGGCACGTATTGCGTGTCAAAGCCGCCTGTGCCTGCGCGGGCTGATGGCCATACCCGACCCCGAACACGATGCTCAACAGCGCGCGATCAGCTTTTCCCGCATGCAGCAGGCGTATTGCCAACTCCGTGACAGCTACCCGCGCGTGGACACCTTGTCGATGGGCATGAGCGGCGATTTCGAACAGGCTATTGCCCACGGTGCCAACCTGGTGCGTATCGGCACGGCTTTGTTCGGGCCGCGCGAATAGCGCGCAACGCGGAATTGATGGCTTTCGGTCGTCGGCGACGCGATACGCCACGGGTTTCGCCGTGATCGCAGTGAACCGGTTGAGGGCCCCGGGTTTCGGCCTTTCCTCAACCCGGGCTACCGGGGGGTTTTTGCCGTGCCGCGATGCCGGTTTGCGCGTGTTGTGGTAGCCCGGGTTAGGCCGCAGGCCGTAACCCGGGATTTTGCGCGCGGCCGTGGTGAACGGGTGCGGGGCCCCGGATTTCGGCTTCGCCTCAACCCGTGCTACCAGAGCCACCACGGCACGATGATATGGCGCGCTGGGATGAACCGGAAAAGCGATGCATTGCCGGGTAACACCCAACCACTGGACTGCTTCGTGCTGAACGGCAAGCGCTGCGCTGGCTATCGTGCGAATATCGCACTTTGCACCACGCAACCGCCAAGAGCCGTCCATGACCAAACGCGAAACCACCCCACTCCACCACGACCCCATCATCGCCTTCATTGGCGGCGGCAACATGGCACGCAGCCTGATCGGTGGCCTGCTGGCGCGCGGCACCACCGCCGCATCCATCCGCGCCGCCGACCCCAATGCTGAATCTCGATCCAGCCTGTCGCATGACTTTGGCATTCAGGCCGATGCCGACAACACAGCGGCAGCCGATGGCGCCGCAATCTGGGTTCTGGCGGTAAAGCCACAGGTCATGGCAACCGTCTGCGCCAGCCTGCGTGCGCTGGCGCAGGCGCAGCGCCCGACCATCGTTTCGATTGCGGCCGGCATCACCAGCACGCAAATCGATGGCTGGCTCGGTGGCGAGCAGGCGATCGTGCGCTGCATGCCCAATACGCCGGCACTGCTCGGGGCCGGAGCCACCGGCGTGTGCGCCAACGCCAGAGTCGGCGATGCCGCGCGTGCCCAGGTGATGGCGTTGCTGGCCGCGGTCGGTATCAGCGTCGCGATCGAAGATGAAGCGCTGATGGATGCGGTGACGGCGGTATCCGGCAGCGGCCCGGCGTATGTGTTTTTGCTCGCCGAGGCGTGGCAGGCCGCGGCACAGGCGCAAGGCCTGACAGCGGATGCGGCGCGTGCGCTGGTCAATCAAACCATTCTCGGCGCCGCGCGGATGTTGCTGGAATCCGATGCGCCGGCAACCACCCTGCGCCAGCGCGTGACGTCGCCCGGCGGCACCACCCACGCCGCGATCACGCAGATGCAGGGTGATGGTTTCGCCGCGCTGATCGCACGCGCCATCGACGCCGCCACCCGACGCGGTGCTGAACTTGCCGCAGCGGCGTCAGTCTGAACAAACGCAAACCCAACAGGTGACAGCAGCACATCGCCAGCGCGATGATGCCAACGCTGCCGTCCAAACACCTTTCGCCAGGAGGATCCCAACCATGCAACCGAGCCACCATTTCGTTCGCATCGCCGCGCTGTCGTTGCTCGCCTTCGCCGCAATGCCCAGCGCCAACGCGCAGCACCAGAGCATGGTCCAGACGGGCGATATCACCGTGCACTACAACGCATTGCCGACCACCAACATCACCGCTGACGTGGCGCACCAGTACGGCATTACCCGTTCGGCCAGCCGTGCGCTGCTCAATGTCGCGGTGCGCAAAGGCGTGCCGGGTGAAGACAAGGCTGTGCCTGCGGTGGTGACTGCGGCGGCCACCAACCTCAACGGCCAGCGCCAGGAACTGCGCATGCGCGAAGTGCGCGAGGGCGAAGCGGTTTATTATCTCGGGGAAACCCGGATTGCCGACAAGGAAACCCTCACCTTTGAAATCACCATCACTGCCGAAGGTGCCAACAGCCCACTGCGTGCCAGCTTTCAGCAGCAGTTCTTCGTGTCGCGCTGAGCCACACACGCCATGACATTGCTGGCGGTTCGCCATGGACAGGCGTCGTTCGGCAGTGCCGATTACGACCAGCTTTCCGGCAACGGGCATGCGCAAGCGCAGCGCCTGGGGGCGTGGTTGGCGCGCCATGACATGCGCTTCGTCACGGTCGTTTGCGGCGGCATGCGCCGGCACCGCGAAACCTGTGATGGCCTGGCGGAAGCGTTTGCCCTCGGCGGCAGCCGCTTGCCAACAGCACGGATCGACCCCGACCTGAACGAGTTCGACCATCGCGCGATCATCACGGCGTTCATCGACCAACAGCCCGATCACCCCAGCATCCACGCCACGGCTGGCGGCAACAGCGGTACACCGCGCGAGGTATTCGCGTTGTTGCAAGCGGCACTGCGGGCATGGGTTGCCGGAACACTCGACGCGCACACGGAAACCTGGGCGGCATTCCGGCAACGCACGCAGCGTGCCTTTGCCACGCTGAGCGAACAGGCCGCCTTTCAGGAAGTGCTGGTGATCTCATCGGGCGGGGTGATCTCGCAGTTGGCGCAACAAGCATTGGGCGCCGCCGATGAACGCGCCATCGAACTGAACCTGTCGTTGCGCAACAGCGCGCTGTGCGAGTTTCATGCGCTGCCCGATGGGCTGCGCATGGGCAGCTGGAATGCGCTGCCGCATCTGGCCGATGCGCGCGAGTTGTGGACCTATTTTTGACTTCGGGAGCCTGTCATGAGCGGTGAAAGCGAACGCGCACAAAACCTGCTGACGCAGGTCGATGCCTTCATGCAGGAGTACGTGTATCCGGCCGAAGCCGCGATCGAGGCCTGGGATGCCGATCAAGACAAACGCTGGCAGGTGTGCCCGCTGATCGAAGAGCTCAAGACCAAGGCGCGTGCGGCCGGCCTGTGGAACCTGTTCCTGCCCGACCCTGAGCATGGCGCTGGCCTGAGCAACCGCGGTTACGCGCCGCTGGCAGAGCGGATGGGTCGCTCGCTGATCGCACCGGAATTGTTCAACTGCAACGCACCCGATACCGGCAACATGGAAGTGCTGCATCAGTTCGCCAGCGCCGAACAGAAATCGCGCTGGCTGGCGCCGTTGCTGGCCGGTGAAATCCGCTCCGGTTTCGCGATGACCGAACCGGACGTGGCGTCATCGGATGCCACCAACATCGCGCTGAGCATCCGTCGTGACGGCGATGCGCTGGTGCTTGACGGCCGCAAATGGTGGACCACCGGGGCTGGCGATCCGCGCTGCGCGATCCTGATCGTGATGGGCGTCAGCAACCCCGATAACGAGCGCCACAGCCGCCATTCGATGGTACTGGTGCCGATGGATACGCCGGGCGTGCGGGTGGTGAGGCCGCTTACCGTGTTTGGCTACGACGACGCGCCCTATGGCCATGTCGAGCTGGCATTCGAGCAGGTGCGGGTACCGGCCAGCAATCTGATCGGCACACCCGGCTCGGGCTTTGCCATCGCTCAGGCGCGGCTCGGCCCCGGCCGCATCCACCACTGCATGCGGCTGATCGGTCTGGCACAGCGCGCGCTGGAGCTGATGCTCGCACGCGCCCGCAGCCGTACCGCCTTCGGCCGACCGCTGGGCGGTCATGGGATGGCGCAGGAAGCGATCGCACTGTCGCGTTGCGAAATCGAGCAGGCGCGCCTGCTCACCCTGCACGCCGCAGCGGAACTGGACCGGGTCGGCAACCGTGGCGCCAAGGATCTGATTGGCATGATCAAGATCGTCGCCCCGCGCATGGCCTGCACCGTCATCGATCGTGCGATCCAGATGCACGGTGGCGCGGGACTGGCGCAGGATCGCTTTCTGGCGCGCGCCTACGCTGGTGCGCGCTCGCTGCGCATCGCCGACGGCCCCGATGAAGTGCACCTGACCGCGCTGGCGCGCTCGATGCTCGCCTGAGGAAATCTGTTCAAGTCAGAGTTTTGCCAGACCATGGATGGCCTGCACGCGGATCAATTACGCAAGTGATTGATCCGGCGGAGCCGAGTCCGGCGATGCCGCGCTCGGCGAGCCTGAAAAGCCCAGGCTGGACGTGTTACTCACCCGAACGCAAGTAAGGCGACAACACCGAGGCCAGGAGCGGTTTGCCGGTCAAGATCATCCCTAAAACCGGATCCGCCCGATCAACATGTCCTTGAACATCACCCAGTCGCCCAGCAGCGACCACAGCGGGTAGGTAAACGTGGCCGGGCGGTTTTTTTCGAACACGAAGTGCCCCACCCAGGCGAAGCCATAACCGATCAGCGGGATGCTCAACAACCCGATCGGCGCCAGCCGCCCCATGATGACCGCGGCAAGCACACCCAGCACCAGCGCGCTGCCGGTGTAATGCAGGCGGCGACACGTGCGATTGTTGTGCTCGGACAGGTAGTACGGGTAGAACTCGCTGAAGCTCTTGAACTTCTCGGACATGGCGCACCTCCTAGTGTAGTGTTTCGCTCACCGTTACTTTCAGAGCGGTGCCGCAAACGCTGCTATGCCGCGTCATCGGGCTCGAAGAAGCTCCAGCGTACCTGCACAAACTGCGCACGCAGATCACGTTCCAGCGTGTTTATCGCGGCGATCAGGTCGGGTACCGACGGCACCGCTGCCATCTTCGCCTTGATCGACACCAGCACGTCATCGCCCAATTGCAGGGTAATCACGTTGTACACCTCGTCAAGCTCGGCGCGGCCAGCGAGAAATGTGTGGATTTGTGCCTTCAGCGCCGGATCGACACCCTGACCAATCAGCAGCCCCTTGACCTCGACCGCCACGAATATCGCGATCACGATCAGCAGCACGCCGATCATCATGGTGCCAATCGCATCGAACAGCGGATTGCCGGTTGCCATGGTCAGCAGCACAGCCACCAGCGCAAACGCCAGGCCCAGCAACGCCGCCAGGTCTTCACCAAACACCACCACCAATTCCGCCTGCCGGCTCTCGCGGAACCAGTGCCACAAGCTGTTGCTGCCGCGCACCTTGTTCACTTCGTGCAACGCGGCACGCAGCGATGCCGACTCGGCGATGATGGCAAAGACCAGCACTCCGACCGCGATCCACGGGTGATTCAGGGGTTCCGGCGCGCTGAGCTTGTGCAGGCCCTCGTACAGCGAAAACATGCCGCCGACGCTGAACAGCAGCACGGCCACCAGAAACGACCAGAAATAGATTTCCTTGCCGAAGCCGAGCGGATAATCCGGCGACGGGGGCCGCTTGGCGCGGTGCATGCCAAGCAACAACAAGCCCTGATTGCCGGTGTCGGCGAGCGAATGCACCGCCTCGGCCAGCATCGCGCCCGAACCGGAAAGCAGCGCCGCGATGCCCTTGGCGAGAAAAATGGCGAAATTGGCGCCCAAAGCGAAGAAAATCGTGCGGGTCGAATCGGCTTTTGCGGCCATGCAAGTTGTGCTCGGGGCAGGGGCGCAAATTGTAGACCATGCGGCAAGCCTGCCGTCACATGAACACATTAGAGTGTGTTCACCAAACCCGCGTGGCAGCATGAGCCCCATGTTCAAGCCCAAACACAAATATCGCTTGGCGCGCAACGCGATGCCCGGAGCGTGGTGCGAGCGTGTGCAGCTACCCGATCAGCGCCAATTGTGGATCCGCCCGATCACCGCTGCCGACGCCGAACCAATCCGCGCCGGCTTTGCCTTGTTGCACCCGGACGAAATCCGTAAACGCTACGGTTACGCGATGAAGGAGATGTCGGCCGACTATGCCCAGCGGCTGTGTCACCCGCAGCCGGGACGAGATTTTGTGCTGGTCGCCAGCGAGCCGTTGCCGCCTGGCGTAGCGCTGGTCGGAGCGGTGGCGCGACTGGTGGTGGTTGACGATGTCAAGGGTGCCGAGTTCGCCATTTTGGTGTCGCACTTTCTCGCCGGTCAGGGGCTGGGCCGGCACCTGCTGTGCCGTCTGATCCAATGGGGTCGGCGCAAGCGACTGCGCGAGATTCATGGCGATGTGTTGAGCGACAATCATCCGATGCTGGAACTGGCGCAAGAGCTGGGCTTCGTGCGCGACAGCCATGACCCATCCGACGACATGGTGCATATCCGCCTGCGCCTGCGCTGACGCCAGGATCACGCGCCAGCCAGCAACGATGCTGCGGTCACCCACAGGGTGTGGCCTACAGGAGACGGTCACCGCTGTCGTGGGAGCGCGCCTGCGCGCGAAGGTTCTCGCGGCATTGTTCGCCGGCAGGCCGGCTCCCACAGCAGCATTGCCTTGGCACGGAGTGTCTACAGGGAAATCTCGGAGCGCACCCTGTGCGCCAGGCAGCGCCGCTCTTGTGGGAGCCAACCACCTGCGCCTCGCGGTACACTGCGCGCCCTCATGACGACATCATCCCTGCTCTTGCCACCGCTACCGCGTGCTGGCCAACAACGTGCGCGCTGGCAACAGCCGGCCAGCATCAGCGCCCAAGCGCTGGCCCTGATCGGCGCCGCCCAGCAACACAAGGGGCTGCTGCTGGCGGTGGTTCGCGATACCCACGGCGCGCACACCCTGGAACAGGATTTGCGGGTTTTCGCAGGCGATCTGCCGGTGCTGCATTTCCCGGACTGGGAAACCCTGCCCTACGATCAGTTCAGCCCGCATCCGGACATCATCTCGCAACGGATTGCCGCACTGTACCGTCTGCCCGGCATTCAGCGCGGCGTGCTGGTGGTGCCGGTCAGCACGCTGATGCAGCGGCTACCGCCGACCCGCTTCATCGGCGGCAACGCGCTGCTGGTGCGCAAGGGCCAACGCCTGGACATGGATGCCGAAAAGCGCCGTTTGGAAGCCGCTGGCTACCGCAATGTCGGGCAAGTGCTCGATCCGGGCGATTTCGCGGTGCGCGGTGCGCTGCTCGATGTCTACGCCATGGGTGCCGAGGAGCCGTATCGCATCGAGTTGTTCGATGACGAGGTCGAATCGATCCGCAGCTTCGACCCGGAGAGCCAGCGCTCGCTGCATCCGATCGATGAAATCAGCCTGCTGCCCGCGCGCGAGTTTCCGCTCGACGACGCGGCGTGCAGCGCCGTGCGCAGCCGCCTGCGCGAGCGCTTCGCCATCGACCCGCGGCGCTGCCCGCTGTACCAGGATCTGAAACAGGGCGGCACACCCGCCGGCATCGAGTATTACCTGCCGCTGTTTTTCGCTGAGGGCAGCACCCAGTCGCTGTTCGACTATCTCGGCGACAACACCCTGGCCGTGCTTGCCAGTGACGCGTTGGACGCGGCGGAAAGTTTCTGGGCGCAAACCGCCGAGCGTTACGAACAGCGCCGGCACGATCTGGAGCGGCCGGTATTGCCGCCCGACGAACTGTTCCTCGCCGCGCAGGCCTTGCGCACGCGACTCAATGCGATGCCTCGCATCGAGTGGTGCCCGCCAACGCACCCGCACTACGGCGAAGCACATCGTCTGGGCGTGCAGCCGGCACCGAGCCTGCCCCTGGCGCAGAAGGGCGAACCAGCGGCCGCGCTGAAAAGCTTCCTCGGCAACTACCCGGGGCGCGTGCTGCTGGCAAGCGATTCCGCCGGCCGCCGCGAAGCGCTGCTGGAGTTGCTTGCCGGCGATGGCATCAAGCCGCAAACCGTGGCCGACTGGCATGCGTTCGCGGCGCAAACCGACAGTCGTTGGGCCATTACCGTGGCGGCGATCGATGACGGCTTTGCGCTCAGCGAGCCGCCGCTTACCGTGCTCACCGAGCGCCAGTTCTACCCCGAACGCGCGGCGCAGCCGCGCCGCCGCAAACGCGCCGGTCGCGACCCGGACAGCATCATCCGTGACCTGACGCAGATCGCCATCGGTGCACCGATCGTGCATGAAGATCATGGTGTCGGTCGTTATCAGGGCCTGACCACACTCGATGCCGGCGGTCAGCTCGCCGAGTTTCTGGAAATCCAGTACGCCAAGGGCGACAAGCTGTACGTGCCGGTGGCGCAGTTGCATCTGGTCAGCCGCTACAGCGGCGCCGCGCCTGAGCTGGCGCCGTTGCACGCACTGGGTGGTGAAGTCTGGGAAAAGGCCAAGCGTCGGGCCGCTGAAAAAGTGCGCGATGTGGCCGCCGAACTGCTGGAAATCCAGGCCCGCCGGCAGGCCCGCAAGGGCCTCGCGTTGCCGCTCGACCGCGCCTTGTACGAGCCGTTCGCGGCCGGATTCGCGTTCGAGGAAACCGCGGACCAGATGGCGGCCATCGAAGCGGTGATTGCCGAACTTGGCCGCCCGACGCCGATGGATCGCGTGGTCTGCGGCGATGTCGGCTTCGGCAAGACCGAAGTCGCGCTGCGCGCTGCCTTCGTCGCCGCCAACGCCGGCAAGCAGGTGGCGGTACTGGTACCAACGACCCTGCTCGCTGAGCAGCATTACCGCAACTTCCGCGACCGTTTCGCCGATTGGCCGATCCGGGTCGAGGTGTTGTCGCGGTTCAAATCGCCGAAGGAAACCCGCGCTGCGCTGGAGCAACTCGCCAGTGGCGGCATCGATGTCGTGGTTGGCACCCACAAACTGTTGCAGAACGACGTCACGTTTCACGACCTCGGGCTGGTGATCGTCGATGAGGAGCAGCGTTTTGGCGTGCGCCAGAAAGAGCGCCTGAAGGCACTGCGCGCCGAGGTGCATCTGCTCACGCTCACTGCCACCCCGATCCCGCGCACCCTGAACATGGCGATGAGCGGCCTGCGCGAACTGAGCCTGATCGCCACCGCGCCCGCGCACCGGCTGGCAGTGAAAACCTTTATTGCCCCCTGGGATGCCGCCGTACTGCGCGAAGCCTTCGCGCGTGAACTGGCGCGCGGCGGCCAGGTGTATTTTCTGCACAACGAAGTCAGCAGCATCGAGCGCATGGCGCGCGAACTCGGTGAACTGGTACCCGACGCGCGCATCCGCGTTGCCCACGGCCAGATGCCTGAACGCGAGCTGGAAGCCGCCATGCTCGACTTCCACCGCCAGCGCTTCAATGTGCTGGTGTGTACCACCATCATCGAATCGGGCATCGACATCCCGAGCGCCAACACCATCATCATCAACCGCGCCGACCGCTTTGGCCTGGCGCAATTGCACCAGTTGCGCGGCCGGGTTGGGCGTAGCCACCACCGCGCCTATGCCTATCTGATCGTGCCCGATCGCAAGGCGATGACCGGCGATGCCGAAAAACGCCTGGAAGCGCTGGCCAACCTCGACGAACTCGGTGCCGGCTTCACCCTCGCCACCCATGATCTGGAAATCCGCGGCGCCGGCGAGCTGCTGGGCGAGGAACAAAGCGGGCAGATCGCCGAGATCGGGTTCTCGCTGTATTCCGAACTGCTGGAGCGTGCGGTGCGTTCGCTCAAGCTCGGCCAGATCCCCGACCTCGACGCCAGCCATTCGCATGGTGCGCAGATCGAACTGCATGTCCCGGCGTTGATTCCAGATGACTACCTGCCCGATGTACACACCCGATTGACCTTGTACAAACGCATCGCCAGTGCGCGCGACGCCGAGGCGTTGCGTGAACTGCAAGTCGAGATGATCGATCGCTTCGGTTTGTTGCCCGAGCCGGCGAAAAATCTGTTCGCGATCGCCGAACTCAAGCTCGGCGCCAGCGCACTGGGCATCCGCAAACTCGACCTGGGCGATCGCGGTGGCCGTATCGAGTTCAACAGCCAGCCCAACGTCGACCCGATGAGCGTGATCCGGCTGCTCCAATCGCAGCCGCGTCACTACCGCATGGATGGGCCGGACAAGTTGCGCATCAGCCTGGATCTGCCCGCCGCCAGCGAACGCCTGCGCAGTTGTCGCGGCTTGCTGCTGGCGCTGCAAAAAGCCGATTGAGCCGATCCATACCCCAAGTAGCCCGGGTTATAGCCGCGAAGCGGCGCAACCCGGGGCACGCAGTGCCGGCGCAACCCGGGGCACGCAGTGCCGGCGCAACCCGGGGCACCGCGAAGTTGTA
>PFJA01000157.1:0-1333 GCA_002782905.1 Lysobacterales bacterium CG_4_10_14_3_um_filter_64_11
ATAATGGCCGACTGCGCGGCTCGGCCTGCGCCTCCGCCAACCACCCAATCCGATTCCGCCATGACCACCGAACTATCCAAGAGCTTCGAACCCCGCGACTTCGAGACGCGTTGGTATGCGCACTGGGAGGCCAGCGGCTGCTTCCAGCCGTCCGGCGTGGGCGAGCCCTACACCATCATGCTGCCGCCGCCGAATGTCACCGGCACCCTGCACATGGGTCATGCGTTCCAGCACACGCTGATGGACACGCTGATCCGCTACCACCGCATGCAGGGCTTCGATACGCTCTGGCAGGTCGGCACCGACCACGCCGGCATCGCCACTGAAATGGTGGTATCGCGCAACCTTGCTGCTGAAGGCAAGGGCGAGACCCGCGATTCGCTCGGCCGCGACGCCTTCATCGAAAAAGTGTGGCAGTGGAAGCACGAATCGGGCAACACCATCACCCGCCAGATGCGCCGCATGGGCGCGTCGGGCGACTGGTCGCGCGAGCGCTTCACCATGGACGCGGGCTTGTCGAAAGCGGTGACCGAAACCTTCGTGCGGCTGTACCAGGAGGGCTTGATCTATCGCGGCCAACGGCTGGTCAACTGGGACCCGGTGCTGAAGACCGCGATCTCCGATCTGGAAGTGGTAAGCGAGGAAGAAGACGGCTTCATGTGGTCGATCTTTTACCCGTTTGCCGACACCACGCTGCGCGGCCCGGACGGCAAGCCCGGCCTCACCGTGGCCACCACCCGCCCGGAGACGATGCTGGGCGATGTCGCCGTGGCGGTGCATCCCGAGGATGAACGCTTTGCGCATCTGGTCGGCCAGATGCTGCAACTGCCGCTGAGTGAGCGCACGATTCCGATCATTGCGGATAGCTACGTCGAACGCGAGTTCGGCACCGGCTGCGTCAAGATCACCCCGGCGCATGATTTCAACGACTACGCCATCGGTCAGCGCCACAGCCTGCCGCTGATCAACGTGCTCACCGCCGAGGCGGCAATCAACGACAACGCCGCCGAGCGCTTTCGCGGCCTCGACCGCTACGACGCACGCACGGCGGTGCTGGCCGAACTGCAAGCTGCCGGCCTGCTGATCGAACAGAACAAGCACAAGCTGATGGTGCCGCGCGGTGATCGCACCGCTCAGGTGATCGAACCCTGGCTCACCGACCAGTGGTTTGTGCAGATGGATACGCTGGCCGCACGCGGTTTGGAATTGGTGGAAGGTTTAGATGGCAAGCCGGGCGCGGTGCGCTTCGTGCCGCCGAACTGGATCAACACCTACCGTCACTGGATGGGCAACATTCAGGATTGGTGCATCAGCCGCCAGTTGTGGTGGGGCC
>PFJA01000157.1:1418-13812 GCA_002782905.1 Lysobacterales bacterium CG_4_10_14_3_um_filter_64_11
AACGCTGACCCGCGACAACGACGTGCTGGAAACCTGGTTCAGCTCGGCGCTGTGGTCGCACAGCACGCTGGGTTGGCCGGACCCGGCCGCGATGGCGAAGTACGACTACGCCAAGCGCCTGCCCACCTCGGTACTGGTGACCGGCTTTGATATCATTTTCTTCTGGGTCGCGCGGATGATCATGATGACCGATCACTGCACCGGCCAGGTGCCGTTCAAGGACGTCTACATCACCGGTCTGGTGCGTGACAAGGACGGCCAGAAGATGTCCAAGTCCAAGGGCAACGTGCTCGATCCGATCGACCTGATCGACGGCATCAGCTGCGACGATCTGGTGGCCAAGCGCACCGGCGGCCTGATGCAGCCGCAGATGGCAACCAAGATCGAGAAAGCCACGCGCAAGGAATTCCCCGACGGCATCCCGGCGTTCGGCGCCGATGCGCTGCGCTTCACCTTCGCCAGCCTCGCCAGCCACGGCCGCGACATCAAGTTCGATCTGAATCGCTGCGAGGGCTACAAGAACTTCTGCAACAAGCTGTGGAACGCCACCCGCTTCGCGCTGATGAACACCGATGGCGTGATCGCCAGCGGCGCGCCACAGCCCACTACCGAGGCCGAGCGCTGGCTGCTGGCGCAGTTCGCCAAACTATTGCAGGAAATCGACACGCAGTTCACCGCCTATCGTTTCGATCTGGCGGCGCAGGCGATCTACGAGTTCACCTGGAACACGTTCTGCGACTGGTTTCTGGAACTGGCCAAGCCAGCGCTCGGCGGCGATGATGCAGCGGCCGCCGCCAGCACCCGCCACACCCTGATCGTGGTGCTCGAAGCGCTGCTGCGCGCGCTGCATCCGCTGATTCCGTTCGTCACCGAGGAACTGTGGCAGGCGGTAGCGCCGTGTCGCGGCCTGAGCGCCGATCCGGCACGGGGCGATTCGATCTCGCGCCAGTCGTATCCCAAGGTTTCCGAGTTTGCCGGCGATTACGCCGAGGCGTCGGCACACATCGAATGGCTGAAGGACGTGATCTCGGCGGTGCGCCGCATTCGCAGCGAAATGAACGTGCCGCCCGGCAAACCGGTGCCGCTGCTGTTCGCCGGCGGTGATGCCAAAGATCGCGCCCGCAGCGCGCAGTTTGCCGATGCGATCGCCTTCCTGTGCCGCGCACAATCGCAGCAATGGCTCGTCGATGGCGATGAGGCACCACCCGCTGCTGCCGCCGCGCTCGGCGATCTGCGCATTCTGATTCCGTTGGCCGGGCTGATCGATGTCGGCGCCGAGCGCGCGCGCATGGACAAGGAGATCGGTCGCCTCGCCGCTGAAATCGCCAAGGCCGAAGGCAAGCTGGGCAATGCCAACTTCGTCGCCAACGCGCCGGCCGCGGTGGTGGAACAGGAACGTGCGCGCATCGCGGGTTTCACCGCCGCGCTGGCGGGATTGCGCGAACAACGCGAACGCTTGGCGGATTTGTAAGGCCGTCGGATGGGTAGAGCGCAGCGAAACCCATCCTACGGCGGCCAGTCATCGCCGCTGAGCAACTCCATCGCCATCACGATCGCGTCCTCGCGGCCGTTGCCATCCGGGTAATAGCCGCGCCGCCGGCCAACCTCGTTGAAGCCCTCGTCCTGATACAGGGCGACGGCATGCGGGTTGCTTGGCCGCACTTCCAGAAACACCCGCTGCGCATGATGCCAGCGCGCGAGATCGAGCATGCGTCGCAACAGCCGCCGGCCAAGGCCACGGCCCTGAAACTCCGGTGCCACGCACACGTTCAGCAGATGCCCCTCATTGGCGGCAATGCTGAGCACGCTGTAGCCGCACAGGCTGCCATCGCGGTCGAGCACCCAGGCGTGATGGCCGGCGCGGATGCAATCGCGAAAAATGCCGTCGCTCCACGGATACGGATACGCACGCAGTTCGATGGCCATCACGGCATCAAGATCGGCCTCGGTCATCGGCCGAATCAGCGCCCGGATTTGCCGCTGCGCACTCATCACAGCGCGAGCGAGCGCCGCAGGGCGCGCAGTGCCGGCCACACGCTGCGCTTGCCCGCAGCGTGGCGCAAAGCCGATGCCGGGGGCAACACCAGTGCCGTGCCCGGTGCTTGCCAACACAACAGCAAGCGGCCGCCGGCTTGCTCGTGGCGCCGCGCTTGCTCGACATCGAGCCCGACAAACGCCAGCATTGCGCTCACCACCGGCGATGCCAACGTCTCGCAATCCAGCTCCAACGTCAGGCAGTGTTGATCGGCCATCCGTGGCTTGAACTGCCACACGGTGTAACCCATCGCCTGCAACAGCTGCTTGCGACGATCGGAAAACACCACGCTCGCGGTGCTGCCAACACTCATTCGGTGTCCGCCCCGCCGCGCCGTCGGCGTTGCCACAGCCAAGTCAACGGCCCGGAAAGCAGGTAACCCAGCCCCACCGTCAACAACACCTTGGGCGGATCGATCAACAACGCCACCAGCACCAGCACCAGCAAAAACATGAACAGGAATGGCACGCGATCCGAGCGCGGCGCGGCCTTGAAACTGGTGTAGCGAACCCGGCTCACCATCGCCAGCGCGGCGCACACGGTCAGCAGCAAGGCGACATGGCGCAATTCGTTGCCACTGAAACCCAGATCATCGAAGGTCCACACAAATGCCATCAACAAGCCAGCCGCCGCGGGGCTGGCCAGGCCGATGAACCAGCGCTTGTCGACCGAGCCCACCTGGGTGTTGAACCGCGCCAGGCGCAGCGCGGCACAGGCGACGTAGAGGAACGCCGCCGCCCAACCCACTTTGCCCAGCACCGAGGCATCGGCGCGCAAATGCACCAGCGCCCAGTGATACATCACCAGCGCCGGCGCCATGCCAAAACTGACCAGATCGGCGAGCGAATCGTATTGCACGCCAAACTCGCTGGTGGTGCCGGTGTAGCGCGCCATGCGGCCGTCCAGACTGTCGAACAGGCCAGCGACGAAAACGGCGATACAGGCAATTTCAAAGCGCCCGTCGGCGGCCGCCAAAATGGCATAGAACCCGGAAAACAGGCCGCCGGTGGTCAGCAGATTGGGCAGCAGGTAGATACCGCGCGAACGTGGCGCGGGCGCGGGCGATAGGTCGCTCATGGGCAGCCCCTGTGTGAGGAGCTACCAGTGTATCCAGTCCGGCCGGCGTTGCCAGCCCGGCGGAGCCAATATCCCGGCAAACGGTATGATTCGGCCCGCGCGAGGCGCTAAACTGTGCGCACGCCCCCGCGGAAGCCGCCACGATGCGCAACCTGTTGATAACCTGTTTTACCGTCGCCCTGGCCTTGCTGGGTCCGTTTGCCGCCGTCCACGCCGACGACCAGGTGTACCACTGGGTCGACGCCAAAGGCGTGTCGCATTATTCCGATTCACCGCCTCCCGGTGATGGCGCCGGCGTGCGTGAAATCGCGATCAACAGCCGCCCACCCGCAGCCGCCGTCGATGCCGACGCCTTGGCCAGCAACGCATCAGCGCCACCAAGCACCCGCTCGATCACCGAGTCGCGCCGGCAACTGTGCGAACGCGCGCGGCAAAATCTGACCACGCTGCAAGGCCAGACTGATGTCGCGCAGGACATCGATGGCGATGGCGTCAACGAGTTGCTCGATGCCGATCAGCGGCAGGCCGAACTCAAGCGGGCGCAAGGCGCAATCACCGCGTATTGCGAATAGCCGTGCGGCGTTGGCAGTGACACGCTGAGCGCGTGCCGCTTGGGTGGCGCACGCCAGCCCGCTACAATTGCGCGCTCAGTCCACTCAAGGCCCGCGCAATGCGCCTGTCCCAGTTTCATCTGCACACCTCGCGGGAAACCCCCGCCGATGCCGAAATCGTCAGCCATCAGTTGATGCTGCGCAGCGGCATGATCCGCAAACACGCGGCCGGCATTTACACCTGGACACCACTGGGCCTGCGCGTACTGCGCAAGGTAGAACAGGTTGTGCGCGAGGAAATGCTCGCGGCGGGCGCCATCGAGCTGCTGATGCCATCGGTGCAGCCGCGCGAGTTGTGGGAAGAAACCGGCCGTTGGCAGAAATTCGGCGGGCAACTGCTGAAACTGCGCGACCGCAAGGACGCTGAGTATTGCTTCGGGCCAACCCATGAAGAAGTCATTACCGATGTGGCGCGCAGCGAGCTGCGCTCGTACAAGCAATTGCCGCTCACGTTTTTCCAGATTCAGACCAAGTTCCGCGATGAAATCCGTCCGCGCTTCGGGGTGATGCGCGCGCGCGAGTTCCTGATGAAGGATGCCTACTCCTTCCATTTGAGCGCCGATTGCCTGGCCGTTACCTACCAGGCCATGTACGACGCTTACAGCCGGATATTCACCCGGCTCGGCCTGCGCTTTCGCGCCGTGCAGGCCGATACGGGCGCGATTGGCGGCAGCGCCAGTCACGAGTTCCACGTGTTGGCCGATTCCGGTGAAGACGCCATCGCCTTTTCCGATGGCTCCGATTACGCCGCCAATATCGAAATGGCCGAGGCATTGGCCCCCGACCAGCCGCGCCCGCAGCCAAGCCAGTTGATGCAGGAAGTCGCCACACCCACCCAGAAAACCTGCGAAGAGGTCGCTGCCCTGCTCGGCATCGAACTCACGCGCACGGTGAAATCGGTTGCGATCATCGGCGATCACGGTTTTGCGCTGGTGCTGGTGCGCGGCGATCACAGTGTCAATGACATCAAATTGGCGAAACTTGCCGGGTTCGCCGATTACCGGCTGGCCAGCGAGGCGGAAATTCTCGAGCACCTTGGCTGTGAACCGGGTTTTCTCGGGCCGCTGGCCTGCGCCAAGCCGATTCAGGTCATTGCCGATCGCACGGTCGCCGCGATGGCCGATTTTGTGGTCGGCGCCAATCGCAGCGGCTATCACCTGCACGGCGTCAATTGGGGCCGTGACCTGCCCGAACCGGTATTGGTCGCGGATCTGCGCAATGTTGTCGAAGGCGATCGCGCCGCCGATGGCGTCGGCCATATCCGCATTGCCCGAGGCATCGAGGTTGGCCACGTGTTTCAACTGGGCCAGCAATACGCCAACGCCATGCACGCCACCGTACTTGATGAAAACGGCAAAGCCTGCGTCATGTACATGGGCTGCTACGGCATTGGCGTCAGCCGTATCGTCGCTGCCTGCATCGAACAAAACTCGGATGCAGCCGGGATCCGCTGGCCGCAGCCGATGGCACCGTGGCAAGTCGCGGTGTGCATTATCAATCCCAAATCCAAACCCGAGGTCGTCGCACACGCGAACGCGCTGTATGACGAATTGCAGGCATTGGCCATCGATACCGTACTGGATGATCGTGGCCTGCGCCCCGGCCCGATGCTTTCCGATATCGAATTGATCGGCATTCCCCATCGGGTCGTTGTTTCCGAACGCGGCATGGCAACCGCCACGTTTGAATACCGGGCGCGTAACAGCGATATCAATGAATCCCTGAGCAAGGCCGAGTTGTTGCAGCGAATCGGCGCAGGCCACGGCAGCTAGCAGCCTGTCGGGCTTGACCGATCGTAGCGAGGGAAAGCTGGTTTGAGGCAGATTTTTTGCTCTTTTGAGGCGAATGCCAGGGCCATTTAACGAGAACGAGCGGAAAATTTGACCCATCTCGGCTTTTCCGCAGTAGATCAGCGTCAAGTCCGACCGGCTGCTAGCGATGCCCTGAGCAAGCCGTCATTGCGAGCAGCTGCGCGATGTTGCATTCCAGAAATACGCGCCGGATTGCTTCGCTGTGCTCGCAATGACGCCGGATGTGGCTTGTGCAGACGTTCCCTGGCAGCCGTTCCACTTGCGTGACTGAACATCTGTTACAGACCTCCGTAGTCGGCCGCGGTTAATGTCACTGCGCTATTATCAATCGCCGTTATTTTTAATCGCCGTAAACACGTTCTCCAGGAGGATTCATGCACATCGACCTCGGTAATCTCAGCACAGAAGAACTCAACACCCTGATCGCCAACGCTGAACGTCAACGCAAAAAAGTGCAACGCCAAAAGATCGGCGCCGTGCGGCAGCAGGTGACGGCGCTGGCCAAGCAACACGGTTACACTATTGAAGAGCTTTTCGGTGGTGCCAAGGGCGCCCGCAAATCGAGCGCGAAAGTCGCTCCCAAGTACCGCAACCCGGCCAATCCAGATAAAACCTGGAGTGGTCGCGGCAAACGCCCGCGCTGGTTCAACGAAGAACTCGCCAAGGGTCGCAAAGAAAGCGACATGTTGATCTGAGCACTCGCTCGGAACGCGCAAAAGCCCGGCACATGCCGGGCTTTTTTGTATTTGACGCGGCGCCGATAACTCACCGCACAGCACGCCTATAGGGAACCTCTTGAAACCGTAGCGAGCGCGGCCCGCGTGCAAGGCGCACGGAGCGCAGGAACCACAGTGTACATTTGCGTACATGAGGATTGCGAGCACCGCGCAACGAAGCAATCGGGTCGCGCAGTAGGTTTCAAGAGGGTCCCTAAAGATTGCGTCGCGGCGCCACCAGCAGATTACCGAACAACACGCCGGCAACCAGCGCGATCAGCGCCGCCAGCAGACTCATCGCGGTAGCAAAGCCCACCGCCATATCGTGTTCCATCAGCAAGGTGATGCTGCGAAAGCCGATACTGCCCGGCACCAGCAGAATAATGCCCGGCACCCGGATCAACGCCCCTGGGCGGTTGGCGGTGCGTGCGTAGATATTGCTCGCCGCAGTTACCACCAACCCGGCCAAAAAAACGCCGAGTGGAAAAGTGCCGTGCTCGGGTCGCAACCACAGGCCGGTGAGCCGGGTAACGCCATAACCCAGCGCCGCCGCAACCATCACCAGCGGATAATCGCGACGTGGGGCGCGAAACAGCACGGCAAACGAATACGATGCCAACGCCAGCGCAACCCACTCCACCCAGTGCGGCTGCGCCACGGCGACCGCTTCGATCGGTTTCCAACCCAAGACCGCGACCAATTGCATGGCCACCACGGTGCCGAAGGTGAGCTTGAACAGCGTCGATACCGCGCCCGCAAAACGCGCCGAACCGGAGACCAGATGATTGCTGGTCAACTCGGCAACCGCATTGGTCAAGGCCAACCCCGGCAACAACACGATAAGCGCCGCTACCACTACCGAGCTCAGCGACAGCGGCACCCACCAGGTCGCCACTGCTGCCGCGATCAAGGTTGCCAGCAAAGCGGCCAGCGCGTCGAAGGTTTCCGAAACACGCGGGTGGCGTGAACCCAGTACGTGCAGCGCCCCAATCAGGCCGCCAATACCCGCAGCCACCAGAATGTCGGGCCAGCCGGCACGCAACAAGCCGGCAACGGCGGCCGATGCCAGGATAAAGCTCAGTACCGTCATCCGCTGCACGCGCGGGCGCGGCGGCCGATCCAACGCACGCAAGGCCTGCTTGCCCGCGGCCAGATCAAGTGTGCCAGCCAGCACCCGTTCGGCGATGGCGTCGGCACGGCACAGCTTGCCCAGATCGACATCGCCCGGCTCCAGCCGGATCACCCGCGTGATCGAGGTCAGCTCCGCGCTCGCCGGATCGGCAAAGGTGAGGATCAGCCCGGTCGGATTCGACCACGGATCACATTCCAGGCCCAATTGGCGCGCCACCGCGCTGATCGCACCCTCAAGGCGCTGCGCGGTGGTGCCATAGGCGTGCAACCGCCGCGCCAGCTCGACCAGAAAGTCGACCCGCGCTGAAAACGGTTCCCGCCCCATGCCGGTCGTTATCGCCTGCACCGCTGCCCCTCGCCATCCATCACCCGCCAAGGATCGCACGAACGCCGCGAACTGCCGAGCATCATCACCATCGCATCACCGATACTTGCGCTTCCGCCCCCGGTGATCGCACACCATGCAGATCGGTCTTGGTGAAATCCTGTCGCTGTCCAGTGCCGTGGTGTGGGCGGTGGGCGTCATTCTCTACCGCCGTCTGGGCGACACCCTGCCGCCGCTGCGTCTGAACTTCCTGAAAAACATGGTGGTGCTGGCCGCGCTGATGCCGATCACGCTGTGGGCCGAGGGGTTTGCCCTGCCAGCACTCAGCGCCGTCGAGTGGGCGCTGGTGCTGGGCAGCGGCGTGCTGGGCATCGCCGTGGCCGATACCCTGTACTTCGGCGCGCTCAATGCGCTCGGCGCCGGGCGCATGGGCATCATCGGCAATCTGTACAGCCCGCTGGTGGTGGTGCTGTCATTCGTGCTGCTGGACGAACAGCTGCACGGCTGGCAATGGCTCGGATTTGTGTTGGTCAGCGCTGGCGTGCTGCTGTCGGCGTGGGTGCCGACGCGCTGGCGCGGCACTGCCAGGCAACCGCTGCGCGGTGCCGCACTTGGCGCTGCCTCGATCGCGCTGATGGCAATCGCCATCGTCATGATCAAGCGGGTGCTCGAAACCCAGCCGTTGTTCTGGATCACCAGCCTGCGCATGCTCGGCGCGGTGGTGGGCATGCTGGTGCTGGCCGCGCTGCGCGGCGAGCTGGCCACGATGGCGGCGCGGTCCTCGCCGGTGCCGTGGCGTCGCCTGCTGCTGGCGGCCGGCTTCGGCCAGGGCCTGGCGATGGTGTTCTGGCTCGGTGGCTACAAATACACCAGTGCGCCGGTGGCCGCGATCCTGAACGAAACTGCCTCGATCTTCATCCTGTTGTTGGCCTGGCTGTGGCTCGGTGAACGCCCGGGCTGGCGCGGCGTTGCCGGCGTGGCGCTGGCGCTGAGCGGGGTCGCGTTGATGCTGGCATGAGGCCTGGCCATCGGGCGCCGCCCGCGCCCAGCGCCCACAACGACCGCATTTTTGGCACACTGGCGCAACTATGAACCCACAGCCGCCGGTGCAAGTGGACCCGAGCAGCAGCAGCCGGCTGTTGCTGGCCGGTCGCTGGACGCTGGCCGAAGCCGCCTCCCGCCAGGCGGCGTTGGCGCACGAGTGGCACGGGATCGCCGAGATCGACGCACGCCAGATCGATCACCTGGACTCGGCCGGCGCGCTGCTGCTGGTGCAGTTGCTGGACCGCTTGCAGTTGCAGCCCGCGCAGGTGGCACTGGGCCCGAACCATCAGGCCCTGCTGGCCGCGATTGCCGGCGCCAGCCAGCACGATGGCATCGTGCCCGGGCCGCACAGCGGCCTGCGCGACGTATTGGCGCGGATTGGTGAGACCACGTTCGGCCTGTGGCTGCAAACCCGCATGTTTCTGGGTTTCATCGGCCTGAGCCTGAGCACGCTGCTGCGCACCGCGATCCATCCCCGGCGCCTGCGCATCACCGCGATGGTGCACCACATCGAGGCAACCGGGCTGGATGCGGTGCCGCTGATTGCCGTGTTGTGCTTCCTGATCGGCGCGGTGGTGGCCTTTCTCGGCTCCACGGTCCTTGCCACCTACGGGGCCACCATTTTTGTGGTCGAACTGGTCGGTTTTTCGTTCCTGCGCGAGTTCGGCGTGCTGCTCACCGCGATCGTGGTGGCCGGACGCACTGCCAGCGCCTTCACCGCGCAGATCGGCGCGATGAAATCACGCGAGGAAATCGACGCCATCCGCACCCTTGGCCTCGACCCGATCGAACTGCTGGTATTGCCGCGCCTGCTGGCGCTGGTGATTGCCACGCCACTGCTCACCTTCATCGCCATGATCGCCGGTATCGCCGGTGGCCTGAGCGTGGCGGCGATCAGCCTGGACATCACCCCGGAAGCGTTCCTGACCCGATTCCACGAAACCGTGGCGCTGCGCCACCTGCTGGTGGGCCTTGTCAAGGCGCCGCTGTTCGCGGCGGTGATTGCCCTGATCGGCTGTCTGGAAGGGTTCAAGGTTGCCGGCACCGCGCAGTCGGTTGGCGAGCGCACCACCTCCAGCGTGGTGCAGAGCATCTCCTCGGTGATCGTGCTCGACGCGCTGGCGGCGGTGTTTTTCATGGAGATGGACTGGTGAGCGCCACGGCCAGCGAACTCGATACCGTGATCCGCATTCGCGGGCTGGACAACCGCTTCGGCACGCAAGTGGTGCATCGCGATCTGGACCTCGACATGTACCGCGGTGAAATCCTCGGCGTGGTCGGTGGCTCGGGCTCGGGCAAATCGGTGTTGATGCGCAGCATCCTCGGCCTGCGTCGGCCGCAGGGCGGCTCCATCGAAGCACTCGGGCACAACGTGTTGGCCGGCAGCGAGGCCGGCCATCGCGTGATCGAACGCCGTACCGGCGTGTTGTTCCAGGATGGCGCCCTGTTCTCGTCGTTGAATGTCGCCGAAAACGTGGCGGTGCCTTTCAAGGAGCACCACCACGACCTGCCGAGCGCGCTGCGCAACGATCTGGTGGAACTCAAGGTGCGTCTGGTCGGCCTGCCGATCGACACCTGCATGAAGTTGCCGTCGCAGCTTTCCGGCGGCATGCGCAAACGTGCTGGCCTGGCGCGAGCGCTGGCACTCGACCCGGAGCTGCTGTTTCTCGATGAGCCCACCGCCGGCCTCGACCCGATCGGTGCGGCGGCATTCGACCAATTGCTGCGCACCCTGCAACAGGCGATGGGCCTGAGCGTGTTCCTGATCACCCACGACCTCGATACGCTGTATGCCATCTGTGATCGGGTCGCGGTGCTTGCCGAAGGCAAAGTGCTGGCGATCGGTACCCTCGAGCAGGTGCAGGATTACGATCATCCCTGGGTACGCGAATATTTCCACGGCCCGCGCGCGCGCGCGGCGCAGACCGCCAAGCGAGAACGATGATGGAAACCAAAGCCAACCACGTGCTGATCGGTGTATTCACCCTCGCGGTGTCGATCGCGATGGTGCTGTTCGCCCTGTGGGCCGCCAAGTTCACCTCCGACGCCGCCTGGCGCGAATACGATGTGATCTTCAAGGAGCCGGTCAGCGGCCTGACCACGGGCAGCCCGGTGCAATACAACGGTATCGGCGTCGGCACCGTGCGCGACCTGTCGCTGGCGCCGGATGACCCGCGTCAGGTCATCGCCCGCGTGCGCCTGCGTTCGAGCACCCCGGTACTCGCGGACACCCAGGCCAGTCTGTCGTTCATCGGCCTCACCGGCGTCGCCTTCATCCAGCTTTCCGGCGGCAGCCCGGGCAGCCCCGCGCTGAACGCTGAAGACGGCGGCATCCCCAGCATCATCGCGCAATCGTCCTCGTTCCAGAAGCTTCTGTCGTCCAGCGAGGACATCGCCACCGCGGCCACCCAGGTGCTGTTGCGACTAAGCGCCATCCTCAACGAACAGAACGCCGAACGCGTTGCCGGCGCACTGGATGCCATCAACGACCTGGCGCAGACGCTGGCCGGCGAACGCGAGCAGATCCGCGCCACCCTGCGTTCGGCACGGCTCGCCAGTGAACACCTGGAAGGCATCATGAGCTCCGCTGAACGCGTGATGGAACGCCTCGATCACGGCTCCGAAGTGCTCGATCAAACGCTGATCGCCGATCTGCCAACGATCAGCGCCAACCTCACCCGCGCACTGGACAGCCTCGCTGCCGCCAGCGCGCAAGCCGAAGTAGTACTTGGGCCGCACGGCGCGGCAGCCGATGCCTTGGGTGCGCGTGGCATCGGCCAAGCCGGCCCAACCCTGGCCGAACTGCGCGCCTTGCTGCGCCAGATCAACAGCCTGTCCACCCAGATCGAGCAAGACCCGGCCGCGTTCCTGCTCGGCGGCGATGATCGCAAGGAGTTCAAACCCCAATGAAACGCACCCGCTCGATCGCCGTGTTCACCGCACTGCTCGCCGCCGTGACCGGCTGCGTCAGCCTGCCCGAACGCGAAGCCGTGCAGTTGTACAGCCCCGAATTGCGCGATGGTACCGTCACCGACACCGCCAGCGTTGCCTGGCAACTGGTGATCGATCGACCGCTGAGCGACCCGGCGCTGGATTCGCCGCGGATCGCAGTGCGGCCGCGCGCCAACGAACTGCAATCGTATGCCGGCGCGCGCTGGACCGCGGCCGCACCCGACCTCGTGGAAACTGCACTGCTGCGCCGGTTTCAGGATTCCGGCCGGATCGTTGCCGTCGGCCGCGGCCGCGATGCGTTGCGCGCCGACTACCTGCTGCAACTGAACTTGCGCGCGTTCGAATCGGTTTACGATGGCGAAAGTGGTGCGCCGAGCGCGCACATCGCGCTGTACGCAACCTTGCTCGATGCCGGCAGCCGCAACGTCGTTGCCGGCCGTTTGTTCGCGCACGACGTGCGAGCCAGCGACGAAGCAATACCCGCTGTCGTCGATGCGTTCGGCGCGGCGTTGTCGACGCTGAGCGCCGAGGTGGTGGACTGGACACTGGCCAGCGGCGAGGCGCACACGCAACGCGCGGATTGAGGCTGGCAACCCGGGGCCGCCGGAAATCATCCAATGCATCGACGCGGCCTCGGATTTCGAAGCACATGGGTGTGGTAGCCCGGGTTCACCGCGCCAGCGGTGCAACCC
>PFJA01000177.1 GCA_002782905.1 Lysobacterales bacterium CG_4_10_14_3_um_filter_64_11
ATCGTCGCGCTCAATGACCATGGCGCCACCTTGCACTATCAGTATCAGCAGGCCGAGCGGCCGCCACATGCGCGCTCGCTGTTGATTGATGCCGGGGCTGATGAGCTTGGCTATGCCGCCGACATCACCCGCACCTGGGCAGCCGACGAGGGTGCGTTTGCCAGCCTGATCGCCGCCGTCGACCAAGCCCAGCTTGCGCTGGTCGATGGCGTGCGCGCTGGCACCGACTACCGCGAACTGCATGTGCAGGCGCATCATCGCCTCGCCGCAATTCTTCACACCCAGGACATCGTGCGCATGAGCCCGGAAAGCCAGGTCGAATGCGGCGTCAGCGCCGCCTTTTTTCCGCATGGCCTTGGCCATTTGCTTGGCTTGCAGGTGCATGATGTCGCCGGATTCGCCGCCAGTGCCGCGGGCGGCGTGATCGACAAACCCAACGGCCACCCCTACCTGCGCCTCACCCGCGTGGTGCGGCCGGGCATGGCGCTCACCATCGAACCGGGCATTTATTTCATCGACTCGTTACTGGCCAAACTGCGCGCCGGCCCGCATGCCGGATCGATCCACTGGGCGCAGGTGGAAAAGCTGCGGCGTTATGGCGGCATCCGCATCGAGGACGATGTCGTGTGCACCGATGCCGCCCCGGAAAACCTCACCCGCGATGCCTTCGCACAGGCACGAGCCGATGCCGCGTGAACGCGCATTGACAAGCGACCGACGTGGCGCGAGTAAACTTGATCGCAATCAAATGACGGTCCGCAGCACGCGGACAAAATGGTTTTGTCAAAGTAATCGGAGGGCGTATGTCGTCCCAAACCCGCAGTGAGAGTTACAACGACAAGGTCGTCCGCCAGTTTGCGGTGATGACCCTGATCTGGGGCATCGTCGGCATGCTGGTCGGTCTGATCATCGCCGCCCAGTTGATCTGGCCGGCGCTGAACTTCGACATTCCGTGGCTGAGCTACGGTCGGCTGCGGCCGTTGCATACCAACGCGGTGATCTTCGCGTTCGGCGGCAGCGCCCTGTTCGCCACCAGCCTGCATGTGGTGCAGCGCACCTGCCATGTGCGGCTGTTGTCTGATGGATTGGCGGCGTTCGTGTTCTGGGGCTGGCAACTGGTCATCGTGCTGGCCGCGATCACCCTGCCGCTCGGCCTCAGCCAGGGCCGTGAATACGCCGAGCTGGAATGGCCGATCGATCTGCTGATCGCGGTGGTCTGGGTGGCATACGCGGTGTTGTTCTTCGGCACCATCGCCAAGCGCCGGATCAAGCACATCTACGTCGCCAACTGGTTCTACGGCGCCTACATCATCGCGATCGCGGTGCTGCACATCTTCAACAATCTGGTCATGCCCGCGTCGCTGAGCAAATCGTACAGCGCCTACAGCGGCGCGGTGGATGCGATGGTGCAATGGTGGTACGGCCACAACGCGGTCGGCTTTTTCCTCACCGCCGGCTTCCTCGGCATGATGTACTACTTCGTGCCCAAGCAAGCCGAGCGGCCGATCTATTCCTACCGGCTGTCGATCGTGCATTTCTGGGCGCTGATCGCGGTATACATGTGGGCCGGCCCGCATCACCTGCTGTACACCGCATTGCCCGATTGGGCACAGGGCCTTGGCATGGCGTTCTCGCTGATCCTGCTGGCACCGAGTTGGGGCGGCATGATCAACGGCATGATGACGCTATCGGGCGCTTGGTACAAATTGCGCACCGATCCGATCCTGAAGTTCCTGATCGTGTCGCTGTCGTTCTATGGCATGAGCACGTTCGAGGGGCCGATGATGTCGATCAAAACCGTCAACTCGCTCAGCCATTACACCGACTGGACCATCGGCCATGTCCATTCGGGTGCGCTGGGTTGGGTGGCGATGATCTCGCTGGGTGCGATGTACATGCTGTATCCGCGCCTGCTCGGCCTCAAGCAGATGTATTCGACCAAGCTGATCGATACCCACTTCTGGGCGCATACCATCGGCGTGGTGTTCTACATCTCCGCGATGTGGATCGCCGGCGTGATGCAGGGCCTGATGTGGCGCGCCACCAACGCCGACGGCACCCTCACCTACACCTTCGTGGAATCGCTCAAGACCACCTACCCCTATTACATGGTGCGTCTGGGCGGCGGCGTGCTGGTGTTCGCCGGCATGCTGATCATGGCCTGGAATGTCTACAAGACCTTTCAGATGGCACGTGAGGTCAAAGACAGCCCGGTGCTGGCCCCTGACGCCAGCATGGCACACGCCTGAGGAATGCCGATCATGAATCACGAAACCATCGAGAAAAATGTCGGCCTGATGATCATCCTGATTGCCGTGGCCATTTCATTCGGCGGCCTGGCGCAAATCATCCCGCTGATGTATCAGGCCGAAGCGATTCAGCCACTGCCCGGGGTGGTGCCTTACCCGGCGCTGCAATTGGCTGGCCGCGACGTGTACGTGCGTGAAGGCTGTTACAACTGCCACTCGCAAATGGTGCGCACGCTGCGCTTTGAAACCGCACGTTATGGTCACTACTCGCTGGCCGGCGAGTCGGTATACGACCGTCCGTTCCAATGGGGTTCCAAGCGCACCGGGCCGGATCTGGCGCGCGTTGGTGGCCGTTATTCGGACGATTGGCATCGCGCCCACATGAACAACCCGCGTGACGTGGTGCCCGAGTCGAACATGCCCGGCTACCCGTGGTTGGCGGAGCAACGGCTCGACGCCAGCACCATCACCGCGCACATGCGCGCGCTCAAGCGTCTGGGTGACCCGTACAGCGATGACGACATCGCCGGTGTGGCGGCGGCTGTGGTCGACAAGACCGAACTCGATGCGGTGATCGCCTATTTGCAGGCGCTCGGCAGCCACGCGCCGAA